>JAHFVC010000153.1 GCA_023264765.1 Mycobacterium sp. | reverse complement strand
GTCAGGGGCTGTCCAACCGCGCGATTGCCGAGCGCCTGACACTGTCGGTCCGCACCGTCGAAAGTCATGTGCTGCGAGCCATGGCCAAGACCGGAAGCACCAGCCGTGAGGAGCTCGCCGCACTGGTGACTCGCCCACCCCGCTGATTGCAGTAGTGCACTACTGAAGACGTCCCTGCCAATCCGGACGACGATTTAACCATGGCCAGAATCTGCGGATCGGGCGTCGCCTTCGCCAGCGCAGGCATCCTGGTGTTGGGCCTGATCACGGCAACACCGAACATTGACACTGCGCGAACCGATGGCCCCGCGGTTCGCGTCGTAGAGGTCGCCCTGGTTGCGATCGCCGACCAGCCTCCTCCGCTACCCAAACAACGAGTAGCGAGCGCCGCCGCTGCCAACCCACACCACAGAGCTTCGAGTCTGTCGATCTACGATTTCAGCGATTTTCTCAACTCATTACCACGCCCCATTCCCGAGCTCTTCCACGCCGCGCTTGGCTTCGGACTCTTCTTCGTCTTCATCCCGGCGTTCTGGGTAGTAGTCAATGTGGTGAGTGCGGCCAACGTCGTGCTTCACGCCTCCGGCCTACCGTTGTTGCCCAACGTTCTCGATCCGCCCTTCGGCCCCGGGTCTCGAACGAGCGCGAACGCCGGTCGGAGAACGACTGTCGACCGGAGGACGGTCAGTTCCGGCGCACCCAAGGCGGCCAGGCCTATCTCCTCAACCGGAGCAGGCCGGACGTCGACGGCAGTACACCGCCCCCACTCGTTCAACAAAGTGCTCAAAGCCACTGAAGTCCAGACGGATTCAACGGATCAGCACGCGAAACGCACTTCAGTTGACACAAGCGGACGGCCGACGCAGAAAAGCCAGTGAGCGCTAGCTCCGGCCTGCTGGGGGGACTGGCCGGAGTTAGCGCTCACCCCCGTCCATCGCCTGAGCCCGGGCGATGCAGAACCCAACTGCCGCAGCTGAGGATTCGTGGGCCTTCCTTGCTGTCCACTGCCACATCCGAAGCCGGTTCTTCCGTGGGATTGCAGTAGCGGTCCACTGAGGCTTCACTGCCCGGCGCGAGTGACGATTGCGATCGAGGGGCTGAAGGCCGGCCACTGATGCGAAACGTGAATGGAGTCCGACGATGAGGGCAACGGTGACTCTGCACAACAGCGCGGACACGCATTCGGTCGAACAGAATTACGGCGATGACCCGTTGGCAGAACGCGATTCCGATCTGTATCGGGCAGAGGCAGAGTTCGTGTCAGGTTTCGTCGACAGATGGGATCAATTGATCGATTGGGATGCGCGGGCCAGGTCCGAGGGTCACTTCTTCGCCGACGTCCTGCGAGCCCACCACCGGCACAGTGTTGCCGATGTCGCGACCGGCACCGGCTTTCATTCCGTCCGCCTGTCGGTGGCCGGTTTCGACGCAACCAGCATCGACGGCTCGGCAACCATGCTTGAAAAGGCTCGTGAGAACGGTAGGAGGCGTGGGGTCGTCCTCAACACCGTCCAGGCCGATTGGCGGGAGTTGAACAGCGCAATCCACCACAAGTACTACTACTACTGCGGCGACCGGGTGACCGTGGCGCCGGAACACATCGACGACGGTCTCGCGCGCTTCAAATATTCGTTCCCCGACGGTCGTCACTACACCCTGAACGTGTTCCCCCTGCGAAAAGCCTACGTCCGTGGCCTGATGTGCGATGCGGGCTTTGTGACGGTGCGGACATACGGTGACTTCGAGGAGTGCTACCAGCAGTCGACGTCGGACTTCTTCATCCATGTCGCGGCAAAAACAGTACACCGCAAGCCATTTCATGTCGCCGGAAGCGGGCACCCCGGCTCGGACCGAACGGAGTAGCGATGGCAGATCACAGCGACGCCGACGGGTGCCAACGTCGCGCAGAGCCGATTGCGATCCTGGGCGTGGGCTGTCGCTTCCCCGGTGATGTGAACTCGCCTGATGATTTGTGGCGGCTACTGATCGAGGAACGCGATACCGTCCCGGAGTTTCCCACCGATCGCGGGTGGAATCTGGACGTGCTGTGCGGCCCCGACCCTGACTCACCGGGGGCCACCTACGTGCGCGCAGGGTCGTTTCTGTCGGATGTCGGCGATTTCGATCCGGCGTTCTTCGGGATCGATCCGCGAGAAGCTCAAGGTATGGAGCCGCAGCAGCGACTCCTCCTCGAGGTGACGTGGGAAGCGTTGGAGCGGGCGGGTATTGACCCGGCTTCACTTCGCGGCAGTGATACCGGCGTGTTCATCGGCTTGAGCGCTCAGGAGTACGGACCCCGAATTTGCCAAGAGGCGGACGGATTTGCAGGCTACTTGGCAACGGGTACCACGGTCTGTGTCGCATCGGCCCGTCTGTCCTACACCCTGGGCCTGCAGGGTCCGGCGCTGTCAGTTGACACCGGTTGCTCGTCGTCCTTGGTGGCGGTGCACCTCGCAGCACAATCGCTTCGCTCGAACGAGTGTGATCTTGCGGTGGCGGGCGGGGCGACCGTGGTGTGTTCACCCAGCGTATTTGTGGGCCTGGGCCGGCAGGGCGCGCTATCCGAGGATGGCCGATCCAAGCCGTTCGCCGCGTCGGCCGACGGGTTCGGCGTCTCCGAGGGTGCCGCCGTTCTGGTGCTGGCCACGCTGTCCCGAGCACGCACGCTCGGTTATCCGGTGCGTGCGCTCATCTGCGGCACCGCCGTCGGACAAGATGGAGCGTCCGATGTGCTCTCCGCTCCCAACTGCCAAGCGCAGCAGCGGGTCATTCGACGGGCACTGCATGCGGCGGACCTGACGGTGGGAGACATCGACGTCGTCGAGGCGCACGGCACCGGCACGCGGATCGGAGACCCGGCCGAAGCCCAAGCGTTGCTGGAGACCTACGGCAAGGCCCACTCATCGGCGCAACCGTTGCTGATCGGTTCGGTCAAGTCCAACATCGGGCATACCCAGTGGGCTGCCGGTATCGCCGGCATCATCAAAGCGATGCAGTCGATGGAGCACGGTTTGGTACCTGCGACATTGAATCTGGATTCGCCGACGCCACAGGTGGATTGGTCGTCCGAGACGATGAAGGTGGTCGACAGCGCATGCCCGTGGCCGGACCGCCCCGATCGACCGAGGCGTGCCGCAGTGTCGTCGTTCGGGATCAGCGGGACCAATGCCCACGTCATACTGGAAGAGCCGCCGGTGGAGCGCGCGGCTCTGAAGCCGGTCGATGATCCCTCCCGGGTCGTGCCCTGGGTGTTGTCCGCGAAATCGGCAACGGCACTGGCCGACCAGGCAGGTCGGTTACACGGATTCGTCGAGCAGCACCCCGACATGGATCCCAACGATGTGGCGTTCTCCCTGGTCGCCACCCGGGCCTCGTTTGACCACCGAGCCGTCGCGGTGGGAGCGGGGCGTGAGGAGTTGTTGAGTGGGTTGGCCGCGATAGCCTCCGGCGTCCCGTCGCCCAACGTCGCGGTCGGGAAGGTCGCTGCCACGGGAGGCACCGTATTCGTGTTTCCCGGCCAGGGTTCGCAGTGGACGGGCATGGCAGTTGATCTGCTGGACTCCGCGCCCGCATTCGCCGATCAGATGCGACGCTGCGACGCCGCACTCGCCGAGTTCGTCGAATGGTCGCTGATCGACGTCGTACGAGGCGGCACCGGCTACCCGATCGACCGGGTGGACGTGCTGCAGCCCGTCCTGTTCGCAGTGATGGTGTCGCTGGCCGCGCAATGGCGGGCGGCGGGAATTCAGCCAGACGCCGTGATCGGACATTCGCAGGGCGAGATCGCCGCCGCGTACATCGCCGGCGCCCTGTCATTGCGAGACGCCGCGAAGGTCGTGGCCCTGCGAAGCAGGGCGATCATCGCGATCACGGGAGCCGGCGGAATGGTCTCGATTCCGCTGCCCGTCAAGCAGGTTGCCGCGTTGATCGATCGATGGCATGAGTCGATCTCCATTGCCGCGCACAACGGTCCGTCGTCAACCGTCGTCACGGGAGATGCAGCCGCGTTGGACGCCCTCATGGCCGCGTGTGAGCGGGACGATGTGATGGCCACCCGGATTCCCGTCGACTACGCCTCGCACTCCGCCCACGTAGAGGAACTGCGGGACCCAATGCGCGAAGCACTTTCGGGTCTGCGGCCACGCGTCAGCGACATCACCTTCATCTCCGCGGTCACCGGCGCTGGGCTGGACACGTCGATTCTCGAGGGTGACTACTGGTTCGCCAACCTGCGGCAGCCCGTGTTGTTCGAGCAAGCAGTCCGATGGGCCTATGAACACGGATACCGCACCTTTGTTGAAACCAGCCCACACCCGGTCCTGACCGCAGGCTTGGACGCGTCGCTAGAGGACTATTCCGACGGCCACAGCGTGTTCGGCACACTTCGACGCAACGAAGGCAGTATGCGCCGGTTTCTGCTGTCGGTGGCCGAGGCTCACGTGGCCGGGGCGTCACCGAACTGGGCGGCCATGTTGGACGGCGCACAGCGGGTCGACTTGCCCACCTATGCCTTCCAGCGCAGGCACTACTGGATGGAACCGTCGCACGGATCGATCGACACAACTGATCTGGGCGTCGAAGCCGCGGACATCATTCTCACCGGCGGACTTCCGTCACGTCGACGTTCACCGTGACCCGCTGCCCTGGACAGCGGCAGTTTGGTCGAGTTCTTCATCAACGTTCCTTCCGCGTGTCGTCCGGCAGGACAATCGTGGCCCCCGCCCGGTCGAACGGGCTCAGTAGCGGGCCACTGAAATTCCACGGCGGCGGTGCGCTACTACTGGGCCAAGTCCGCCGCCAGCTAAGCCCCTCCGTCGATCCGTGCCCTGGCCCACCCGATATGCCCGTCGAATCCAAGCGATTCCGCCATCGCGCGATATCTAGTCACCAACTCGTGGTGAAGATCGTGATCGCCGCGGGCCCGGGCCACCATTGTGCGCAATCGCAGTAGCGTGATGTCGAAGATTGCCGAATCGTACTTGCCCTGCCCACTTGCCAACCGGTCGATCGTCGCTTGAGCTTCGGCCACGTCACCATCGCCGCCGCGCTCGATCAATGCTTCCACCAGAATTACGGTCCCGGCGACGGCATACCCTAGCCGGCCTTTCCCGTACAGCTCGTCGAAGGCCTCCCGCATCAGCGCGATGGCGGCATTGCGATCGCCGACTCTGGCCCTTTCCCGGGCAACCCACAACCCGGTGACCGGAACCAAGGAGGGAACCCGCACCCGCAACATGACGAGGGCTTCCTCCATCAGCTCCAGCCCACGCCGCCGCTCGGTCGGGTCTTCGCGATACAGCAAAGCCAGGCCCAATCCGTACTCGCACAGAGTCACCGCGTTGTCGTTACCGAAGCTCTTGGCGGTTTGGACCGCCTCCTCACTCGCTCTGATCGCGGCGTCGTCGGCTTCGATTACCCCATAGGCGATCTCGATGCTGTAAGTCCAGGCGAGGATGAACGCGAGAGTCGCCAGATCGACCCCTTGGGCCATCACGACGGCGTTATGGAGGTCTTCGCGCCAGCCGGGTCGGCCCAGCCACCACCGGGCGATTCCGCGGAAAGCGATCGCGGCCGACAGCGGTGATGCCAAACCGAACCCGGCGCCCGTCGTGGGATCGTCGGCGGCCAAGTCGATAACCCTCTGGGTCCACCGCGAGATCTCCTCGAATTCAGCTTGATCGAACCAGCTGGCGAACGCCGGGAACGACAGTCCGACCGTCAGAGTGGCATCACCGATCGATTCGAGCAGGGCCATCTGCTCGGACGCCAGCGCTGCCGCTTCCCTGGGGCGACCGGCGTAGAGGAACTCGGTGACCTGGCCCGTCATACCGATGGCCAACGAGACCTTATCTCCGGTTGCGCTGCACAACTCCCTCAGCTCGGTGAATCGACCCCGACTCTCCTGGGCAGCGCTGGCATGAAAGTCCGTGGCACAGAGCATCGTGCGGGGGCCGATACGCATCGACAGCTTCCCCTGGTCGTCGTCGGGGAGTTGGTCGGCTATCCGGCGCGCCCGCTCCCAGCTGAGCCGGGCCGCCAGGATCTCGCGGCTGGCTGACCAAGCGCCGGCGCGCATATGCCACAAATACGCCGCGTGCAGGTCACCAGCGGCCTGCAAGTGTTCGGCTATCAGTGCGGCGTTCTCCTCGGCCGAATCGGGTGCACGTTGCTCGATTGCGGCGGCCAGGCGTCTGTGCCACACGGCGCGATCTGATTTCAGCTGGGATTCGTACGCAACCGTTTGGATCAGGGGATGGCGGAAGACGTACTCGGCGGTCGGGGTGAACCGCACCTGATCGATCAGCTCCACCTCGAGCAGCTCGTCCAACGTCGGGTCGACTCCCAACGTGGCGAGCAACTCAGACCCGAAGTGCGCCCCAATCACCGCGGCTGCGTTGAGCGTTCGCTTGGCCGGCTCACTGAGCCGGTCGATTCGTGCGGTGATGGCAGCCTGCACGGTAACCGGAACGCTGAGATCGGTGACGTCAGCGCTGCACACATAGCCGCCGTGTGCACCGGTCAGCACGCCGCGCTGTGCCAACTCCCGAACCATTTCTTCGGTGAAAAACGGGTTCCCGGCGGCCCGCTCCCCGATAACCGTGGCCAGTTCGCCAACCGAGGGGTCTGAATCCAGCAGCTCGCTGAGCAAGGCAGCGGTGTCCGAATCGCCAAGGGGGCCAAGCGCTATCGTTTGCGCTGCGGGCATCCGCGCGAAGGCACCGTCATACTCGGGCCGGAAGGTGATCAGAACCATCGCGGCCGTGCGGGGAACGACCGCGAGAAAGTCTGCCAGCATCGACTCGCTGACCGCGTCGATCCACTGCACGTCCTCGATGATGAAGAGCGCCGGATCGGTCCGTGCCAGGGACGCGGTATTGATGAGTGCGGTGAGCCGCCGCCTCCGCGCATCGGGATCGATCTGCGGCAATGGCACATCGGTGTCGGCAATGCCGAGCAGATCATCGAGCAGTAGTAGGTCCTGCGGATTGGCGTCGGGTATGAGGGCACGCAACCGTCGCCTCCCGGGCTCGGGGTCCAGCCCAGCCACGCCAGTACCTGCTCGCAGTAACTGGCTCACGGCATGAAAAGGAATTTCGACGGTGTGTGATCCACAGAAGGTCCAGATCACGTCCACTCCGCGTTCAGCCGCCAGTGCGGCGGTCTCCCGGGCAACCCGGGATTTGCCGATACCCGGTGACCCCACCAGGCGCACCACACCACCGCGCCCGTCGACCGCGCGCTCCGCGATCGCGTCCAGAACGGCCATTTCCCAGCGCCGGCCCACCAGCCTCGCCTCGGCGCGTCCGAGCGGTCTATCCCCAGGCCTTATTGTCAGCAGTCTGTGCGCACGCACCGGTTCGTCTGCGCCCTTGATATGCGTCCACTCGGGCTCGGCGAGGCTCGCTGTGTTTTCGACGAGCCGCGCCGTCGACTCCGACAGCATCACCGCGCCCGGGGGCGCCACTGACTCCATCCGCTGCGCCAAACCGACAGTCTCGCCGATAGCGCGGTATCCGAATGCTCCCGAGCCGATCTCGCCGACGATCACGCGTCCGGAATTCAAACCCACCCGGATGCCGAAGTCGATACCGTCACGATGTTTGACTTCGGCCGCCAGGCGGCTCGCCTCGCCCTGGACCTCCAGGGCGGCCAGGCACGCGCGAAATGCGTGATCCTCCAACGCGACCGGTGCGCCGAACAGCGCCATCACCCCGTCGCCGTTGTACTCCACGGTCCCGCCGTAGCGGCGCAGCACGGACGTCGACCGTTCCACCAACTCGGTCATGACCTCGCGCAACCGCTCCATGTCCAGGGCCGCCGCCATATCCATCGAACGCACCACGTCGGCGAACAACACCGTCACCTGCTTGTACTCCGCGGCGTCGCCCGACAGGGCGGTCGAAGCACCGCACTGGTGGCAGAATCTGGCGTCATCCCGCAGCCGGATGCCGCACGACCCGCACGCCACGTCCGCTGCCATCAGCTCACCACCGATCCACTTTCGACCGTCGGACTAATGCCCGGCCTCGATCATGTCCCGAGCCCAGTCGATATGTCCGTCAAAGCCCAGGGATTCCGCCATCGCGCGATAACGACCCGCCAGATCGCCGTACGAAACGTCGCCGCGGGCCCCCGCCAGCAGAGCCTGCAGCCGCAGGATCGTGATCTCGAGCATCGCCGCAGCGTGTTCGCCTCGCAGATTCGCCAACCGCTCGATCTCGAGTTGAGCTTCCGACAGATCGGCGTCGGCACCACGCGCGACCAGCGCCTCCGCCAGAAGGCCGACGCCCCAGACGCCTAACGGAATCCGCCCCGCATCACACAGCTCGTCAACGACTTGGCGCATCAACGGAATGGGCGTGTCGTAGTCGCCGCGCCTGACTCGCTCCCGGCTGGCCAGCAGTTTGGTGACCGCTAACAAGTGGGGGCCACGGTCATTCCACATGTCTTCGGTCGGGGCCATCATGTGCAACCCGCGGAGGCGGTCAGCTGCGCTGTCCCGATAGAGAAGTACGGCACCCAACGTGTACTCGGCCATGCCCAATCCGAAGTCGTTACTCGTAGCTTCGGCGGTCCGCACCGCCTCCTCGACCGCATTCAGCACGGAATCATCGGCCCGAAGCACCCCCCAGCAGATTTCCAGGACGCAGGTCCAGCCCAGCAGAAGTGCACGGGTCCCCGGATCGCTGTTTCCAGCCATCGCGAGCCCATCCTGGAGGTCTTGACGCCACCCGGGCCGGCCCAGCCAGCACCGAGCAGCGCCGCGAAGCGCCAACGCGGCCGCCAACGGCGATCCCATACCAAAGCCGGCACCCCTGCTCGGATCACCCTCGGCAAGGTCGATAACGATTTCCGACCATCGCATGAGCTCGCCGAATTCACCGCTGTCGAACCAGTTCACGAACGCCAGGAAAGATAGCCCGACGGTCAAGGTGGAGTCGTTGATCGACTCGAGAAGCGCCATCTGCTCCGATGCTAGCTGCGCCCCTTCACGCGAACGCCCAGAGTAGAAGAGCTCAGTCGCCAGCCCGGTCATGCCGATCGCAATCGAGACCTTGTCCCCGGCCGCAGTGCACAAATCCCGCAGCTCTGCGAAGCGGCCCGAGCTTTCCCGGATGGCATGAAAGTCGGTGACGCACAGCATGGTGCGGGGGGCGATGCGCATCGCCACGTGCCCTGGGTCGTCGGCCTGCAACCCGTCAGCGATTCCGCGCGCTCGCTCCCAACTGAGCCGGGCAGCGCTGAAATCGCGCTTGGCCGACCACGCCGCTGCCCGCATATGCCAGCCATACGCCGCGTGCAGGTCACCGGCCGCGCCAAGGTGTTCGGCGATCAGCGCGGCGTTCTCCTCCAGTGCCCCATGTGCCCGTTCCTGGATGGCAGCGGCCAGCCGGCGATGCGACTGCGCGCGATCCGATTTCAACTGCGACTCGTAGGCGACGGCCTGGACCAGCGGGTGCCGAAATGCGTACTCGGCGGTCGGCTTATACCGCACCTGGTCGATCAACTCCGCGCTGAGTAATTGGTCGAAGACCGGATCGACTCCGAGCGCTGCGAGCAGTTCCTCGCCGAAGCGGGCGCCGACGACCGCTGCCGCGGTCAACGTCCGCTTGGCCGGGAGGCCAAGCCGATCGATGCGCGACTCAATGGCGGCCTGCACCGTCGCTGGCACGTTGAGCTCGGCAACGTCGGCATAGCGCACGTAGTCCCCCAGCTCACCGCGCAACGCCCCGCGCTGTACCAGCTCCCGCACCATCTCCTCGGCGAAGAACGGGTTCCCGTGCGACCTGTCGACGATGATGGCCGCTACCTCGTCGAGCGACGAATCCGATCCCAGCAGCTCGCCGAGCAGCACCGCGATATCCGAATCACTCAGCGGTGCAAGTACTATCGATTGCTCGCCGGAAATCCGCGACAACTCACCCCGGTATTCCGGGCGCGCGGTGATCAGCACCATCAACGGCGTGCGCGGAACGACCGACAGAAACTCCGCCACCATGGACTCGCTGACCACATCGATCCAGTGCACATCCTCGATGATCACCAACGCCGCTGTCTTTCGTGCCAGCGAAGCGGTGTTGATCATCGCGGTCAACCGGCGTCGACGCGCACCCGGATCGATCGCAGGTAGTGGCACCTCCGGATCGGCGAAACCGAGCAGGTCATCGAGCAGCAGCAGATCCTGCGGGTCGGCGTCGGGAAGCCGGTCGCGGAGTCTCGCCCGGGCTGGGGCGCCCTCGAGGTCGGCCACGCCGATCACCGCACGCAGCAGCTGGGTCACGAGGTGGAAGGGAATCTCGGAAGCATGCGAGTCGCAGAAAGTCCACACCACGTCGACGCCCCGCGAGGTGGCCAATGCCTCCGCCTCCCGGGCCACCCGGGACTTGCCGATGCCCGCCGGCCCCACCACATTCACCACACCTCCGCGGCTACCCAGTGCGCGGTCCACCGTGGCATCCAGAGCCGCAAGCTCCCAGCGCCGACCAACCAGACTTGCTTCGGCACGCCCGGCCGTGCCTCCCCGTGCGCTGATCGACACAAGCCGGAATGCGCGTACCGGTTTGTCGGCCCCCTTGATGCGGAGGGGCTCCGGCTGAGCCAACACCGCATGGTGCTCAACGAGCCGCGCGGTCGTCTCCGACAGCATCACCCCGCCCGCGGGCGCCACTGATTCCATCCGCTGCGCGAACCCGACCGTCTCGCCGATTGCGCGGTATCCGAATGCTCCCGAACCGATCTCGCCGGCGATCACGCGTCCCGAATTCAGACCCACCCGCACGCGGAAGTCGATACCGTCGCACTGCTTCACCTCGGCCGCCAGGCGGCTCGCCTCGCCCTGGACCTCCAGAGCGGCCAGGCACGCGCGAAATGCGTGATCCTCCAACGCGACCGGGGCGCCGAACAGCGCCATCACCCCGTCGCCGTTGTACTCCACGGTCCCGCCGTAGCGGCGCAGCACCGCGGTCGACCGTTCCACCAACTCGGTCATGACCTCGCGCAACCGCTCGATATCCAGGACCGCCGCCATGTCCATGGACCGCTCCACATCGGCGAACAGCACGGTCACGTGCTTATACTCCGCGGCATCGGTGACTGCCGTGAGCCGCGCACCGCAGGCACCGCAGAACCGAGCACCTTCCGATGGCTCGGCCCCGCAGGACCGACACACTGCCGTCGCCGACGTCACTGCGTCTTTTCTTCGCCCTCGAGCATCGCCTCGGCCCAGGCGATGTGACCCTCGAAGCCAAGTGATTTCGCCATCGCGTGATAGCGACTCACCAAGTCCCGGTAGGCGACATCGTCGCCGCGGGATCGGGCAATCAGAGCCCGCAGCCGCAGCAACCAGACGTCTCGCACCGCCACATCGTCGTCGACAGGCGCCGCCGCTAACCGCTCGGTCGCGGCCTCGGCTTCAGCCACGTCTCCCTCGGCCCTACGGTCCAGCAGTGTCTCCACCAGAACGCCTGTGGCGGGGATACCCCACGACAGCAGTTGTCCCTCGCGAACCAGTTCGTCGACGGCGGCGCGCATGAGCGGTATCGCCTCATCGCGATCTCCGCGTCGAGCCCTCTCACGTGCCACGTACACGTTGATGAGCCGCAACTCGCTCAGGCTGTGTCCGCGGTGCAGAATCACGTCGCTGACCTCCTCCAGCAGCTTCTGTCCGCGGTCACGCTCCGCATCCGTGTGGCGGTGCACCAGCGCAAGGCCCGGTATCGCCCCAGCGAAAACCAACGCCATATCGTCACTGGATCGTTCGGCTATCCGCAGCGCATTCTCGAGCTCGCGCATCGCCCGATCATCGGCAGCCAGCACGCCTAACGGTATTCCCGGGAAGTAGACGTACGCGACAACGATGGCGTACGACAACGGGTCGGCGTTGCGGGCCATGGCCACGCCGTGGCGCAGGTCCTCTGGCCATCCCGGACGACCCAGGCAATACCGGCCCAAAGCCCGCGTCGTAAAGGCGAGCGCTAACGGAGACCCGATCATGAAGTTCCCTTTCGACGGGTCACCGTCGGCCAGGTCGATAACTCTTTGCGACCACCGCAGCGTTTCACACCACTCGCCGCTGTGACCCTTGGCATAGATCACCGGGAAGGACAGTCCCACCGTCAACGTCGCGTCGTCGATCGACTCGATGACGGCCCAGGCCTCCGATGCCAGCCGCGACGCCTCTCGGATCCGGCCCCGGAACCCGTGATCAATCACCAGTCCCGCCATCGCCATAGCCAGCGACGCCTTGTCCCCGGCGGCGGTGCACAACTCCCGCAACTCCTCAAAGCGATCGCCCGCCACGTTCACCTGGACTCGCCAGGCGATCCCGCACAACATGGTCCGAGGTGCGATGCGCATCCCTGTCCGGTTGGGGTCCTGGGCGGGCACTGCGTCGGCGATCGCGAGGGCGCGCTCCCAACTTTGTCGCGCGGCGGTGATGTCGCGGTCGGTCGCCCACGTTGCGGCGCGCATATGCCACTGATACGCGGCGTGCAGATCAACGGCGGCCTCCAGGTGTTCGGCAATCAAGGCGGCATTTTCATCAGCCGCTGCCCGGTCACGTGATTCGATTGCCGCCGCGACGCGTCGGTGCAGCTCGGCGCGATCCGATTTGAGTTGTGATTCGTAGGCCACCGCGCGAATGAGCGGATGGCGGAAGGCATACTCGGCGCTCGGAGTGAACCGCACCTGATCGATCAGCTCCGCGCTGAGCAGCTCGTCGAGCACCGCATCGATCCCCAGCGAGGCGAGCAGATCCGCCCCAAAGCGGGCTCCGATCACCGACGCCGCGTTCAACGTCTGCTTGGCCGGGATGCTCAGCCTGTCGATGCGCGCCTCGATGGCCGCCTGCACCGTGGCCGGCACGCTCACCTCCGCGACATCCGCGCGACAAACATAGCCGCCTTGCTCGCCGGCCAGCACGCCGCGCTGCGCCAATTCGCGCACCATCTCCTCGGCGAAGAACGGGTTCCCCGCCGCCCGCTCGGCGATGACCGCCACTAGGGCCCCGACCGAGGAATCCGAGCCCACCAGCTCACCGATCAGGGCCGTGGTGTCCGAATCATCCAGTGGAGCAAGCGCTATCGTCTGGGCATCGTGCACCCGCGTCAACGCACCCTTATACTCGGGACGGGAAGTGTTCAGCACCATCACTTTGGTCTGCGGGATCACGGTGAGGAAGTCGGCCAGCATCGACTCGCTGACGGCATCGATCCAGTGCACATCCTCGATGACGAACAACGCCGGTTGAGTGCGCGCCAGCGACACCGAGTTGATCATCGCGGTCAACCGGCGCCGCCGCGCATCCGGGTCGATCTGGGGCAGCGCCACATCGGGGTCGGCGATGCCCAGCAGATCATCGAGCAGCAGCAGATCCTGCGGATCGGCATCGGCGGGTACTTGCTCCCGGACCCGGGTCCGGGCGGCTTCGCCGTCCAGGTCAGCCACCCCGGCGCCTGCCCGCAGCAGCCCGGCCACCACCTGGAACGGGACGTCGCGGGCGTGGGATTCGCAGAAGGTCCAAAACACCTCGAGCCCGCGCCTTGCCGCCAGTGTCGCCGCCTCCCGGGCCACCCGGCTCTTGCCGATACCCGGCGGTCCCACCACATTCACCGCACCGCCGCGGCCTCCGATGGTGCGGTCGGCAAGGGCGTCGAGGGCCGCCATCTCCCAGCGCCGACCGACCAGGCTCGCCTCGGCGCGCCCGACCATGCGATCGTGCGGGCTGATCGCTACCAATCGGTGCGCACGCACCGGTTCGTCGGCTCCCTTGATGCGGACCCACTCCGGCTCGGCCAGAACGACGAGGTGTTCGACCAGCCGCGCGGTCGACTCCGACAACAGCACCGCGCCCGCAGGCGCCGCCGATTCCATCCGCTGCGCCATCCCAACCGGTTCGCCAGTCACCCGGTAGCCTAGCGCGCCCGACCCGATCTCCCCAGCGATCACCCGCCCCGAATTCAGACCCACCCGCACCCGAAGATCGAAACCGTCACTGCGCCGCACCTCAACCGCCAACCGGCTAGCCTCCTCCTGGATGGCCAGCGCGGCAAGACAGCCCCGAAAAGCGTGATCCTCCAACGCAACAGGGGCGCCGAACAGCGCCATCACCCCGTCGCCGGTGTACTCCACGGTCCCGCCGTAACGCTGCACCGCTGTTGCCGAACGCCCCACCAATTCGGCAATGACCTCACGCAACCGCTCAATATCCAGGGCCGCCGCAATGTCCATCGAGCGCACCACATCGGCGAACAACACCGTCACCTGCTTGTACTCCGCAGCATCGGTGACTGCCGCAAGCCGCGCACCGCAGGCACCGCAGAACCGAGCACCTTCCGATGGCTCGGCCCCGCAGGACCGACACACTGCCGTCGCCGACGTCACGTCACCCTCCACCGAACCCGCCGCCCACTCACGGCCGGATCAGGCAAGAGTATGGCTGGTCAGCGACTTGTGCGGGGCAAACGTGGCAGCACGGACCCACCTGTCGGTGCCCCCTGGCACTCTGGACACGTGAATCCCGCCGATCCGATGAGCCGGTTCAGTCCGCTGACCCGGCGCTGGTTCACAGGTACCTTCGCCGAGCCGACGGCTGCGCAGGCCAACGCCTGGTCGGCGATCGCGGACGGCGACAACACGCTGGTCATCGCCCCGACCGGGTCGGGCAAGACGTTGGCGGCGTTTCTGTGGGCGATCGACCGGCTGGCCCATGAGCCGGACCTGAAGGGCACGAGGGTCCTCTACATCTCTCCGCTGAAGGCGCTGGCCGTCGACGTCGAGCGC
>JAHFVC010000152.1 GCA_023264765.1 Mycobacterium sp. | reverse complement strand
GGTGGCGGCGGGGCGATGGGCACCACCGCGGCCGGCAGCGGCGCGGTGAACGGCGCGGGCGGCGCATCCGGAACCGGAGCGGCCGGCGGTGGTGCGAACGGATTGAACACCGGAGCCGCCGGCGGCGGGGCGAACGGATTGAATGGCGCCGGGGGTGCGGCGGGTTCCGGCGCCGGCACGTTCTGGCCGATGCAGAACACCGCGCAGTTCTGCTGCGGCGCCACGCCCTGCCCGGGGCCGGGAGCGGTCGGCAGCTGGCTGGCGACGTCGGTGCGGCCCACGTCGAAGATCGGCGTCAGCGCCAGCGGATCGCCCGACGGCAGGCTGATCGCATTCAGCGGCAGACCTGGTCCGATGCCCTCGGGGTTGGCGTCCAGGTGGGCATCGCCCAGCGGCGGCACCGGACCGGTGATGGCCGGCAGGTTCACCGGCACCACGCCGGTGGCGTAGGCGCGCGCCCAACCGAGCACGTTCTGGGCGTAGGCGACGGAGTTGTTGTAGCGCAGGATCGCCGTCATGACCTGGTTGGGGTCACGCAGATTCAATCCACCGCTGCACAGGTAACGGGCCGCGGCCAGGGTCGCGTCGAACACGTTCTGTACATCGGCCTTACCGTCGCCGTTGCCGTCGGCGGCGTACCGCGACCACGTGCCGGGCAGGAACTGCATCGGCCCCATGGCCCGCGCGTAGCTGATCCGGTCGTTGCTGCGGCTCTGGACGATGACCTCGTTGCCCGACAGGGTGCCGTCCAGCGCGGGGCCGTAGATCGGCCGCACCGCGGTGCCGTTGACGTCGGTCGAGCCGCCGTTGGCGTGCATCGACTCGATCCGGCCGATACCGGCCAGAATGTTCCAGCTCATCCCGCAGCCGGGCACGGCGGCGGCCATCATGCGTTCGGCATTGCGGTACGCGTTCAGCGTGATCGACGGGATGCGAAGGCTGCCAGGCGAATTGACGACGACGGCGGGCGGAGGAGCGGACAGGGCGCCACCGCCGATGCGGAACGGGCGGGGCGTCTTGAAGGCCGCGACGATGGAGGTGCCCGAGTCGTCGGGCACGACAGGACCCACCGCTGCCAGGGTGGTGACCGTGGTGTCGCGCACCGGCTTGATCGACGGAGCCGAGGCGCCCACGCTCACGGCAAGCACGATCGGTGTGAGCACCGCGATGCCGAATACGGGCTTGCTGACCGCTCGGCCTGCTAGGCGCCGCGCCGCCGCACGGGCGGCGCTTCCCCCTCTGAACACTCAACCGTCCTAGTTGTGCGGTGCCCGACTGGTTGTGAACCAAGTCACCATACCCATTGCGGGATCGCTGTGGTGGGGCAATGGTCAGCTATTGCTGTCGGAAACGATCTCGACAGGCTCGGTGCTCTCGGCTTCGACCGGCGGCGGGGCATGTTTGCTCTTCTTCTTGGTCTTCGGCGGCACCAGCTCGACGAGCATGTCGCGCAGATCCTCCAGCTCGTGACGCAGGTAGTCGCGGGTGGCGACTTCGCCGACGGCCAGGCGCAGCGCGGCCAGCTCGCGGGCCAGGAACTCCGTATCGGCCTTGGTCTGTTCGGCGCGGCGGCGGTCCTCTTCCAACGCGACCCGGTCCCGGTTCTCCTGGCGGTTCTGGGCCAGCAGGATCAGCGGCGCGGCATAGGCGGCCTGCGTCGAAAAGGCCAGGTTGAGCAGGATGAACGGATAGGGATCCCACTGCAATCCCACCGCGGACAGGTTCAGCGCGATCCACACGACCACGAAGACGGTCTGGATCGCCAGATAGCGGCCGGTGCCGAGGAACCTGGCGAACGACTCACCGAAACGGCCGGCGGCCTCGACGTCGAACTGCGGGGTGAGCCGCCTGCGGGACAGCCGCGGGGTGTCGATGCGCTCGCTCATGGGGCGGCCCCCAGCTCGGGCTCCTCGGCGCTGACCCGCCAGTCGTGCGGCAACAGATGGTCGAGCACGTCGTCCACCGACACCGCGCCCAGCAGATGGTTCTCCGCGTCCACCACGGGCCCGCACACCAGGTTGTAGGCGGCGAAGTACCGGGTCACCGCGGCCAGCGAGGACTCGGGAGTCAGGCTGGGCAGATTCTTGTCGACGATGCCGCTGACCAGCGATGCCGGCGGTTCACGCAACAGCCGCTGCAGGTGCACGCAACCCAGGTAACGGCCCGTCGGGGTGGCCGTCGGCGGACGGACCACGAACGCCAGCGAGGCCAGCGCCGGGGTCAGGTCGGGGTCTCGGATGCGGGCCAGCGCCTCGGCCACCGTGGTGTCCGGTGCCAGCACCACCGGCTGCGAGGTCATCAGGCCGCCCGCGGTGTCGGGGGAGTGCTTGAGCAGTCGGCGGACGGGCTCGGAATCCTCCGGGTCCATCCGCGCCAGCAGGAGCTCGGCACGGGTCGAGTCGAGCTCGGCCAGCAGGTCGGCCGCGTCGTCGGGGTCCATCTCCTCGAGCACGTCGGCGGCGCGTTCGGTGTCCAGCTGGTCCAGCAGCTCGGCCTGCTCGCTCTCGGGCAGCTCCTGCAGGATGTCGGCCAGCCGCTCGTCGCCGAGGGCGCTGACCACCTCGAAGCGACGTTTGGCGGGCAGGTCGCGGATGGCGTCGGCGACCTCGATGGGGCGCTGGCCCTCGAACTGGGCCAGCAGCTGCGCCACGCCCTGGCCGGGCAGGTTCAGCGCCGACGGGGTCAGACCCGCGACGTTCTGCCAGTCGACGATGTGCATCGAGGTACGACGGCCGAGCCTGCGGTGGTTGCGCACCGCGACCTTGGTCACCAGCCAGTCCCGTGAGCGCACCTGCTCGATACCCAGATCGACCACGACGACATCGGTGCCGCTGAGTATTTCCAGCTCGGGATCGTCCACGCGAACCCGGGTGTCGAGGACCTGGCCCAGGACCAGCACCTCGCCGGGCCGCTGGGCGAACCGGCGCAGCGACACGTTGCCGGTGCTGAGGGTCACCGCATTCGGCTCGATGGCCGTCACCCGCAGGATCGGGACGAAAATCCTTCTGCGGGTGAGCAATTCGACAACAAGCCCGAGAACTCGGGGTTGTTGACGGACGACGCTGATGCTGACCACCACGTCGCGGACGCGGCCGATGGACTCGCCGTCCGGGCCGAGCACCACCATCCCCGCAAGTCGGGCCGCATAGACCCGGTTGACCGCCACCATGAGGGCAAGCGTAGAGACTGACGGTGTGGACAACCTGTATCGCCCCCGTCGAACGTGCCTCTCGGTTCCGGGTAGTAGCGACAAGATGATTCAGAAGGCCAAGTCATTGCCTGCCGACCAGGTGTTCCTCGACCTCGAGGATGCCGTCGCCGCCGACGCCAAGGCCGCCGCCCGCACCCGCGTCGCCGCCGCGCTCGCCGAGCCCGGCTGGGCCGGCCAGTTGCGCGGGGTCAGGGTCAACGACTGGACCACCCCCTGGACGCACGCCGACATCATCGAGGTGGTCGCCTCGGCGGGCGCACAACTGGACATCGTGGTGCTGCCCAAGGTCACCGATGCCGGGCATGTCCGGGCGCTGGACCTGCTGCTGACCCAGCTGGAGCTCACACATGGACTTCCGGTGGGACGCATCGGCATCGAAGCGCAGATCGAGAACGCGGCCGGGTTGACGAACGTGAACGAGATCGCGGCCGCGCCGCGGGTGCAGGCGCTGGTGCTCGGGCCTGCCGACATGATGGCCAGCCTCAACATGCGCACCCTGGTGGTGGGCGAGCAGCCCGAGGGCTACGACGTCGGCGATGCCTACCACCATGTGCTGATGACGATCCTGGTCGCCGCCCGGACACACGGCATCAACGCGATCGACGGGCCCTACCTCAAGGTGCGCGACACCGATGCCTTCCGCCGGATCGCAGGCCGGGTCGCCGCACTCGGGTACGACGGCAAGTGGGTGCTGCACCCGGATCAGATCGCGGCAGGCAACGATGTCTTCAGCCCCCGGCAGGACGACTACGACCACGCCGAGCTGATCCTGGAAGCCTACGAATGGCACACCTCGCGGGCGGGCGGTGCCCGCGGTGCGGTGATGCTCGGTGACGAGATGATCGACGAGGCCAGCCGCAAGATGGCGCTGGTGATCGCGGGCAAGGGCCGGGCGGCGGGAATGGTGCGGGCGGTCCCGCCGTTCGAGCCCCGCTAGACGAGCGAGAAGCCGCTGGCGATGATCCCGACCCACAACAGGATGTAGAGCACCAGGCCGGCGGTGGCCAGACCGCCGAGGATGGTGCCGGCCAGCGCCAGGCCCCAGCCGTCCTGGCCGGTGCGACGCGTCTCGCGCATCGCGATCACACCCAGCACGAGCCCGGCCACCGACGGCAACCCGCAGAACACCAGCCCGCCGAGCGCGACGACCAGGGCCGCGATCGCCTTGCCGTTGGTGCCCGGTGGCTTCTGCCGGTACGGGTCATACCCGGGATACGTGTACGGCGGGTAAGCCTGCACCGGATACGGCCCCGGATAGACCGGCGGCGGCAGCCCGGGGTCGGTCGGGTAATCCACCGGCGCGAACGGATCCGGGGGCTGGTACGGCCCCGGCGGCGGGGTGTCGGTCATGCCGTGGCGCTCACAACACGGTGACGGCGAGAATCATGCTGAGCACCAGTGACACCGCACCCACTGCGATGCCTGCGATGGCCAGTCCCTGCCCACCCTGACGGGTCTGCTTGATCTGGTTGAGCGCCACGATGCCGAGCACGATCCCGATGATCGAGCCGATGCCGCACAGCACCCCGATCGCCGAGGCGACGAGCGAGCCGATGGCCAGCGGGTTGGTCCCGGTAGTCGGTGCGCCGTACGGGGTACCGCCGTATCCGGCGGGCGGGTAGCCCGGCGCTGCGCCGTATGGCGGTGGCGGCGGGCTGCCGTATGGGGCGGCCCCGTACCCGGGCCCGGGATAGCCGGGGGCCCCGTACCCGGCGGGATCGGGGTAGGGCGTGCCGAAATTCTGCGGTGGGGGTGGGTAACCGCCGGGCTGATAGGTGGGCGGCACGTCATAACCCGGCGGCGGGTAGCTCGGCTGTTCGTACCCGGGCGGCGGCCCACCGTAACCGGGATAGTCCGATGCCGACGGAGGCTGGACGGCCGCCGACTGCTCGATGGGCGGAGCCTCGTAGGCGCCAGACTGCGGTTCGGCTGCCGAACCCGAATCCGGTGATGTCTCCGATGGGCCCGACGATGATGTCGCGCCCGCGTCCTGACCCGGTTCTGTCATGCCCACAACGTAGCGTATGTGCTGGTCCTCGCGGTGCCGGTGCATCGAGCGGGTCCGGACCCACCGAGCATCGGTGCGCACCCGCGAATACCGATAGGTTGGTGGGCGGCACCTTTTCGCGCATGAAGGAGTACTCACGATGAGCAATCCCCTACAGCCCGGCCAGACACCGGGTGCCACCCCCGGTGGCCGCGGCCCCGCGCCGCTGCCCACCCCGCCCAAGGGCTGGCCCATCGGGTCCTACCCCACCTACGCCGAGGCGCAGCGCGCCGTGGATTACCTGTCCGATCAAGAGTTTCCGGTGCAGGAGGTCACCATCGTCGGTGTCGACCTCATGCAGGTCGAGCGCGTGACGGGCCGGTTGACCTGGCCCAAGGTGATCGGCGGCGGCGTGCTCTCCGGCGCCTGGTTGGGCTTGTTCATCGGCCTGATCCTCGGATTCTTCAGCCCCAGCCCGTGGGGCGCGCTGGTCACCGGCTTGATCGCGGGTGTGTTCTTCGGGCTGATTACGTCGGCAATTCCCTACGCAATGGCCCGCGGCACAAGGGATTTCAGTTCGACCATGCAGTTGGTGGCCGGCCGCTACGACGTGCTGTGCGAGCCCACGAGTGCCGAGCAGGGCCGGGATCTGCTGGCGCGCTTGACGATCTGAGTGGGCAACGCGCCGCGGATACGGTTGCATATGACGTCGCAATAGCTCTACGGTTTGCCCGCGGGAGGTTCCCCGACGGACGGAGGCCGGCTAGTGCGGACACGACGGCTCTGCGCTGCGGTGATGGCCGCGCTCACGGCTGGGTCGGTGGTCTCGGCTTGTGGGGCCAAGGACGACGGAATCGTCATCAGCTACTACACCCCGGCAAGCGAGATGGCTACGTTCACGGCCGTCTCCAAACGGTGCAACGAACAGCTCGGTGGGCGCTTCACCATCAAGCAGGTGTCCTTGCCCAAGGCCGCCGACGATCAGCGCCTGCAGTTGGCCCGCCGGCTCACCGGCAACGACAAATCGCTCGACGTGATGGCGCTCGACGTGGTGTGGACCGCCGAATTCGCCGAAGCCGGTTGGGTGTTGCCGCTGGCCGACGATCCTGCGGGCCAGGCCGTGGCCTACGCGGAGACCAACACGCTGCCGGGCCCGCTGGCGACATCGCGTTGGCAGGACCAGCTTTACGCCGCTCCCATCACCACGAACACCCAATTGCTCTGGTACCGAGCGGATTTGATGAACGAGCCGCCGACCACCTGGGACGCGATGGTGGCCGAGGCCACCCGCCTGCACAACGAGGGCGGCCCGAGCTGGATCGCGGTGCAGGCCAAGCAGTACGAGGGCTTGGTGGTGTGGTTCAACACGTTGCTGCAGAGCGCGGGCGGGCAGGTGCTCTCCGATGACGGCAAGACCGTCACGCTCACCGACACCCCGGAGCACAGGGCCGCCACCATCAAGGCGCTGTCCATCATCAAATCGGTTGCCACCGCACCCGGCGCCGACCCGTCGATCACCCAGACCGACGAGGGCACCGCACGCCTCGCGCTCGAACAGGGCAAAGCGGCACTGGAAGTCAACTGGCCATTCGTGCTGCCCTCCATGCTGGAGAACGCCACCAAGGGCGGGGTGAGCTTCCTGCCGCTGGGCGACGACCCGGCGATGAAGGGTGCCATCAACGACGTCGGCACCTTCTCCCCGTCGGACGAGCAGTTCGACATCGCCTACGACGCCAGCAAGAAGGTGTTCGGTTTCGCGCCGTACCCCGCGGTGACGCCGGGCGAACAGGCCCGGGTGACCCTCGGTGGCCTCAACCTCGCGGTCGGGCGCAACACCCAGCACAAGGCGGAGGCGTTCGAGGCCATCCGCTGCCTGCGCAGCGTGGAGAACCAGCGCTACACGTCGGTGGAGGGCGGCCTGCCCGCCGTGCGCACTTCGCTCTACGACGATCCGGAGTTCCAGAAGAAGTACCCGCAGTGGGAGATCATCCGCCAGCAGCTCACCAATGCCGCGGTGCGGCCGGCCACTCCGGTGTACCAGTCGGTGTCGACCCGGATCTCGGCGACCCTGGCGCCGATCAACGCCATCGATCCGGAGCGCACCGCCGACGAGTTGACCCATCAGGTACAGCAGGCCATCGACGGTAAGGGGCTCATTCCGTGAGCACTCAAACGGATGACCGCACCTCCCAGCGTCGGCTCGCCTACTGGCTGATCAGTCCGGCCGTCGTGCTGATGCTGGCGGTGACGGCGTATCCGATCGCGTACGCGGTGTGGCTGAGCCTGCAGCG
Source organism: Mycobacterium sp. (assembly GCA_023264765.1). Lineage (GTDB taxonomy): Bacteria > Actinomycetota > Actinomycetes > Mycobacteriales > Mycobacteriaceae > Mycobacterium. Next base: position 7,333 of record JAHFVC010000152.1, on the reverse strand, counting down.
CTACAACCTCGCCGCCCCCGACGACACGAAGTTCGTGGGCATCGACAACTACGTCACCGTCCTCACCGACCGGTACTGGTGGACGGCCTTCGTCGTCACGCTCGCCATCACCGTGGTCTCGGTGGCCATCGAGTTCGTGCTCGGCATGGCGCTCGCCCTGGTGATGCACCGGACCATCTTCGGCAAGGGCATCGTGCGTACCGCGATCCTGGTGCCCTACGGCATCGTGACCGTCGCCGCGTCCTACAGCTGGTACTACGCGTGGACGCCGGGCACCGGCTACCTGGCCAATCTGCTGCCCACCGGGACCGCGCCGCTCACCGAGCAGATCCCGTCCCTGGCCGTCGTGGTGCTGGCCGAGGTGTGGAAGACGACGCCGTTCATGGCGCTGCTGCTGCTGGCCGGTCTGGCTCTGGTGCCGCAGGATCTGCTCAACGCCGCGCAGGTCGACGGCGCGGGCGGGTGGAAGCGGCTGACGAAGGTGACCATCCCGCTGATCAAGCCGGCGATCCTGGTGGCGCTGCTGTTCCGCACGCTGGATGCGTTCCGGATCTTCGACAACATCTACGTGCTGACTGGCGGAGCCAATGACACCGGATCGGTGTCGATCCTGGGTTACGACAACCTGTTCAAGGCCTTCAACCTGGGTCTCGGTTCGGCGATCAGCGTGTTGATCTTCCTGTCGGTGGCTGTGATCGCCTTCATCTACATCAAGATCTTCGGTGCGGCGGCACCCGGCGCCGAGGAGGAAGCTCGATGAGCGAACGGGTGAGTCCCGGGCGTGCCACCGGTTGGGCCGTGGTCAACGTCCTGGTGGTGCTCTACGCACTGATCCCGGTGCTGTGGATCCTGTCGCTGTCGCTGAAGCCGACGTCAACGGTCAAGGACGGCAACTTCATTCCGTCGGAGATCACCTTCGACAACTACAAGGGCATCTTCACCGGCGACATGTTCAGCTCGGCGCTGATCAACTCGATCGGCATCGGCCTGATCACCACGGTGATCGCGGTGACGATCGGTGGCATGGCCGCGTACGCCATCGCCCGGCTGGCCTTCCCGGGCAAGCGGGTGCTGGTCGGGGTGGCGCTGCTGATCGCCATGTTCCCCCAGATCTCGCTGGTGACACCGATCTTCAACATCGAACGCCGAATCGGGTTGTTCGACACGTGGCCCGGCCTGATCATTCCCTACATCACTTTCGCACTGCCGCTGGCGATCTACACCATGAGTGCGTTCTTCAAGGAGATCCCCTGGGATCTGGAGAAGGCCGCCAAGATGGACGGCGCCACCCCGGGCGAGGCGTTCCGCAAGGTGATCGCGCCGCTCGCGGCGCCGGGCATCGTCACCGCCGCCATCCTGGTGTTCATCTTCGCCTGGAACGACCTGCTGCTGGCTTTGTCGCTGACGGCCACCCAGCGGGCGATCACCGCGCCGGTGGCGATCGCGAACTTCACCGGCAGTTCGCAATTCGAGGAGCCCACCGGATCCATCGCCGCCGGTGCGATGGTCATCACGGTGCCCATCATCATCTTTGTTCTGATTTTCCAGCGACGGATCGTGGCCGGATTGACCTCCGGCGCGGTGAAGGGGTAGCTCATGGCCGAGATCGTTCTGGACCACGTCACCAAGAGTTACGCGAACGGGGCTGTGGCGGTACAGGATCTGTCCCTGACCATCGAGGACGGCGAGTTCCTGATCCTGGTGGGCCCGTCGGGGTGCGGCAAGTCGACGACGCTCAACATGATCGCCGGCCTGGAGGACATCAGCTCCGGTGAGTTGCGCATCGGCGGCGAGCGCGTCAACGACAAGCAGCCCAAGGACCGCGACATCGCCATGGTGTTCCAGTCCTATGCGCTGTATCCACACATGACCGTCCGGCAGAACATCGCGTTCCCGCTGACCCTGGCCAAGCTGCCGAAAGCCGAGATCGCGACCAAGGTCGAGGAGACCGCGAAAATCCTGGACCTGACCGCACTTCTGGATCGCAGGCCCGGGCAGCTGTCGGGCGGTCAGCGCCAGCGCGTGGCGATGGGCCGCGCGATCGTGCGCAGCCCCAAGGCCTTCCTGATGGACGAGCCGCTGAGCAACCTGGACGCGAAGCTGCGGGTGCAGATGCGCACCGAGATCGCCCGGCTGCAGAGCAGGTTGGGCACCACCACCGTCTATGTCACCCACGACCAGACCGAGGCGATGACGCTCGGCGACCGGGTGGTGGTGATGCTCGCCGGCGTCGTCCAGCAGGTCGGCACGCCCGAGGAGCTGTACAACCGCCCGGTGAACCTGTTCGTGGCCGGTTTCATCGGCTCGCCGGCGATGAACTTCTTCCCGGCCACGCTCACCGATGTGGGGCTGCGGTTGCCGTTCGGTGAGGTGCACCTGCCGTCCGAAGCGCATACCGCCCTCGCCGAGAAGAAGGTGGCGGACCTCATCGTCGGCGTCCGTCCCGAACACTTCGACGACGCCGCGCAGATCGATTCCTACGCCCGGATCCGCGCCCACGTCTTCGAGGTGACGGTGGATCTGGTCGAGTCGCTGGGGGCGGAGAAGTACCTGCACTTCCGCACAGAAGGCGAGGGTGCGCGGGCCGCGCAACTCGCAGAGCTGGCCGCGGATTCCGGGGTCGGCGAAAACGAGTTCGTGGCAAGGGTTTCCGTTTCCTCGGAGGCCAAGGCCGGGCAGAAGGCGGAGCTGGCGCTGGACGTCTCCAAGTTGGTGATCTTCGACGCCGCGACCGGCGCCAACCTGTCGATCACGTGATCATCGACGACGTGCGCGCCCACCTGGGTGCGTACTTCTCCGGTGCGGGTGTGCTCGGCGAACCCGGCGAGGCGAGCATCACCTTCCTCGGCGCGGACCGCATCGATGTGCTGCGGTTCGGTCCCGACAGTGACCGGGTGAATCACTTTGTCTCGCTGGGCTGTTCCAGGCAGGCGATGGCCGATCCCACGGATTTCCTGGCCGACACCGAGGTGGGCCCCCGCGCCGAAGTGGTGGTGTCGCTGCGCGCTCCGACACCGCCGGGGCTGGCGAAATCCGTTGCCGTGCTGGCCGCCGCGCCCGCAGTCGAGGGCCTGATCCTGGAGCCCGACGCATTGGTGGATCTGAGCGCGCCGCTCTTCGAGAACGCGCCGTTCACCGCATTCTTGTTGGGGCAGAGCCCGATCGGTGATCTGCAGCTCCCGGAACCCAAGGCGCCCGTGCGGTTCTTCACCGCCACCCCGATCACCCCGACCGAGGCGGCGTGGGTGCGGCTCAAGGGCGCCGAGGCGATGCGGGAAGCGTGGCTGTCCGACGGGGTCGACGTGCTCGACGCCGGGCGCCGGGCCGCGTCACCGGGAAAGAACTAGAGCCAGTTGTTGCGGCGGAAGGTGCGGTGCAGCAGCAGGCACACCGTCGCCATCACGAACAGCACCATCGGATACCCGAACGTCCAGTGCAGTTCGGGCATGTTGTCGAAGTTCATCCCGTAGATGCCTGCCATCGCGGTCGGGACGGCGGCAATGGCCACCCACGCCGAGATCTTGCGCATGTCGGTGTTCTGCTGCATGCCCACCTTGCCGAGTGCGGCCTGCACCAGGGAGCTGAGCACCTCGTCGTAGCTGGCGATGCGGTCGGCGGCCAGGATGTTGTGGTCCAGGACGTCGCGCATGTACCGGCGGACCTCTTTGGAAATCAGGTCGTTGTGGTCGCTGCCGAGCCGTTGCAGGGCCAGCGTCAACGGGGCGACTGCCCGCCGCATCTCGACGATCTCCCGCTTCAACAGGTAGATGTGCTCGATGTCGGTGGTGCTGCTGGCGGAGAAGACGTTCTCCTCCATGGCATCGATATCGGTCTCGACCAAATCGGTGACACCGAGGTAGGAGTCGACGACGTGGTCGGCGATGGCGTGCATCACGGCATACGGTCCCAGCGCGCAGTTGGCGGGGGAGGTGTCCATCTGGCGGCGCACGCCGGCCAGGCCGCCGTGATCGCCGTGACGCACCGTCACCACGAAGTCCGGCCCCACGAAGATCATGATCTCGCCGGTCTCGACGATCTCGCGGGCGTTGGCCACCGACTCGTGCTCGACGTACTTCACGGTTTTGAGTACCAGGAACAAGGTGTCGTCGTAGCGCTCCAGCTTGGGTCGCTGATGCGCGTGCACGGCGTCCTCGACGGCCAGCTCATGCAGACCGAACACATCGGCCACGGCCTGCATCTGATGCTCGTCGGGTTCGTGCAGACCGATCCAGACGAAGGCGTGACTGTTGCCCAGCGCCTCGGTCTCGCGCACCTTCGTCAGCGCTGCGGCGTGGGTGTACTTGCCGGGCAGCCGGACACCGTCGACGTACACCCCGCAGTCGACCATCGCCCGGGCCACGGGTACATGGATACTGCGGGCGTCGGGAACGACGGCCGATTTACGTGCCCCGGGACGCAGCAGCGACGGCGGCAGCGCGCGGAATGAGGGCATCGCAAACCTCCGGATCAGAGCGCGTCGTCAGCGGCCGGGGACCGGGCCGGAACCCATGGAATGGTACGCGGTGGAGGTGTCCGATGAACGCCGTCAGAACCTGGCTACTCGCTGGGAACCTACCCGCGGGTAGCCTATCGTTCGACGTAAAGCGCACTTTTCGGTCTTCTCACGAGGGGGGAACCGGTCCCTGTGAGTTCGAGGAGTGAGTTACCGTGGTCGCCGTGGCCGAATTGGTGCGTACCCCGCAAGTAGTTGTCTCGGATGCCGACATCTTCGCCGCCCACGAGGGCGGGAAACTCTCGGTCGCGTTGAACGAGCCGCTGGACACCCAGCGCGCCCTGTCCATCGCCTATACCCCGGGCGTGGCGCAAGTCAGTCGTGCGATCGCCGCCGACGCGACGCTGGCCAAGAAGTACACCTGGGCCAACCGCCTCGTCGCCGTGGTCAGTGACGGCAGCGCCGTCCTGGGCCTGGGCGACATCGGACCGGCCGCGTCGCTGCCCGTCATGGAGGGCAAGAGCGCACTGTTCAAGACATTCGGTGGGCTGGACTCCATCCCGATCGTGCTGGACACCAACGACCCCGACGAGATCGTCGAGACGCTGATCCGGCTGCGCCCCACCTTCGGTGCGGTCAACCTGGAGGACATCTCCGCCCCGCGCTGCTTCGAGATCGAGCGCCGGGTCATCGAGGCGCTGGACTGCCCCGTCATGCACGACGACCAGCACGGCACCGCCATCGTGGTGCTCGCGGCGCTGCTCGGTGCGGTCAAGGTGCTCGACCGCGACATCCACGAACTGAAGGTCGTGGTGTCCGGGGCCGGTGCCGCCGGCGTCGCCTGCACCAACATCCTGCTGGGCAGCGGCATCAAAGACATCGTCGTGCTGGACAGCAAGGGCATCGTGCAGAGCAAGCGCACGGATCTCAACTCCTTCAAGGCGGAGCTGGCGGGGCGGACCAACCCGCGTGGGCTCACCGGTGGGGTGGCTGAGGCGCTGTCGGGCGCCGACGTCTTCCTCGGGGTGTCGGCGGGCCTGGTGCCCGAGGAGCTCATCGCGACGATGGCGCCCGGCGGCATCGTGTTCGCGTTGTCCAACCCGGACCCCGAGATCCACCCGGATGCGGCGCGCAAGTACGCCGCCGTCGTGGCGACCGGCCGCAGCGACTTCCCGAACCAGATCAACAACGTGCTGGCGTTCCCGGGTGTGTTCCGGGGTGCGTTGGACGCGGGTGCCCGCCGGATCACCGAGGAGATGAAAGTGGCTGCGGCGCATGCCATCTTCTCCGTCGTCGGGGACGATCTCGCGGTCGACCACATCGTGCCCAGTGCGCTGGACCCGCGGGTCGGCCCGGCCGTCGCCGCGGCCGTGGGTGAGGCGTCGCGCGCCTGATGCGCCGGCTGGCCACGGTGCTGGTGGCGGTTGCGGTCGCCGGATGTTCGGCGCCCCCGCCACCGCCGTCGGTGGCCGTCGGTGCCCAGCATGACGCCGAGTCGGCACTGCTGGCGCACCTGTACGCCGCGGCACTGCGCTACTACGGCAGTGCCGCGCACGTCGAGGTGGCCGCGGATCCGGTGGGGGGTCTGGACTCCGGCGACTTCGACGTCGTCCCCGGCCTGACTGGTGCGCTGCTGACCCGGTTCGAGCCCGACGCCCCGGCGCGGTCGCAGGCCCAGGTCTACCGCTCCATGGTGGCCGCGCTACCCGAAGGCCTGGCCGCCGGTGACTACGCGGACACCACCTCGGACAAGCCGCTGCCCGCGGTGACCGACCGCACCGCCCACGAGTGGGGCTCCACCGATACGCTCGCGATGCTCAAACGCTGCGGCGCGCTGCGGATCGGGCAGACGACCGGGCGCCCGGGGCCCACGGCGCTGGCCGCGTGCGTGCTACCGAAAGCGCGCGAATTCGCCGACGATCAAGCACTTTTCGCTGCGTTGCGGGATGGCAAGATCGACGTCGCGTGGACCTCTGCCGCCGCGCCCGACGTCCCGGAGCAGGTGACGGTGCTGTCGGATCGCACCGCGCTGGTCCGGGCCGAGAACGTCGTGCCGGTGTACCGGCGTAACACGCTGACCGATCCGCAGGTGCGTTCCATCAACGAGTTGGCCGGCGTGCTCGACACCGATTCGCTGGCGCAGATGCGTGCCAAGGTGGCCGCCGGGCAGGACCCGGGTGCGGTGGCCGCCGCGTACCTCGACGTCCACCCGCTGGGTCGTTAGCGGGGCAGCATCTTCCCGACGACGCCGGCGAACAGCTTCTGATAGCCCGACCCGGTGAGACGGACGATCACGTCGAGCACCTTCGCGTCGGCGCCGACGAGCACCCGCGCGTGGTTCTTGCGGACCGCTTCCAGGATGATCCGGGCGGCCTTCTCGGGCGTGGTCTTGGCCAGCTTCTTGTCGAACACCTTCGCCAGGTTCTCGGCGTCCAGGCCCTCGGCGGCGCCGGCGTTGCGGGCGATGGCGGTCTTGATGCCGCCGGGGTGCACGGCGGTGACCTTCACGGGGCGCTTTGCCAGGACCATTTCCTGACGCAGCGCCTCGGTGAAGCCGCGCACCGCGAACTTCGCCGAGTTGTAGGCGGCCTGCCCGGGCACCGAGAAGATGCCGAACAAGCTGGAGACGTTGATCACGTGGCCGTCGCCGGATTCGATGAGGTGGGGCAGGAACGCCTTGGTGCCGTTCACCACACCCCAGAAGTCGACATCCATGACGCGCTCGATGTCTTTGTACGAGCTGACCTCGACATCACCGGTGAACGCGATGCCGGCGTTGTTGTAGATCTGGTTGACCTTGCCGAAATGCTCCTTGACGCCGGCGGCGTACAGCTCGAACGCCTCCCGCTCGGTCACGTCGAGCCGATCGGCCTTGACCGG
>JAHFVC010000151.1 GCA_023264765.1 Mycobacterium sp. | reverse complement strand
ACCACCGCGGTCGGCGCTGCAGCCGGTGCTCTGATCGGCGGCGCGGCCGCCGGCGGCGAAGCAGCGACGATCGAGGAGCCTGCACCCGCTCCTGCCCCCGCAGTCGATGCGGCACCCGCAGCGCCGGCTACCAGCCCGGTTCCGGCGACCCCGGCACCACTGGCGACGGAGGCGGGACCGGACCTGGTCGCTCAGGCGAACACCGCCCTTCAGAATGCTGCCCCGGTCGTCGAAAAAGCCGTCAGCGACGCAGGCACGTGGGTTGCACCAGCCGCTACCGCGGCGGCGGGCTTCGCCTCGACGGTCGTCGAACAGCCCGCTGTCGCGGACGCGGTCGCCGCTGCAGGACCGGCCCTCGAGCAGGCCAATGCGGCGTGGCAGGCCCTGACCACCAGCCAGCCCGTCTAGAGGAGCAGGCGTGCTCGGTGTTCCAGCGTTTCGTCGACCAGAAGGAGTGAGCAGCAGCCATGGCATCGCTGTCTGATCGCAGTCCCGGCACCTCCCGTCCAGGAAGCAAACCGTGGGAGCGAGCCACACTGACCGACACACCGAGCACGCCTGACCCGCGCACTCCGGCCGCTCCTCCGCAGCCGGCGAGCGAGGCCCCACCGGCACACACCAGCCGAGAGGCTGCGGTCGCAGGTCTTTCACCGAAGCCGGTGCCGAAACCGGTACCGCGTCCGATCCCGCAGAACAAGCGCGGCCGGCGCTCTCGGCTGGCGATCTGGGGCTCACTCGCAGCGGCCAGCCTGCTGCTGGGTGTGGCCATCGGTGCCGTGTCGTGGGTGTTGTCCCCCGACACAAACGACCAGGAATCGTTCGCGGCCGGAATGTCGTCGATGCTCACCACCCCGGAGGCACCCGCGACCACAACCGAGCCGCCCACGTCCACCACCCCGGCCCCGGCCGCGCCGCCGCCGTGTGTCGAGTCCAGGACCAGTAGCGAAGTCACCGGTGCCGGACCGGGCGGGTTCGGTTCGGGCCCGGACGCGATCCTCGGCTTCGACTACGCCTACTACGTCAAGCGCAGCGGAGCCGCCGCGCGTGCGTTCACCACCCCCGACGCCGCAGTCGGCAGCCCAGAACTGTTGCAGAGCGCCGGAATCGACACCTTCCCGTCCGAGACCACGCACTGCCTGCGCATCACCCCGAGAGGCCCCGACGAATACACCGTCTACCTCACCCATGCCGTCCCGGGCGCAGAGCCGGTGACGTGGACCCAGATCGTACGAACACGAACCGACGGTGATCGGACCCTCATCACCTCGATCGTCGACATCACCGAAACGGAGAACTGATGAAGGCCAACCGATTCACCTACGCCGCGATGGCTTTACTGGGGTCCGTCGCGATCACAGTGAGCGCAGGGACCCAGGCTGCAGCGCAACCGACCACCACGCCCCCCGACACCACCTCTCCCTCAGCCGACTCCACCACCAACGCTCCGTGCGCGCTGCTGCACGTCGTCGTCACGCAGGGCACCACCGAGTCCACCGAAGGGTCCATGCCGAAGCAGGACTCGGGCACGCTGTCGGCAGCGATCCTTCCGGTCCTGGCCGAGTTCGGTGGAACCACCTCGGACAAGTTCGACCGCACCTACGTGCCGTACCCGGCCGACTACGGCTTCACCGGAACCTCGTACAAGGACTCGGCCGCGCGCGGAGTCGAGAACGCCTCGAAGATCATCGCCGACGAAGCCGCTCGCTGCCCGAACACCAAGTTCGGGCTGCTGGGGTACTCGCAGGGCGCGGGAGTTGCCTCGGAGCTGCTCCGGCTGATCGGCGCAGGCCAAGGTCCGATCCCGCCCGCACGGGTCGCGATGGGAATGCTCTACTCCGATCCCACTCGTAAGCAGGGCGACGGCATCTTCCCCGGTGCACCTTCCCAGGAACACCCCGCACCTGCACCCGGTACCCGCGGCGCGGAGGTGACCAAGCTCGAAACGCTGCCCACACCGCCGTCCGACGGAGGCGGCATCGCACCTCTCGCCGCGCAGACCCCGGCCTCGTTCGGGTCCCTGACCGGCCGAGTCGCATCGGCCTGCGCGAGCGGCGACATCGCCTGCGATACACCCGCCGACGCCCCGCTGGCCCGTCTGGTGACCAACGTCAGCGGCCAGATGAACCTCGACGCCCAAGATCCCATCGGGGTGCTGTGGTCGGCCGCGCAGGTCATGGGCACCACCGCGCTCAAGATGGGCGTCGACGTCGTCAACGAAGACATCACCAGCAGCGACGGCACCACCCGCGGCCTGGACTACCGGCCGGGAGATTCCCTGAGCAACCGCGCCGCCGATGCCTCCAACCCGACACACCAGGTCGATGCTTTCGCCGCGATCGACAAAGTCCTCGGCATCGGAATCAACACCGCAGTCACGTTCGCCAAAAAAGTCCTGACGATGGACAACATCGCGCAACTGGCCACCGTCGGCCTGACCAATCCTCCGGCGGCGCTGGCGTTACTGGGAGCCAAAGCAGCCGAGGCTGCTCTGCAGCTGGTTCCGGCGAACATCACCGACAAGACGACCACGGCCGTGTCGAAGATCGTGCAGAACGAACTCACCGACAACAAGGGCCTGATCAAGATGGCCACCGACGTCAAGTACTGGGCGGTGCGCGCCAATCACGAGTCCTACCAACGTGATGCGGTCACACCGTCGGGCGGAACCTGGCTGAGCTTCGCCTCGGACTGGATCACCGCGCTGGTCAAGGATCTCGAAAGCGGATCGACCGCCCCCGCTGCGGACAAGGACGCCTTCGCACGAACCGTTCCCGTCGACGGGCAGGGCTCCTACCAAGGCCTTCCCGGTCTTCAGTTCCAGGTCGGCGCACAACCGGCCTCGACCTCCACCGCCTTCGATCCCTGGGCCGAGTCCTCGTCGACGCTGACGACGCCGAACTACACCCCGCAGACGGCCACCGACGCCGACAGCACGAGTACTGCGACCACGTCGTCGGCCCCATCGGGCGATGCGTTCCCGATGGAGTTCCCCGCTGCCGCTCCCGACGACTCCTCGTGGCTGACCCCGTCCAACTGATGGCGACCCCAGTAAGGACCACCCGATGAGCACCGACTGGAAAGACGGCCTGATGGCCGATCGGACGAGTCCCGACATCGACGACGTCGACACGACGTCCACACCGGTCGGCCCACGACCGGCGTTCGGGCAAATCGATCTGGACCGCAACACCACCGCGGTGGTGATGTTGGGGCGCGGCGACAGAACGCAGCCGCCGCGCCCCCCGACGGCGTCCGCGTTGGAGTTCGACGGTGTCCGAGCTGCTCCGACATCGGGGTGGCGACGCGCCCTCTACGCGTTGTCTCTGCGCACGATCAACGCCGGCGAGTCGCCCGCGGACAAACGTGCACGTGAGCTCGACGCGCAGATCGCCGCCCCGGTGCGCACCGATCACAAGATCACCGTGGCAGGGCTCAAAGGTGGAGTGGGAAAGTCGACCGTCTCGGTCGTGCTGGGCCACGCTTTCGCGGACGTGCGCACCGATCGGGTGTTGGCCATAGACGCCAACCCCGATGCCGGTGTTCTCGCCGAACGCATCGCAGCGATCGCGCCCCGCACCGAGCATCCACCGACGATCTACGACCTGCTCGCCGCCCCGCGTACCGATCGCTACGCGGACGTACGCCAACACACCCTCGAAGCCGAGACCGGTCTGCAAGTTCTCGCCTCACACGATGATCCGGAGCGTTCGGAAGCGCTGAGCGAGAACGACTATCGGCGCGTGATCGAGATTCTCCAAGACCACTTCCAGGTGCTGCTGTCCGATTGCGGCACCGGCATCACCCACCCCGCGATGGCTGGAGTGCTCGACCTGACCGACTCTCTGATCGCGCCCACCAAGCTCGACGTCTCGGCGGTCACCAGAACCAACGCGCTGCTCGATTGGTTGGACGCCCATCACTACTCGCACCTGGTGCAGCGGTGCGTGATCGTCGTCTCCCGGATGTCGAGCAGCTCGAAGACACCGTTGACCGACCACCAGCTACAGGAGTACTTCGGTGACCGCGTCCGCGCAGTGGTGACCATCCCGTTCGATCCGCATCTGGACGAGGGCGCGGAAATCTACTGGGATCGGCTGCTTCCCGCGACACGGGCGGCGTATCGCGATCTCGCTCAGCTGGTGGCCACGGACTTCGCCGCCGGATGGCAGAACCGAAACCAAGCACAGGGGCCGGCACTGTGAGCGCCACGGCATGGGCGGCCGCCGACGACTCCCGGGAGCCGGGACGCTCACACGGGTTGATCACTCCGCCGCCTGCAGAGCGGTGCATCGACGTCTGGCCCGAGCCGGTCTACGCACCCACCGACCGGGCTGTGCCCTCGTGGTGGCTCGTCGGTGGCCACGGAGGAGCCGGTGTGTCGATGCTGACCGCCTCGTGGTCGATCGCCGGCGACGCGATGGGCGCGTTCCCGGCCGGCTTCGAGCAGGAATCACCCTTCGTCGTGGTGGTCGCCCGTGAATCCGCATGGGGAATCACCCGAGCTCACGATCTGCTCACGCAGCATCTGTCCGGTTACGGCGGCGCAACCACTCTGGTTGGGCTCGTCACCGTCGCCGCATCACCGAGCCGACTCAAAAGCGAGCTGCGCCAACGCCTCGAAGTGGTTGCGGGGCTCGTCGACGACCATCACTGGCGAATCCCGTGGATCGACACCTGGAACGAACTGACACCCGACGAGCTCCCGTTCTGGACTCCCGGAGATCCCATTCCCACCGGACGCAAACGCGAACCGCCCGACCGAGCCGTACCGCGCGAGGTCGCGGACGTTGCCGACGCCATCCGCACCACCATCATCTCGATCCTTCAGACCTACCCATAAGAGAGCGAAATACCATGCTGATCAACACATTCGACGCAGTCCACACCACCATCCTGGCGGTCCCGCAGCCTGATCCCGTACCCCCGCCCGGAGGCGACCGGATATGGCGCATGATCGGCGTCGCCCTGTGGATTCTGACCGCCGGTGCCGTCCTGGGAATCATCGTCGGCGGCGGGGTGATGTGGTTCGACCATGCCGCCGGCGACGGAGCGATGAGGGGTAAAGGCATCAAGATCGTCATCGGCGCTGTGATCGGCGCGTTGATCATGTCGCTCGCAGCGTCATGGATCACCTGGGTGATGACGTGAGCGTGACACCGCTCGCCCAACCGGCACCACCGTCGCAACCACTCCCACCCGAGGTCACCGGACCACTCGATCAACTTCTGGGCTACGGAATGTGGATCGTCGGAGCAGTACTGGTGACGTCACTGATCGTCGCCGCCGGGATGTTGTGGTGGCACTTCGCCACCTCGACACCCTTGAACCGGACCGTCCGAAAGATCCTGTGGATCTGTGCCGCCGCGATCGCCGCAAGCTCGGCGGGCGCACTCGCGGGCTTCGCTCTCTCATAACGCAATTCGAATCGGAGACCCTTCATATGAAACGCCACCTCATCGCCGCAGCCACCGTCGCCGCGGTCCTGGCCTTGTCCGGATGCGGATCCGCCGAACCCACATCCGACACCACGACAACCTCGACGAGCGCAGCCGCCGTCGATACCTCGGCCGCGCCTGCCGACGTGCAGTGGCAGAGCTGGCGGGGTGCCTCCCTGCCGACCTCGAGCACGGACGGTCCGCGTGAGGTGGCCGGCGACGTCGCAACCGGCTACACCCCGACGCCTCAGGGCGCGGTATTGGCTGCAGCACAAGGAATCACCAGACTGCGTCTGGCACCGGACAACTCCTGGCCCGATGTGGTCAATGCGGTCGCTGCACCCGGCGTCGGCCGCGACACCTACGCCGTCAACCGCGCACAGGTCTCCATCACCGATCCGGCACCGGAGGGAACCGAAGCACTCCTCGAGGGCTTCGAGGTCACCGACTTCACCGACACCCGGGCTGTGGTTCGACTGGCGGTCGAGCGCCCCGACGGTGCGCTCATGGCCACCACCCACACCCTGGTCTGGTCGGGAGAGGACTGGAAGCTACTGCTGCCTGCACCCGACGACATCCCCGAGCCCGAAACACTCACCGACACCGCCGGTTTCACCGAGTTCGCGGCGGCATCATGAGTACCGGAACCCCTGGAGCCGACAAGCCCACCAAAGAGCGCAACCCCGTACTGACCGGCGCGGCGATGCTCGTCGTGGCGATCATCGTGATCTGCGCCGTCGTCGCGGTCGTCCTTCGATTCAGCGGCGACTCCGACGACGAGTCGCCAGCCGCCCAGACGCCTCTACCGACGGTCACCGCGCCTCCCTCCACCGGACCCACGGCCGTCCCGAACACCGACGGCGCGATGCAGGGGCTGGCAACCCCGACCGTCGACCGTCTCGGCCGCCGGGTCGACGTCCCGAAATGGCCCGGCGGGTGGGCACTGCCGCAGTCACCGGTCGACTACGGCCCCTACAACCCGGCCGTACCGGTGCCCGCTCCCGCGGGAGTGAGCTGGCAGAAGGTCAACGACGGAGCGATCGTCCCGTTCTCCACCTCGGACGGCCCGTCCACCGTGAAAGGCCTGACCGCCACCGGATTCGCCCACACTCCACAAGGGGCCGCCCTGGCGGCCGTGCAGATCGCACTGCGCCTGGGGTCGGCGAACAACGAGACCGCACGCGGGATCTACGACAACCAGACCATCATGACCGCGGCACAACGCAGCGAGCTGTACGCGCAGCTCGACGCCGAAGGCCCGTTCCATCGCGGTGCCACCGACGCTGCCCTGAGCTACCAGACCAAGTCCGACGCGTTCCGGATCCTCGACTACGCCCCCGATCTCGCCGTCATCGAAACCGCCAGTCCCGCACAGAAAGCGGACAACGGCACCGCCCAGTGGTTGACCACCAGATTGACCGCCACCTGGGTCGACGGCGACTGGAAGCTGACCTTCCCCGAGCAACTCGGTGATCTCTCCGGCACCGCGGCCTCTCTGAGCGGGTGGACCCCATGGTGACGATGCGGCTACGCGCCGGACGAATCGTCCACGCTGTCCTCGCAGCGCTGGTCGTACTCATCGCGGCCGCGTCCCTGATAGGCGCGTTGGCTCAACCGGCATCCGCGCAGGAGACCACCGGCCCTGCGATTCCGGCCGCACCGCAGGGCTACGAACTCGTCGGCGCGGACGATCTGAAGGCGAACAACCTTCCCGCAGGATCGATCACCCTCGGTGGTCTCGGAGGTACGACACCGAAGCCGTTGCCCGCCGGGTACACGATGGTCCAACGCGAGCTGACCTGCATCACGGTTCCACTGGGCGGCGGACAATCGACGCAGACGTGCCCCACGGTGACCTACGCCGTCCCCGAAGGTGGCCCCACCGAAGCGCCCCAGGCACCCGCATTGCCCGAAATCGGCAACGGCGCACCGGGAGAAGGAACGTTCGGGTTCGACCAACAATGCGAATCGATGACGCAGGACACCGGATCGTGGGCCAGCGTCTCGGGCGCACTGCGTAAGATCTTCGCCAACCCGTCGGAACAGGTCTGCAAGCTCGCCAACGTCGTCTCTCATCCCGGCGATGCGCTGCAGAAGATGTGGGACTCGGCGTTCGGTAAGAACGTCAAATCCCTTATCGCCGGTGTCGCCGACGGCTGGGGCACGATGATCAACTGGTGGTTCACCACGCCTTCACCGGCATTGTCGGACGCGAACTACCTCACGGTCCTCCAGACGTACATGCTCCCCATTCAGGGTGCGGTACTGGTCATTTCGATCTTCGTCGCCTGCATCCGCGTCGCCCTGGCACAGTCCGGAAACGAGAACGCCGCGGCAATGGATCTCGTGCGTACCTTCGTCCGGACTATCACCTCGATGTCGCTGTTCGGTGTAGCCATCGGCCTGGCCATCCAGGTCTCGGACGGCATCAGCTTGTGGTTGCTCAGCGAATCGGGCGGCAACGACCTCGGCACCAAAGTCCAAGCAATGATGATCGACGACACCTCGACCTGGGGACCGGGCTGGGTTCTGCTGATCGCCCTGTTCGGAATGCTCGGCGCACTGGTCCAGGTCGTGCTGCTGGTGGTCCGCATGGCGTTCCTGATGGTCATCGTCGGTGTCCTGCCCGTCGCCGCGGCAGCATCGGGAACAGAGATGGGTTCGCAGTCCTACGAAAAGATGCGCAACTGGGCAATCGCGTTCATCCTCTTCAAGCCCGCGTCGGCCGCGATCATGGCCACCGCGTTCTGGGCCGCAGACCCCAGCTCCGACGTCACCAAGCTTCAAGGCCTGATTCTGCTCACCGTTGCGGCAGTGGCACTTCCGGCCCTGCTGCGGGTGCTGAACGTCTCGAGTGCCTCCTCCGGTAGCCCGATGGCATTGGCCGGCATGGCCGCAGGTGGAGCAGCCCTGGGCATGGCCGCCATGAGCGGCGGAACCAGCGCCGCCGTCATGGGCGCGGCCCGCGCAGCCAAATCGGCCGGGGGCGTGGTCACCCGCAGCCAGGGCGGCTACGGCGGCAAAGCCCCGGGAACCGGAGGCGGCGGTGGCGGCGGCGGCGGCGGTGGTGGTGGTGGTGGCGGCCGCGGTGGCGGTGGCGGTGGGGCTCGCAGTCGTACATCGAGCGCTGGCACCGGCCCCTCGCGGGGCAGCTTCGCAGGCCGCAGCGGCGGGCGGCGGATCCCGTCGATCTCGGGAGGCGTCCAGTCCGCCCGCGCCGGGATCTCGCGCGGCAGTCACTCCCTCGACTCCATGGCCCAAGACATCGCCGGCGATGTTCCGGGCCGTCCCTTCGCAACGAACGAGGTCATGAAGTGAGCACCACCAGCGCACCCATGCGTCGCCGCCAGACCTACGTGATCGGCCCCGTCCCGAAGGAATCGTTCCTACTGGGCCTGAACATCGCCGCAAGCGTCTACCTCTTCGGCTGCGCCCTGATGGGTGTCGGCGTGCTCTCGATCGCCGACAACAAGCTCTACGCCCTCGCCTTCATCGGCGTCATGGCCATCACCGCGCTACCGCTGATTCTGCGGTTCCAACGCAAAACCTATTACCAGTGGATCGCCCTGTCCGTGCAGTGGCTGATCCACCTGTCGAAAGGCGAGAACTTGTACCTCTCCGGACGTTTCTCCCGCGTTCCCGGCGGCACCAACCGCCTGCCCGGCGTGCTCTACGACAGCGTCCTGCACGACGGCTGGGTCCAACATCAGTCCCGGCAGAAGTTCGGGGTCATCGAGATGCCCAAGACCCACCAATTCACCATCGTCATCGAATGCTGGCCCCAGGGCAACGAAGCCATCGACCAGGACGCAGTCGACAATTCGGTGTTCTCCTGGGGTGCGGCGGTCAACTTCATCTCCCAGACCGGCGACGTCGACGGTGTCACCGTCGTGATCGAGAACGGCCCCGAGTCCGGCAACCGGCTCCGCCGCGAAGTGCGGTCGATGGCCCACGAAGACGGTTTCTACGGCGGAGAACTCCCCGCACGCATGATGCTCGAGTCCGCGGAATACCTCGCCACCGGCACACCGCGACTGTGGGCGCGGGTGGCCATCACCTACCGGGCCGCGACCGCGAGCCGACGAAAGGACCCGGGCGAGCAGATCAAGGAACTGGCACGGCGAATCGGCGGTGTCCTGACCGTGCTCAACGAAGCACAGCTCAACCCGCGACTGCTCGCCTCGGACGAGATCGTCTCGTTCGTCAAACACGCCTACACCCCGGCCGCATTGGACGATCTCGAACTCTCGGAAATGAAGGGCGGGCACGATCTGGGCTGGGAGGACGCCGGCCCTCAAGCCCAGAAAGCGAACATCTCCAACCTCTTCCACGACGGCTGCTACTCCACGACATGGGAAATGGCCGAGCGACCGAAAAATGCCTTCGTCGAGACCGTGCTGCGGCCACTGCTCGACCCCAACCCGGACGTCCTGCGCAAGCGCGTGGCCATCTGCTACCGCCCCCACTCGCCGGCCGAAGCGGCGACCATCATCGGCCGCGACCTCAAACACGCCAACAGCGGTGTGAACAACCTCGGCAAGAAGGGCCCCAGTTTCGAGGCGCAGCAACGATTGAAGAGTGTCGAGGACCAGCTCGAAGAACAGGGCCACGGACACGGTCTGACCATGATCGGACTGTTGGTGACCGTGACGACACCCGAAGGCGAGGACCGACCCAAGGCCGATTCGGTGACCAAGGATCTCGGCACCCGATCCTCACTTCGCTTGCAGCGCTTGTGGTTCACCCAGGACACCGGATTCGCCGCGACCCTCGGCGTCGGCGTCCTCATGCCCTCGCACACCAAGAACGTCGCTAAGAAGCTGGGAGCGTGAAATGAGCATCAAACGCCCCTGGAGACGCGCCGCCAGCACCGCCTCCCGCCGCGACCTCAGCCGCACCGCTGCGCAACGTCAGCGCGAACAACACTGCGAGAGCATCGATTCCGCACCGGTGGCCGTACTCGACGACAACGAACGCCGCGAACTCGAACGCGACGCCGAATCGAAGAACATCGCCGTCTCCTGGCGCGCACGCCTGCATCTCGGACGTGACGCTGCAGCGCGGTCCAAGACCGTGGGGCACAGCCGCGACGCAGAGACCCTGCGCGGCAACCACATGGGCCTGTCCGGACGCGGCGGCGGCAAAGCCGGGCCCGTCCTACCCCTGACCGAATTCCGCGCCACCACACTGCAAGCAGCCGGTATGTGGCCGTTCCCGGTCGGGGCCGGAGCGCCGATCGTCGGTGTCCCACTCGGTGTGCACCTCTACACCGGTGCACCGGTGTGCTTCGACCCGCTCTCGTGGATG
Organism: Mycobacterium sp.; assembly: GCA_023264765.1. Taxonomy (GTDB): domain Bacteria; phylum Actinomycetota; class Actinomycetes; order Mycobacteriales; family Mycobacteriaceae; genus Mycobacterium. The sequence goes on along the minus strand of JAHFVC010000151.1, from coordinate 4,093 downwards.
ACCCGCGCCCGATTCCTCCAGCAGCCCTCGATGATGCTGCTCGGCCTGCCCGGATTCGGTAAGTCGACGCTGGCCCGCAAGATCATCCTCGGCCTGATCTACGCCGGAGTGTCCACCCTGATCATGGGCGACATGCGGCCCGACTACCGCAAACTCGTCGAAGCCCTCGGCGATCGAGGCCAGATCATCGACCTCGGCCTGGGCCGCGGGCAGATCAACCCCCTCGACATGGGACCTCTCGCCCAGATTCTGCCCACCCTCGATGCCGCCGGCACCGACGCCGCCGACAAGACCGCGGCCTTGGTTCGCAAACGCATCGCCGGCGACCGGGTGCGCCGGGTCAAGACCTTGTTGCAGGTCACCCGCGGCAACGCCCCGATCGACGACTTCGAGATCTCCGCCCTCGGTGCCGCGATCCGTCTCCTCGAAGAACGCTTCACCGGTGCCGTCCAACCGCTGCTCTCCGACCTCGCGGACGTCCTCGAGGAGGGCCCAGACCCGGTACGGCGTGCATTCAAAGCCGACACCGACTCCGACTACCGCGCCGGCTCGATGACACTGCGCCGCACCCTCAACGCCCTGATCGACGGTGAGTTCGGTGAGGTGTTCTGCGGTCAGACCACCGTGCCGATCGACATCAACGCCGCTGCGGTCTGCGTCGACGTCTCGGGCATTGGTACCGCCGACAAGACCCTCAAAGGTGCAGTGCTACTTGCCTGCTGGGAGCACGGCTTCGCAGCTACCGACGCCGCGCACTACCTCGCCGACGCCGGATGCGGGCCACGCCGCAACTTTTTGGTCGTCCTCGACGAGATGTGGCAGGTGCTGCGCGCGGGCGTCGGCATGGTCGACCGCGTCGACGAACTGACTCGCCTGAACCGGGCTTGGGGCACCGCGCTGTTGATGTGCACCCACACCATCAGCGACCTCGAATCCCTACCCAACCCCGAAGACGTCGCGACCGCCAAAGGACTGGTCGAACGTGCCGGAGTGCTGGTGGTGGGCGCATTGCCACGTAAGGAGATGACGCGACTGTCCGACATCAAACCATTCACCGACACCGAAATCGCCGACATCACCTCGTGGTCCTCACCGAAGGCGCTGACCGGTGAGGCAGGCGCTCTGAGCGCTCCACCCGGGCAGGGCAAGTTCATCGTCAAACTCGGTGAGCAAGGCGCACCGGGTATTCCGTTCCGAACTGTGCTCATGCCGTCGGAGATCGAATCCGGTGTCCACGACACCAACCACCGGTTCACCTTCGTCGGCGACGACCTCGACGACGACTACGACGAGGTCGCGTGAGATGGCCAAACGGTTCTACACCACCGAATTCAGGGACAAGTGCCTCGCGCTGGTCAGTGAGCAGATGAAAACCGCGTCCTCACGCGAAGAAGCCGTCGTCGCTGTCGCTGCCGCACTGCAGATCCCGGTCACCACCCTGCGTAACTGGGTGCGCACCGAACGCGGCGCAGCACGCACCACCCAATTCCCCGCAGACACCGAACTGGCCGTCCGCGAGCTCCGCGACCAAGTGGCCATCCTGCAACGCGCTCTCGGCCGCGAAAGGATCTGAACCGGTGAAAAGCACCGCCGGCAAGGGGACGTTGGTCGGCGTCGCCCTGTTCCTCGCCCTGATCCTGGCGCTGGTGCTGCTGATCTTCCCCGACGACGACGAACCCAAAGTCGGGGACTGCCTGCCCGGCGGCGCACCGACCGCGACGTTCCCCGCAGGCACCAAGGTCAAGCCGATGAAGGCCGGCACCTACCAGTTGACGTCCGGATTCGGTCCTCGCTGGGGCACCATGCACAAGGGCCAGGACTTCGGATCGGCTGCAGGCGAACCGATCTACGCCACCGCCGACGGTGTGGTGTCCAAGGCCGGACCGGCAACGGGGTTCGGGCAGTGGATCGTCATCGACCACAACATCGACGGACAGATCATCTCGAGCGTCTACGGACACATGTTCCCCGACGACCTCGAGGTGACCCCCGGCCAGCAGGTCCACGCAGGCCAGGAGATCGCGAAAGTCGGCTACAACGGCGAAGTCTCACCACCTGGACCGGGCGGTGCGCACCTGCACTTCGAGATCTGGCAAGGCGGCCACGACGCCGGCGAAGCCGTCGACCCGGCCCCGTGGATCGCCGCAGCGGCCGAGCCCGACGCCCCCGCCGGGAGCCCGGCCACTCCGTCGCCGTCCCCGACAACACCTGCCCCCGGCGGCGACCTGCCACCACTGCCGCCGTCCGTCGGATCCGAGGAACACTGGCAGGTCGACACGGTTCGCGTAGCCCGATCGGTCGCGCAGAAGTTCCCCGAGATCAAGACCATCGGTGGGTGGCGGCCGTACGACACCTACGACGATCACCCCAGCGGCCGCGCCGCGGACATCATGATCCCGGACTACGACACCGGTGCCGGCAAGGAACTCGGCGATCGGGTCGTCGAGTACCTGATGGCCAACAAGACCGAGCTGCACATCGAGTACATCATCTGGCGCCAGACCTACATCCCGGCCGACGGCTCCTCGAACCAGATGGAGGACCGCGGCTCCCCCACCCAGAATCACTTCGACCACGTCCACGTCACCACCGTCGGCGGCGGGATGCCCGACGCTCTGACCACCTACGGCCCTGCACCGGGCGCAGCAGGCAGCCCAGGGGCGGTCCCGACCCCGTGCGGGGTCAATCCGGCTGCGAGCGGCGGCGACGCCGATCTCGCACCCGGGAAAGTGCCCCCGGAGTTCGAGCCGTGGGTGATCAAGGCCGGCAACACCTGCCCCCAGATCCGGCCGCCCGTCATCGCCGGACAGCTCAAGCAGGAATCGGGCTTCAACCCGCGCGCGGTCAGCCCGGACGGAGCCGAAGGAGCTGCGCAATTCATGCCCGGCACCTGGCCCGGCTACGGGCGCGACGACGACGGCAACGGCTCGGTCTCCCCTTACGACATCGGAGACGCAGTGATGGCCCAAGGCCGCTACATGTGCGAGATCGCCGGCCAGGTCGACGCCGGGATTGCCAACGGCTCCATCTCGGCCCCCAACGGCCCCCTCGAGCTGTATCTCGCCGCCTACAACGCAGGGTTCGGCGCGGTGCAGTCCTCCGGCGGATTCCCCACCGGCTCACCGGACTACGTCAACCAGACCCGCCCCTACGCCGACCTGATCCAGCAGTACGCCACCGAGTACGCCTCGATCGCCTGAGCACACGACACCGACCGACATGACAACGAAGGAGATAGCCGACATGGCCAAACGACGCAGCACCCACAACTCGGTAGCCGCATGGGAGACCGCGAAGAAGGCAGTCAAGGAACACCTCGACGACTTACGCGCACTCGAGACCCACGGCGAGCTCTACGCATGGGCGAAAGAGCACGAGCTCGCCGTCCCAGGCCTGTTCCCGAAGTTCAAGACCGAACTGTCCAAACAGCTCGGGATCGACTACGACGCACTGCGCGAGCAGGCCTACGCCCAGCGCAGAGAGCAGATCGCCGCGGCCGCCGCGGATGGGCCGGTACTCGAGATGTGGACCGCCGCCGACGACGAGGTGTCCTCGTTCGCGATCTGCGGACCCGAAGGTGCCGTCGTCACCTACAACACCTTTCACCCCGAGGACAAGATCTACCGCAACGGCAACCAGGTCTCGGCCGACCGTTCGGTGGCGCAGCTCGCGGTGTTCGTCGCAGGCCAGGCCCGCGAGGAGCTCGACGTCGAGGCAGTCCGGCTGATCCTGCACGTGCTCAACCACGAAGTCGGGGCCGACGACCCTGCCCTGGAGCGAACGGCGCTGCGAGGCCGCGTGCACGTGAGCGTCGAAATCGACCAGGACAACCCAGCGGCGGAGTGGTGCCGCGAGAACGGCTACAAGTCGTGGCGAGAGACAAATCTGACCACCCTCGTCGTCGACGACGAACGGATCGCAGGATGAAACGCGGGCAGCTCATCGTGGTCAGTGCGGTGCTGATCCTCGTCGTGGCCGTCGCCGCCGCCGTGATCACCCTCGTCAAATTCAGCAGCACCGACGAGAGCCACGACCCGGCGACCGACGCCCACGTGCACCTCGACGACGACCGTAGTTCCGATCCGGACGCAGT
>JAHFVC010000428.1 GCA_023264765.1 Mycobacterium sp. | reverse complement strand
CGTCCGCCAGGCCCGGCGTAGGAGCGGGAGCGCCACGATCATCAAGCCCAGCACCCCCGCCATCACCCCGAGCGCATGGCCGGACGGATAGGACGTCGAGGACTCGCGCACCAGCGCGGTGGCCGGGCGGGGGCGGTCGACCAGCGCCTTGAGCCCGACGACCAACAGACCGGACACCTCCACCGACAACGTCAGGAACAACGCCACCCGCACCTGGCGCCGGACCAGCGCGACGACGATCCACACCCCGGCGATCACCCGGAACACCGCAGGGTGGAACACGGTGCAGAGCACGTCCCAGGCCCGCACCCACCCCGGGTGCGCCGTGCCATACCGGTACAGCGGTTCCAGCAACGACGTGTCGGCCGTGGCGAGCCAGCGGGCCTGGCCGAGCACCGCGACCAGCGTCGCGACGAAAACCGCGACCGCCAGAACCGCCGACCACCGTACGAAGCGCGTCACCGAATCAGTCCTACCATCCACAGCTGGACGCAGTATGAGGGCAACGCTGTGGTGATACCACGGAAACATAGCCACCATAAGTTTGCTGACCATGACACAAGAGCTTGCGGGGGAGCCGGCGGGTGCGGCGGTAGACCCCGATGATCGGCTGACCGCCACCAAAGAAACCCTCGAGGACTACACACTGCGCTTCGCCCCGCGGAGCTATCGGAAATGGTCCACCCGGGTGGTGGGCATCTCCGCCCTCGGCGGCATCGCCTACCTCGCCGACTTCGCGATCGGCGCCAACATCGGCATCTCGTACGGCACCACGAACGCGTTGTGGGGCATCTTCATCTTCGCGGTGGTGGTCATGCTGACCGGTTTCCCGGTGGCCTACTACTCGGCGCGCTACAACATCGACCTCGACCTGGTCACCCGAGGCAGCGGGTTCGGCTACTACGGCTCGGTGGTCACCAACGTCATCTTCGCGACATTCACCTTCATCTTCTTCGCCCTCGAGGGCTCGATCATGGCCCAGGGCCTGAAACTCGGGTTGGGCATCCCCCTGTGGCTGGGATATGCGGCCTCCACCCTGATCATCTTCCCTTTGGTCATCTACGGCATGAAAGTGCTGTCCACCCTGCAGGTGTGGACCACCCCGCTGTGGCTGATCCTGATGGTCGCCCCCTTCGTCTACCTGGTGATCAGCCACCCCGAATCCGTCGGCCAGTTCTTCGCCTACCAGGGCGAGAACGGGGTCAAGGGCTTCGACATCGGCTCCACCCTGCTGGCCGCGGGCGTCTGCCTGTCGCTCATCGCCCAGATCGCCGAGCAGAACGACTACCTGCGCTTCATGCCGCCGAAAACCCCGGAGAACAAGCGCAGCTGGTGGACCTGGATGTTCCTGGCCGGCCCCGGCTGGGTCATCTTCGGCGCCATCAAGCAGATCGTCGGCTTGTTCCTGGCCGTCTACCTGATCGCGAACGTCGCCGACAGTGCGGGCATCGCGAACCAGCCGGTGCACCAGTTCCTGGAGATCTACCAGAACTTCCTGCCGGGCTGGCTGGCCATGACGCTGGCCGTCGTGCTCGTGGTCATCAGCCAGATCAAGATCAACGTGACGAACGCCTACTCCGGCTCACTGGCCTGGACCAACTCGTTCACCCGGATCACCAAGACCTACCCCGGTCGGCTGGTGTTCCTCGGCGTCAACCTGCTGATCGCGCTGATCCTGATGGAAGCCAACATGTTCGACTTCCTCAATACGATCCTGGGCTTCTACGCCAACTGCGGTATGGCCTGGGTCGTGGTGGTGGCCAGTGACATCGTGTTCAACAAGTACCTGCTGAAGTTGTCGCCCAAGGTGCCCGAGTTCCGGCGCGGCATGCTCTACGGGTTCAACCCGGTCGGGTTCGGCTCCATGCTGGTCGCGGCGGGCCTGTCCATCATCGCGTTCTTCGGCGGGCTGGGCGAGGCCATCCGGCCGTACTCGCCGCTGGTCGCGATCGGTCTTGGCCTGGTGTTGCCGCCCATCATCGCCATCGCCACCAAGGGCAAGTACTACCTGCGCCGCACCGATGACGGAATCGACCTGCCGCTGTTCGATGAGCACGGCAACCCGGCCGACGACCATCTGAAATGCCATGTCTGCCATCACGATTACGAGCGGCCGGACATGCTGGCCTCGGCCACCGGCAATGGCTTCATCTGCTCGCTGTGCCTGAGCACCGACAAGACCGGGGAGCACGTACTCCCCGCCCAGTGAGGCGCGACTTGTGCACGTTCCGTAGCGCTGGGCGTTACGGAACGTGCACAAATCGTCGTACTGTGGCCCCATGGCCGTCTTTCTTCGAAAGCTGTTCGGCATCGGCAAGCTGCCCGACGATCTGCGTGCCGCCGTGGAGGCCGAGGGCATCGTCCACCTGGCCGAATACGTCGCGGTGACCCGGCACTTCTCCGGCAAGGTTCCTGGCCTTCGCTCGGCGGGCAGCGTCAGCAGCTACTCCGGGTCGCTGGTGTTCACCTCGCAGCGGGTGCTGGGCACCCTGTCGTCGGTGCCCAAACTGGCCGGCCGGGTGATCGACCAGCGTTGGGATGCAGCACAATCCGGCGTGGTGACCGCGGACATCTCCGAGGCCGGGCTGCACATCAACGTCGACGTCGGCCAGGTCGACCCCAGCTGCAGTGGACACCTGTCGCTGCACTACAAGGAGACTCTGCCCGCTGAGATTCTGGCGGCGCTCCCGTCGCGCAGCCTGGCCTACGACGTGCCCCCGGAGTGGGTGTTCCGGGCGGTCGGCGTGCCGTATCGCCCGTGACCATCAGCTATGACGCCGCATTGCGGGAACGCATCCACCGGAACCTGACCGGTCACGACCGGCGCACCGTCACCGACCCGGCGAAACGGCACGCCGCCGTCGCCGTCGTATTGGTGGATTCCGAGGTCGGCGAAGACCGGATCGACCCGGCGCCGGTCGACGACTGGATCGCGGGCCGGCCGATGCCCGAGGCCGGCCTGGACGGCCGCATGATCGATGTGTCCGGCGGGGCGGCATTCCTGCTGTGCCGGCGCGCGTCCCGGCTCAATTCCCATGCGGCGCAATGGGCATTGCCGGGCGGACGGCTGGACCCCGGCGAGACGGCGGTGGATGCGGCACTGCGCGAGACGCACGAGGAGGTCGGCGTCGACCTGCCCGGTTCCTCGGTGCTGGGCCTGCTCGACGACTACCCCACCCGCTCCGGCTACGTCATCACCCCGGTGGTGCTGTGGGGTGGCGGGCGGCTGGATCTGCGGCCCTCGCCCGACGAGGTGGTCGCCGCGTACCGGGTCGGTCTGCACCAACTGCTGCGCGAGGACTCGCCACGCTTCATCAGCATCCCCGAGAGCCCGCGGCCGGTGGTGCAGATCCCGCTGGGCAACGACCTGATCCACGCACCCACCGGAGCGGTGTTACTGCAGGTGCGCCTGCTGTGCCTGCAGGGCAACTCCGAACGCGTCGACGAACTCGAGCAACCCGTCTTCGCCTGGAAATGAGGATGAACGAAAGGGTTGCCCATCGCCGCCCCGCCATGTTCCGTGTAAATCCGATGAAGGACTTCCTGTGACCGGCCCCTCTCCCGACAACGTGTTGTTCGTGCACTGGCACGATCTCGGCCGCTACCTCGGCGCCTACCAGCACAGTGACGTCGACAGCCCACGCCTGGACCAATTGGCCGCCGAGGGCATCCTGTTCACCAGGGCGCACGCCACCGCCCCGCTGTGCTCACCCTCGCGCGGATCCCTGTTCACCGGCCGCTACCCGCAGAGCAACGGGCTGCTCGGGCTGGCTCACCACGGCTGGGAATACCGCGCCGACGTGCAGACGCTGCCGGGCCTGTTGTCCGAGTCCGGTTGGCACACGGCGTTGTTCGGTATGCAGCACGAGACGTCCAACCCGGCCAGGTTGGGATTCGACGAGTACGACGTGTCGAATTCCTACTGTGAGTACGTCGTCGAACGGGCCATCGACTGGCTGAGAAGTCGGGACCGCCCGGAACCGTTCCTGCTCACCACCGGATTCTTCGAGACGCACCGCCCGTACCCGCCCGAACGCTATGACCCGGCCGACCCCACCACGGTGGCCGTGCCGGACTACTTGCCCGATACCCCTGACATCCGCCAGGACCTCGCCGACTTCTACGGGTCGATCACGGTCGCCGACGCCGCCGTCGGGCAACTGTTGGACACCCTCGCCGAGACAGGCCTGGATCGCACCACCTGGGTGGTGTTCCTCACCGACCACGGCCCGGCGCTGCTGCGGGCCAAGTCGACGCTCTACGACGCGGGCACCGGTATTGCGCTGATCGTGCGCCCGCCGGCCGACGCGCACATCGCCCCCCGCGTCTATGACGACCTGTTCAGCGGTGTCGACCTGGCCCCGACCTTGCTCGACTTGCTCGGAGTACCCATTCCGCAAGAGGTGCAAGGGCTTTCGCATGCCGCCAATCTGCGCGCCGCGGCCGGCGACGAAGTCCGCACCGAGGTCTACACCACCAAGACCTACCACGACTCCTTCGATCCGATCCGCGCCATCCGGACCAAGGACTACAGCTACATCGAGAACTACACGGCGCGCCCGCTGTTGGATCTGCCGTGGGACATCGCGGACAGTCCGCCGGGTCAGGCCGTCGGCCCACTGGCCACCGCACCCCGACCGGAGCGCGAACTCTACGATCTGAACGCGGACCCGACCGAGGCCCACAATCTGCTCACCGAGAGTGCTAGCGGCGTGGACTCCCGCGCCGCGGAAGCGATCGCCGGGGACCTGGCCCTGCGGCTCGATGACTGGCGGCACAAGACCAACGACGTCATCCCGTCCGATTTCGCGGGTAGCCGCATCTCAGAGCGCTACACCCAGACATACTTGCGCATTCATGGACGCCCCGTCACCAGCCGGTCCGGTATCGCCGAGGACCGCGGTATCGACACCGCGCAGATCGGCAAGACTAATACTCACGGCGAGTGAAAAAGCCCTCTGAGCAGGTCATAGCGGCACCGGTTAGGCTCTCGCGCATGGCTTCACCGACCGCATCCACGGCGTACTTGGTCCTCGCCTCGCAGCGCAGCGGCAGCACCCTGCTCGTGGAA
>JAHFVC010000427.1 GCA_023264765.1 Mycobacterium sp. | reverse complement strand
ATCTCGGTGCGCAGGGTGTCGCGCGCGCCGAGACCGGCCGGTTCGCCGCCCGCGGCGCGCACGGCGTCCAGCAGCGCGTCCCACACCACACCGGCGCGGTCCCACTCGGGCAGCAACTCGTAGCCCTGCTCACCGGTGTAACCGGTACGGCACACCCTGATGGGGACTCCCGCGTACTCGGCGTCGGCGTAGCCCATGTAGTCCATGTCGGTCGGCAGGCCCAGCCCGCCGAGCACCTCGGCCGCCTTCGGTCCCTGCACCGCCAGCACCGCGTACGAGCGGTGCTCGTCGGTGATGGTCAAACCGGCCGGGGCGTGGCGGATCAGCTCGGCGACCACGGCGGCGGTGTTGGCTGCATTGGGCACCAGGAAGATCTCGTCGTCGGAGACGTAATACGCGATCAGGTCGTCGATCACCCCACCGGATTCGTTGCAGCACAACGTGTATTGCGCCTTGCCGGGACCGATGCGGTTGAGGTCGTTGGTGAGCGCGCTGTTGACGTAGGCCGCCGCACCCGGGCCCGCCACCTTGGCCTTGCCGAGGTGGCTGACGTCGAAGAGCCCGACGGCGCTGCGGGTCGCGGTGTGCTCGGCGACGGTGCCCGCGTAGGACACCGGCATCAGCCATCCACCGAATTCGGCGAAACTGGCCCCCAGCTCGCGGTGGCGGTCCTCCAACGGGCCCTGCAACACAGTCTCACTCACAATCCCCCACCCTAGAGGGGACGGCGCTGGCACACTTGCTCCGTGGTCGATTTGGACGCGCTCGAGGCGGCGGGAATCGCCGACGCCCGCAAGCGCGCCCCCCTCATCGAATACCTCGACGGGCTCGGCTTCACCGCCGCGGAGATGGTCGAGGCCGAGTCCCGCGGGCGGCTGTTCGGGCTGGCCGGCGATGTCCTGCAATGGTCCGGCCCACCGCTGTACTGCCTGGCCGACGCCGCCGCCGACATCGGGGTGTCGCTCGCCGACGTGGAGCACGCGTGGGCGGCACTGGGCCTGACCGTCACCGACTGCGCCACCAAATCGCTGAGCCAGGCCGACGTGGAGGCACTGCGCACCTGGGCCGAGATGCGGCTGGTGGTCGGCGACGTCGCCGCGACGGGTCTGCTCCGGGTGATCGGCGCCGGCATGGCACGCCTCGCCGAGGCAGAGTCCTCGATGATGCGGGCGTCGTCGCCGGACGTGCAGATCGAGGTCACCCACGACGAGTTCGCCACCGCCCGCGCGTACCGCGACGCGGTCTCCTACCTGCCGCGGATCGGCGCGGCCATCGACGCCGTGCATCGCCAGCACCTCATGAGCGCCCGCACCTACTTCGAGCACGTGGTGCGCGACGGATCCCCGACTGTGGTGTGCGGCATCGGTTTTGCCGACCTTTCCGGGTTCACCGCGCTGACACAGCTGCTCAGCGCGGCGGAACTGACGGACCTGCTCAACGATTTCGGGGCCACCGCGTCCGACGTCGTGCACGCCGCGGGCGGACGGGTGGTCAAGTTCATCGGCGACGCGGTCATGTGGGTCAGCTCCACCCCCGAACAGTCGATCGATGCCGCGGTGGCTCTCGTCGACAATGCGAAGGCCCACGCCGCGGGACTGCATGTGCGCGCCGGGCTGAGCTACGGCGAGGTGCTGGCCATCAGCGGGGACTATTTCGGGAACCCGGTGAATCTGGCCGCCCGGCTGGTGGCGGTGGCCGAACAGGGCCAGATCCTGGTGTCCTCGGCCCTGCACGAACAGCTGCGGGGGCGGGACTTCGCACCCCCGCGGTCCTTCACCCTGAAGGGATTCGACGCACCGATCACGGCGCATCCGCTGCGGTGTCTCTAGGGTGAACAACGTGAGCAGCGCATCCGGTTACCAGATCCCGTCCGTCACCGTCAGTTCGTCCCTGCCCCGCCGGGGTACCGGCGACGCGGTCCTCATCGTCGGCGTGGTGTCCGGCGAGAACGGGCCCTCGGTGCTCGGCGACCACCTGGACGCGGCCGCGGTGGCGGCCATCGAGTCCGGCCTCGCGGCCCTCGGCGGCACCGGCGGCGAAGGTCAGCTGCACCGCCTGGTCATCGCGGATCTCCCGGTGGCCAGTGTGCTGACGGTCGGCCTCGGCGAGGACCGCGACGAATGGCCCGCCGACACCCTGCGCCGGGCGGCAGGCACCGCGGCCCGGGGACTGGACAAGGTGGGATCCGTCGTCACCACCCTGACCGCGCTGGACCTGGAGGCGGTCGTCGAAGGTCTCATCCTGGGCGCCTACCGCTTCACCGAGTTCCGGAGTGAGAAGACCGCGCCCAAGGACAAGGGCCTGACCAAGATCGTTGCGCTGGCTGCCGATACGAAAGCGGCCACCAAGGCCCTCGCGCAGCGCGCCGTCGACATCGCGTCGGCGGTCGCCACCGCCCGAGACTTCGTCAACACCCCGCCGAGTCACCTCTTTCCCGCCGAATTCGCCAAGCGGGCAAAGGCTTTGGGCGAAGAAGCCGGCCTGACCGTAGAGGTGCTCGATGACAAGGCACTGGCCAAGTCGGGTTACGGCGGCATCGTCGGGGTGGGCCAGGGCTCGTCTCGGCTGCCGCGGCTGGTCCGGCTGAGCCACAAGGGCGGCACGTCCAAAAAGGCCAAGAAGGTGGCCCTGGTCGGCAAGGGCATCACCTTCGACACCGGCGGCATCTCGATCAAGCCGGCCGCGGGTATGCATCACATGACCTCCGATATGGGCGGTGCGGCCGCCGTCATCGCGACGGTGGTGCTGGCCGCGCGGCAGAACCTGCCGATCGACGTCATCGCCACCGTGCCGATGGCCGAGAACATGCCGTCGTCGACGGCCATCCGTCCCGGCGACGTCCTGACCCAGTACGGCGGCATCACCGTCGAGGTGCTCAACACCGACGCCGAGGGCCGGCTCATCCTGGCCGACGGCATCGTGCGCGCCTGCGAGGACAATCCCGACTACCTGATCGAGACGTCCACCCTGACCGGCGCGCAGACGGTCGCCCTCGGCGCGCGCACCCCCGGCGTGATGGGCAGCGAAGAATTCCGTGATCGTGTGGCGACGCTGTCGGCGGCGGTCGGCGAGAACGCCTGGGCCATGCCGCTGCCCGAGGAACTCAAGGACGATCTCAAGTCGACGGTGGCCGACCTGGCCAACGTCAGTTCGTCGCGGTACGCCGGGATGCTGGTGGCCGGGGTGTACTTGCGCGAGTTCGTGGCAGATGGCGTGGAATGGGCGCACATCGACATCGCGGCCCCGGCATACAACACCGGCGGCGCTTGGGGTTACACGCCCAAGGGCGGCACCGGCGTGCCGACCCGCACCATGTTCGCGGTGCTGGAAGACATCGCCCGGAACGGCTAGAGCAGGTCGCTGCGCGCGGCGCGGCGAAGGACGCCCGGCACCACCCGGGACAACCCGTAGGCCACATGGGCCTCGGTTGTCACCGGGCGGATCGCCTGGTTGTTGCGCACCGCCGACACGATCGCCCGGGCCACCTTGTCCGGGCCGTACCGCCGTGCGGCGAACGCCTTCTTGATCTGGACCTGCTTGGCGGCGAGCTCACCCTGCTTGGCCGTAGACACATCGAATCGGGTGTGGTCGACGATGTTGGTGTCGATGACCCCCGGGCACAGTGTCGTCACACCGACTCCGGCCGACTCCAGTTCGGCACGCAGGCAGTCGGAGAACATGAACACCGCGGCCTTGCTGGTGGCATAGGCGTTCATCGCACCGGCCGGGGTGTACGCGGCCATCGACGCGACGTTGACCACGTGACCGCCGGTGCCACGGGCCACCATGGGTGCCGTGAAAGCCCTGCAGCAGTTGACGACTCCGCCGAAGTTGATGTCCATCACCCAGTCGTACCGCGCGGCGGGGGTGTCCAGGAAGTTGCCACCGTGCCCGACACCGGCGTTGTTCACCAGGATGTCGGGGACTCCGTGCTCGGCGCATACCTGCTCGGCGAACCGCGCCACCGCCTCGGGGTCGGCCACGTCGAGGTGATAGGCGTGCGCCACCCCGCCCCGGGCCGCGATGAGCTCGGCGGTCTCCTTGACTGCGGCGTGGTCGATGTCACTGACGACGACTTCGGCGCCCTGTGAAGCGAATTCCTCAGCGGTCGCCCGCCCGATTCCACTACCGGCACCGGTGACCGATACCAGGGTGTGCGCGAACGGCGCCGACTGTCCGCCGACACGCGCCCGGGCGAGATCCCGCGCGGCAGGCGCTCCGCCGAGGTGATCGACGAACTCGCCGACCGCTCTGGCCAGTACGTGCGGATGCGACATCGGCGCCCAGTGCCCGGCCTTCAGATCGCGCCGCCACAAGCGGGGCACCCACTCGGCGACGGCGTCGAAGACATACGGCCGGATGAACGGGTCGTCCGCATTGACGATCAGCTGCACCGGGACCCCGACGTAGTGGTCGGTCCGGCCGGTGGTCAAACCGCGAAAGTAGTTGGCGGGGTACACCTTCATGCTGCGGACGGCGTCGCGCACGAAGGTGTCCGCGTGGTGGATCGACTCACGGGCGATACCGTCGCGCAGCAACCGGCGGCGCATGAAGCCGCGACCGAACGCGAACCGGACCCCCGCCGCACCGAGCACCGGCGTGGAGAACGCGCCCATGTACGCCAGCCGCGCCATTCCGTCGAGGGCCTGCAAGAACGGCTTCGGCCGATAGGGGCGCTTCAGGCTGGTCATCGCGAACCGGTTGACATGGTCGGCGCTCGGCCCGGACACCGAGGTGAACGACACGACCCGCTCGGCAGCCTCCGGACGAGCCAGGTACTCCCACATCCCGATCGAGCCCCAGTCGTGGGCCAACACGTGAACGGGATCATCGGCGCTGACGGCGGCCGCGACGGCGGCGAAGTCGTCGGCGTAGTGCGCCATGGTGTAGGCCGAAACCGGCTGGGGTGCATCAGATCCGCCGACGCCGCGGTTGTCGTAGCGGATGATGCGGAACCGGTCGGCCAGCAGCGGCACCACCCCGTCCCACAGCACATGTGAGTCCGGCCAGCCGTGCACGAGCACCACCGTGGGGCCGTCCGGGTTGCCGTCCTCGTAGACCGCGATGGCGGTCCCGT
>JAHFVC010000150.1:3742-14877 GCA_023264765.1 Mycobacterium sp. | reverse complement strand
CACACCGCCGGCCCGCGCACGCTGCACTGGGTGTATCTACAGGTGCTGCGCGAGCTGGCGCACCACTGCGGGCACGCTGACATCCTGCGCGAGCAGGTGCTCGCGGGTTAGATCTCGAGAGCCCGGCAGATCCACCATCGGGCGTACGTGTCGAACGGGCATCCCGAGGCGGGGTCGTACTTTTCAGCGGCGCGGGCAAGACCGGCTTCACCGGCCGCGATCAGATCGAGAAACGCCGTGCCCGCCCCCGTCCGCTTCTTGGCTTCCGCAACCACCAGGTATCGGTGCTCGTCGGCCAGATCCGCCTTCTCCACCGGACCCGCCGGCGGCTGCTGGTTCCTCACACCGTCCAGGTAGGCCCGCACCGAGTCGGCCGAGGCCACCAGATCCGCATCGGCGATCCTGGCCGCCAGTATTCCGGTTTCCTCCACGGTCCATCCGAAGTCGTGGTCAGCGTCCCAGTCGCCCATCCTGCGAAGGTACCTCTCGTCGAGCGTGCACACAGATCGACGGATCGCGGGAAGTCACGAGCCGTGTGCACACTCGGTCAGATCAGCCCGCGCTTGCTCGCGGCGTACACGGCCTCGGCTCGGCGGCTGACCTGCAGTTTGCGCATGATGTTGCTGACGTGGAATTTCGCGGTGGTGGCCGAGATGAATAGCTTTTCGCCGATCTTGTTGTTGGACAGCCCCGTTGCCAATAGCCGCAGCACTTCGAGCTCCCGGTCGGTGAGTTTTTCGCGGGCTTCGGTGCGGCCGTTCAGGGAACGCACCACCGCCGCCGCGCTGCGCGAGTCGAACGCACTCTCCCCCAACGAGATCGCCCGGATGGCGCGCACCAGCTCAGTCGTGTCGACGTCCTTCACCACGTAGCCGCGGGCCCCGGCGTGCACGGCACGCACCACCAGATCCTCGTCGAGGAACGTGGTGAGCACCAGCAAGCCGACCTGCGGTTGAGCCGCGGACAGCTTGGCGCACAACGACAATCCTTCGAAATCCGATCCTGCCGACAGCTTGAGATCCAGCAGCACCACGTCCGGGCGCACCGCCGCCACCATCGCCTCGGCTTCGTGCTCACTGGACGCCTCTCCGACGACCACCAGGTCACCCTCGCGTTCCAGTACCGAGCGCAGACCCTGCCGCAGGATCGGATGGTCGTCGACCAGCGCCAGCCGGATCACTTCTGCGGCGTTGCGGGTATCCAGCGTCATCGTGCAGACCTCTCTCTGGGTATGGTCGCGACGACACGCACCCCGCCGATGCGGGAACGCTGGACCGCGAAGGTGCCGCCGTGCTCCCGGCAGCGGGCGAGCATGTTGGCCAGGCCGCGATGGTGGCCGTCGACGTCCGTCGCCCCTGCCATCCGTAGCATCAGGCGAAGCTTGTCCGGGTCGCCGGTGCCGTCGTCAGAGACCGACAGCGTCACGGCCGTCGGCCGGTAGCGCAGCCGGACGATGGCCCGGGTCGCGCGGCCGTGCATGGCCGTGTTGAACAGCGCCTCCCCCGCCACCCTCAGCAGTGCGTGCTCGACTTCGCCCGGCAGTTCGGCCACGCCCCCTTCGACTTTCACGGTGACACGCAGATCGTCGGGCATGTGGACGGTGGCCAGTTGTTCCATCAGATCGGGCAAGGTGGATCGGCCGGCGTCGCCCGGTTGATTGAGCGTGTAGATCGCCGACCGCAACTGCTCGGTCGCCGACCGCGTGAGCATCTTGGCTGTGTCCAGTCGTTCCAGCAGTTCGGGCGTGCCCGCGGCCCCGACCCGGATTTCGCTGCGGCACACCTCGATCTGCATGCCGGCCGACAACACCGTCTGCGCGACACTGTCATGGAGTTCACGGGCGATCCGGTGACGTTCGGAGTCGAGCACCTGATGTCGCTGCGCCGCGCCGAGTTCGCGCTGGGTGGCCAGCAACTCGGCGTTGCGTGCCTCCGACTGCGCCAGTAGGGTCTGCGCGCGCTGGAACAGCTCGCAGTTGTGCAACGCGACAGCGGTCTGGCTCGACAGGATGCGCATCACGGTCTCGTCCGTACCGTCCAAGGTACGATTCGCCGGCGTCCACGCCGCGAACGCGCCGATCACACCGCCGTCCAACTCGATGGGGACGTGTGCGTGGTGCGGTTCGATGACGGGCAGCCGGAACTGTGCCAGCTGTCCACGCAGGATGTCGTTGAGCCGGTTGAGCACCGCATCGGGTAGGTGCGGCACCGGATCCTTTGCACCGGAGAGTCCTTCGAACGAGTACGCCAGACCCTCGGCGTCCAGGATGAGGTGCCGCGGGCGGGCCTCGGGCAGCGCGCCGTCGGCGAGCGCGATCAGAACCCACTCCGCGCCCAGGTGGGTGCGGGCCGCCTCGGCCACCGCACGGACCAGCTTCTCCGGGCCGTTGACCGTCTGCACCAGCGCGCGCGAGATGGCGTCGAGCGCGGCGATGACGCGCTCGGTACGCAGCGCCGCCACCCGGAACTCAGGATAGAAGGTGCCCTTCCCGGACCGAACTCCGGTGAGCCGCTCCAGATCCGGCGCCGGCCGCCGCAGCGGGCCGTAGGTCACAGGGCGGCCCGGAACAGGGCCCGCAGCTGCGCCTCGTCGGCGGCCCGCGGGTTGGTGGTGATGCAGGCGTCGGCCATCGCGTTACGGGCCAGCACCGGCACGTCGTCCGCGCTGACGCCCAACTCGCCCAGTCCTCGCGGCACACCCACCTGGCGGGCCAGGTCCTGCAGCCGATCGGCAAGGGCCAGAGCGGATTCCAGATCCGGGGCGCGCTTGTCGGCGATGCCCAGGCAGGCGGCGATGGTGGCGAAGGGCGCGGGGTCGGCCTCGGCGTTGAACCGCACCACATGCGGTAACAGCACCCCGTTGATGACGCCGTGCGGCAGATCCAGCAGGCCGCCCACCTGATGGCTCATCGCGTGGGCGGCGCCCAGGATGGCATTGGTGAACGCCAGCCCGGCCTCCAGTGCCGCCTGCGCCATGAGCACCCGGGCCGCCATGTCCTGCGGCCGCTCGATGGTGGTGACCAGGTTCTCGGTCACCATCACCACCGACCGCAGTGCGTGGTGGTCGGTGAGCTGGTTGTGACCGAGCGAGACGAACGCCTCGATCCCGTGTGTGAGAGCATCCAATCCTGTTGCGGCATTCAGCCATTCGGGCATCGTCGTGAGCAGCCGCGGATCGATGACGGTGATATCGGGCACCAAGGCACGGCCTAGGATGGTGATCTTGGTGTTGCGGGTGGTATCGGTGACGATGCAGAACTGGGACACGTCGGCACCCGTGCCCGACGTCGACGGCAGCACCACCAGAGGCGGAATCGGCATGGTCGCTTTGTCGACACCCGCATAGTCCAGGATGTGGCCGCCGTTGGCGGACAGGATGGCGATGCCCTTCGCCGCGTCGATCACCGATCCGCCCCCCAGCGCGATCAGCACATCGCAGCCGCGCGAGCGATAGAACTCATGACCTGCAGCGATCTCGTGGTCCTTCGGGTTGGGCGTCAGCGCGCTCCACACCTGAACCTGGACACGCTGGTCACGCAGGTGACCGACGAGTTCATCCACCCAGCCGGCCTCGATCAGCCCGGGATCGGTGACCAACAGCGGCCGCACCCCGCCCAGACGCAGCGCAGCGTGCGCCGCCTCGGCCATCGAGTCGAGTCCGAACACGATCTCCGGGGCGTGGAATTTCAGCAGCCGACTCGGCAGCCCGTCACCCCGAGCGGTCGGAATCGAGACCGGTGCAATGTCCGCCTGCGCTATCACGTCGCGCACTCCCTGCTGTGTGATCCACGTAACACTCCCACCCTACGTCGGACGACGAGTGGAACCAATGTGCAGGTGGGCAGGCTCTGACCTACCCGATCGGGTAGGTCGCACGGGAACTCTCACGAGAGCGCATGCGCCAACTCGGCGGCACGCGCGGCCAGCGCCGCGGCGTCACCGGCCACCACCACTTCGTCGCATACCTGCGCGTAGTCCGGCATGGCACAGGTGGCCTGGCGCCAGTAGCGGTGCGGTTCCGGCGTCACCCAGGCCAGCCGATGCACCCGTCGGCGCAGCGCCCGGAGCCGGTCGACACCGGCGGGCAGCCCGCCGCTGCGGCCGTCGCCCACGACGAGGACCGCGGTGCGCGAATCCAGCGCGTCGGCCTGGCCGCGCAGCATCTCATCGAACACCTGCCCATAATCGCTGCTGGCCTGCAGGTCGAGCCGGCCCTCCGCCAGCACGGCCGCCAGCGCATCGTCGCCGCCGGCGCGTAGCAGGATCTCGGTGACGTCGACGGGCCGGTCGACGAAGGCCATCACCCGGCACCGGTGGGCACGCCGGTGCATGGCCTGGGCCAGGCGCAAGGTGAACCCGGTGACCGGCCGCACCGAGAGGGACACGTCGGCGAGCACCAGCAGCCGGATCCGGTCCGGCAAGGGCGTGCGCGTCATCAGGTGGAACGGAACACCGTCGGTGCGCAGGGCCGCGCGGCTGGTACGGCGCATGTCCAGCCGACCCCGCCCGCGTTCGCGGGGACGTGGCCGGGGCGCCCCGCGCATCCGGCGCAGCACCTCGTGGCAGGCCAGATCGATGTCGGCGGCAAGCCCCCGTTCGCCCTGCGTATCCGGGGTGCCGGCCTCGGCGGTCAGTCCGCTGCGATCAGCCAGCGCCGCGACGAACCCCTCGACCGCCTGCGTCAACTGGTGCAATTGTTCGGCGGTCAGCGGCTCACCGGCCTCACTGCCGTAGATGCGGTCCGGGTCGTACGCGTCCAGCCACGCCAGGATGGCGTCGGGGTCGTCGAAGCTCAGCGATCCGGCCACCACCGGCCCGACAGAATCGGCGAGATCGCCGGCCACGGCGGACACGGCACGGTCCACCTCCACGGTGTACCGCACCCCGCGCCGGCCGACGTCGGTCTCGGCGGACACCGTCAGCTGATCGTCAGCACCCGTCACGCAGTAGTCGTCGTCGTCCTTGTGCGGGTTGAATCCCTTGTCGGCGTCCGGGGTGTCGAAGTGGTCGCCGACCTCGGCGGCGCGTTCGTTGTATTCGGCATAGCGGCCCACCTCGAGGCCCTCGTCGACATCGAGTTGGTCGGGCAAGCCCGAGCCGGTGTGCGCACGGCTCGGGCCCGCCCCTGGTTCCTGTTGCGCCGCAACGACGGTGCCGAACATCGCATCGAACGCGAGGTCGAACCCACGCCGTTCACGACCGTATTTCGCGCAGGTGGCGCGCAACGCCGCCCGCAGCGCCACGCGGTCCCCGGCGCCGAGCAGACTCAGCACCCGGCGCACCTCGATCACCTCGGCCGGCGAGGTGGCCACCCCGGCTCGGCGCAGCAACTGGCCGAACGCCGCTGCCACCGCATCGAGGACCTCGGCGGGTGTCATCTCTTTCCGGCCCGCCCGCGGAAGACCGACGTCGTCGTGTTGGCCGGCCGTGACGCCACCGTGGCGCGCTCCTGAGGGGTTGCACGTTCCGGAATTGCGGGCTCGGAAGCGAAGTGGCGCAATGCGATATCGCGGTCACTGGTGAACTTCACCAGAGCCGACAGCAGCGGCCCGTCGTCGCGGGTGCCGAGGATCGCCGCCGCGCGGGCCGCATCGATCACCTCCGAGATGGACGGGCTCTTGCGCAGCGGGAGCTCACGCAGGGTCCGGGCCAGCTCGACGACATCCGCCACCACGGCCGGCTCGACGTGGGGTGCGCGCACCCCGACGATGGCCCGTTCTCGTTGCGGCGTCGGGAAATCGAGGTGGTAGTGCAGGCAACGCCGCTTCAGCGCCGCGGACAATTCCCTGGTGTCGTTGGAGGTCAGCACCACCCACGGCACCGATCGCGCGACGAACGTGCCGATCTCGGGGATGGTCACCTGCCGCTCGGCCAGCACCTCGAGGAGCAGCGCCTCCATCGCCTCCTCGGTGCGGTCGACCTCGTCGATCAGCAGCACCACCGGCTGCTCGGAGAGCACCGACTCCAGGAGCGGCCGCACCGAGAGGAACGCCTCGGTGTAGAGCCCGAAGTCCCGCTCGGCCAGATACCGGGACGCCTCCTCGACATCGCCGATGTCCTTGGTGGTGGCGGCAATCCGGTCGCGCAGCAGCTGGACGTGCAGCAACTGCTTGGCGTAGTCCCACTCGTAGAGCACCCGGTTGTCGTCGAGGCCCTCGTAGCATTGCAGCCGGATCAGCCGCCGGCCACTGGCGGCCGCCAAGGCCTTGGCCAGTTCGGTCTTGCCGACACCCGCCGGTCCCTCCAGGAGCAGGGGGCGGTCCAGCGCCGTCGCCAGGTGCACGACGGTGGCGAGGTCGTCGTCGGCGATGTAGTCCTGCTCGCGCAGCGCCTCGGCGAGATCAGCTGCGCTGGAAAAGGTTACGGTCTGGTCAAGCATGGGAACCGGCACGGCGGTCATCTCGATCTCCTGTTCGGTCGCGATGTGTGCACGTTCCGTAACGGGTGGCGTTACGGAACGTGCACAAATCCCTCGTCAGTAGGACTCGTTGATCGCGTGCCCGACGACCGGGATCATCGATTCGACGGTGACCTCACGCGGGTTGCCCGGCGTGCACCAGTCACCCTGGATGTGTTCGGAAATGGCCAGCACGGTCTTGTCGTCACCGGAGATGACCTCACCCTTGCCGGCGTACTTACCGGTGTTCATCCGGTTCTTCGCATACGAGTCGGTGCGCACCTGGGAGAAGTTGTCCGGTATTCCGACGTCCTGGGCGAGCCTGATGGCCGCCTCGACCGCGGCATCGGCAGCCTGCACGGTGGTCATGTTGCGGGTGTCGACGCCCATGGCGGTGGCCATCTGCGCATAGCGCTCGTAGCGCGAGGGCAGGTTGTACTCCCACACCCGCGGCAGCGCGATGGCGTTGTTGAGCCCGTGGTGGCTGTCGAAGAACGCCGACACCGCGTGGCTGATCGAGTGCACGATGCCCAGGCCGCCGGAATTGAAGGCTTGCCCGGCGATGTACTGCGCGTTCATCATGCCTTCGCGGGCCTTCAGGTTGCGCGGTTCGAACACCGCCTCACGCAGATGCTTGGCCACCAGTTCCACGGAGTACAAAGCGTTTCCGAGCGACGGGGCGAAGTCCAGCCGTGACACGTAGGGCTCGCTGCCGTGCGCGAGCACGTCGAAGCCGCAGTAGGCGGTGAAGTGCTGCGGGCAGGTGTAGTACAGCAGGGGATCGTCGATGGCCAGCGTCACGATGGTCGCCTCGTCGAAGCCGACCCATTTGTGCGGATGCTCCATGTCGGAGGTGTCGGTGATGACGTAGGCCCACGACGTCTCCGAACCCGTTCCGGCGGTGGTGGATACCGCGATGTGCGGCGGGTTCTGCTTGTTGGTGGACTTGGCGAAACCCTCGAACTCGTTGATGTTGCGGCCGTCGTGGGCGATCACCACACGGGCGCCTTTGGCGGCATCGTGGCTGGAGCCACCGCCGATGGAGATGATGCTGTCGCACTTCTCCTGCTGGTACAGCGCGGCGGCCTCCATGACGTTGTAGTCCTTGGGGTTGGACTCCACCTTGTCGTAGAGCACGACCTCGACGCCCTGGTACTCGATCTTGCCGGTGAGTTCCTCGATGATCCCGGATCCGCGCAGGCCGGTGGTCATCAGCAGGGTGCGCTTGAAGCCGAGATTCTTGGCCTCCACACCGATGATGTCGTGGGCGCCGACGCCGAGCAGGGCGCGCGGGAACGGGTGGAACTCCTTGATGGGAAAGTCCCAAATCTGGTTCAGCTCAATGGCCATGGGATTGCACTCCTAGCGGTTGGCGACGGGGCTTTGGCACCCGTGCACCTACCGTGGCCCCGCGTGGCCCGCGTCACAATGGAATGCGGGCAGTACCGGCCGAAAGGAACTGAGGAACTACCCGATCAGGCAGGCAGGCCGACCCGCTATTCGGCGGATGCGTCGACTTCCTTGATGGTGCGCCCGATGATCTTGGCGGGCACGCCACCCACGATGACGCCCGACGGGATGTCCTTGGTGACCACCGCGTTCGCGCCGATCACGACGTTGTCCCCGATGGTGACGCCCATCAGGATCGTCGCCTTGGCACCGACCCACACGCTCTCGCCGATGATGATCGGTGCGGCGTCACGGTCGCGCTGGTGAAACGGGGTGTCCAGGTCGGCGCCGAGGTGGGTGTTGTCGTGGATGGACACGCATTCGGCGAATTGCGAGTGCGAGCCGATGACGATCTTGGAGTGCGCCGACAGGGTGTTGTTCGGGGCGAACCACACGTGGTCGCCCAGGATCAGTTCGCCCTCGACGCGAAAATCCATGTTCTGCTTGATGACCAGGTGCTTGCCGATCCGGATCTTGGCATTCGGCCCGATCAGGAAGGTGGGGCCGCGCCCGATGAAGAACGGCGGGCTCTGCATGTCCTTGCACAGCCTCTTGAGCCGGAGCCAGCGGACCATTGCCGCGATATTCGCCGGCGACAGCCGTCGCAGCTGCGCCACCAGCACTCCGCCACGTGAAGGCTCTGTCTGATTCACAGCCGCGATCGTACCGGGCGACGAGGCTCAGAGTCCGGTGGTCACCCGGAAGAGCTTGGACGGTTCGACCGCCCGCAGCCGGATCGGCCCGTCGTCGGCCGCCACCCACGCGGCCGCACCGCGATCGAGGGTGACGGTGTCGGACTTGGCGTGCACCTCGACCGAGCCCTGGGTGCACAGCAGGATCTGCGGTCCGTCGTGTTCGGCCGGGGCGTCGATCTCATGACCGAGGTGTGCCCCGTCGATCGAGAGCACCGACACCGCGAACTCCGGCGCCGGGGTGTCGTACACCAACTCCAGCCCGTCACCGATGGGACGGGCGACGATCCTGGCATCGCCGGTCGGCGCGAAGTCGAGCACCCGCAACAATTCGGGCACGTCGACGTGTTTGGGGGTCAGGCCACCGCGTAACACGTTGTCCGAGTTCGCCATCACCTCGAACCCGACACCGTGTAGGTAGGCGTGCAGGTTGCCCGCCGACAGGTACACGGCCTCCCCGGCCTGCAGGCTGACGCGGTTCAGCAGCATGGCTGCGAGCACTCCGGCATCACCTGGATAACGCTCACCGAGTTCCAGCAGCGTCTTGGCCTCCGCCTGGAAATCGGTCGCGCCGGACCGCAGGTAGCCGATCGCGCCGTCGAGCACCGCGGGCACCAGGACGTCGAGATCCGGTTGGGGGGCGGTGATCCACGTGGTGAACAGCGCACGCAGGCCGTCGGCGTCGGACTGGTCCTGGAGCAGGGTGATGAACGGATCGAGGTCGGCCACCGCCAGGGCCCGCATGAACTCGACGCTGCGCGCCGCCGATCGAAACCCGGTGAGCGCCTCGAACGGCCCCAACGCGACGATCAACTCGGGTTTGTGGCTGCGGTCGCGGTAGTTGCGATTGGGAGCCGACACCGGAATGCCCAGCCGCTCTTCTCGTTCGAACCCCTGATCGGCCTGTTGGGCGCTGGGGTGGGCCTGCAGGGAGAGCGGCTCGTCGGCGGCCAGCACCTTGGCCAGGAACGGCAACGCGTCACCGAAGCGCGTCCGGATCGCGTCCCCCAGCTGGCCGGCCGGGTCGGCGCTGACCATGTCCAGGAGTGACACCTCGCCGGTGTCGGTCTCACAGCGGGCCGGATCGCCGGGGTGGGCGCCGAGCCACAGCTCCGCCTCGGGATGCACTGTGGGGCTGGGCCTTCCAGTGAACTCGGCGATAGCGGTCCGCGATCCCCAGGCGTACTTGCGCACCGCACCGTGCAGCAGATTCACGATGTCACCCTCGTGTCAATCTCAGGTAGACGGCCGTCATCTCCAGCCGTACGGCCAGTATGGCCAGTTGTTGTTCGGGTCTCCCGCCCACACGCTGCGTCGTGAGGTCGGGCACGTCGTCGGCACTGAGCACCACCAGGTCGGCCATCCCCTCGGTGCGCGACGCCACGACGGGACGCTGCTCGTCCGAGGTCAGCACCACGGCCCGCAGCCGCGCGGGCAGCGGTCCGTCGATCTCCTCGTCGTGAAACAACGCCGCCTCGTAATCGGCGGGCCCCGAGTTCATCTCAGCCGCGGCGATGAGCGCTTCGTTGAGTCCCGCGGCCGCGACCGGCTGCTGGCCGATGCGCAGCAGGGTCGCGGCGGCGTGGCGGGCCAGGGCCAGCGCGGCGGCACCGTCACCTGCGAGCACCACGTCACGGCCGGCCAGTTGGTCGGCGATCGTCTTGGCGGGGTTGGTGAACAGTTCCCGCGCGGCGCTGTTGCGCAACGCCTCCGCGTCCAGTTCGTCGGCCAGGGCCGCGATGTCCACCCGCATCCCCGCATCGAGGACGGCGAGGATGGCCACCCCGGTTGCCAGGTAGCGGCACAACGCGAACTCCTCGGGCACCGGCAACCGCGGTGGGAGCAACGCGGCACGGCCCGCGGTCACATCGCGCAGCGGTCCCTCAAGCGGCGCGGCGACGACCACGCGCGCGCCGCGGCGCACCCCCGTCGCGGCGGCCGCCACCAGCGCCTGATCGCCCGGATCCGCCCCGGCCACCACTAGTACGTCGAGGGCACCGATCCACGGCGGCACCTCCGGCGCCACCACGATGGGCACGGAGGTGGATCCGCCCAGCGCCGACGCCAGCAGCGTGCCCGCGGCCAGCGCGGGACCACTTGCGGCCACCCAGATCAGGATGCGCGGGGGCAGATCCGAGCGCACCGAATCCAGGGCGCCCTCCTCGACCGCGGCCGCGACGGCACGCGCCTGGGCCCCTGCCATGGCGGCGGCGCGCAACAGACCGTCCCGGTCGGCGGCGAGTAATCCCTCGACGTCGTCCAGGTCGATCGTGGCGGACCGCGATGTCATGGAACGCCACCTGCGGCAATCAGTTTGGCGACCTCACCGACGATCTCGTCGACCTCTTCTCCCGTACGGGCCTCCACATTGAGCCGCAGCAGCGGCTCGGTGTTGGAGGTGCGCAGGTTGAACCAGCGGCCATCCCCGAGATCGACCGTCACGCCGTCGAGATGATCGATGGAACTGATCCGGGAGCCGAAGGCGGTGAGCACCGATTCGACCACGGCGGGGGCGTCGGAGACGGTGAAGTTGATCTCGCCGGACGCCTCATACCGCTGGTAATCGGCCATCAATTCCGACAGCGGTCGCTGCTGCTC
>JAHFVC010000150.1:0-3732 GCA_023264765.1 Mycobacterium sp. | reverse complement strand
GCTGCTCGCCCAATGCGGCGAGCACATGCAGGGCCGCCAGCATCCCGGAGTCCGCGCCCCAGAAATCGCGGAAGTAGTAGTGCGCCGAGTGCTCGCCACCGAAGATCGCTCCGGTGTCGGCCATCAACGCCTTGATATAGGAATGCCCGACGCGCGAGCGCACGGCGGTGCCCCCGCGTTCGATGATCAACTCGGGCACCGCACGCGAGGTGATGAGGTTGTAGATGACCGTGGCGCCGATCTCGCGACCCAGTTCACGGCCGGCCACCAGCGCGGTCACCGCCGACGGTGACACGGGGCGGCCCAGTTCGTCGACCACGAAGCAGCGGTCCGCGTCGCCGTCGAAGGCCAGCCCGATGTCGGCGCCCGTCGCGAGGACATGCGCCTGCAGATCCACCAGGTTGGCGGGGTCCAGCGGATTGGCCTCGTGATTGGGGAAGGTGCCGTCGAGTTCGAAGAACAAGGGCAGCACCGTGAGGCCGGGGATGACCCCGAGCACCGCAGGCGTCGTATGCCCGCCCATTCCGTTGCCCGCATCCACCGCGACCCGCAGCGGGCGCAGTTCGGACAGGTCGACCAGGGAACGCAGGAAGTCTCCGTAGTCGGCGAGCACGTCGCGATCGGTCGCGTTGCCCGGCGTGCCGTCGTACTCTGGCACGCCGGCGATCACCTCTTGAGCGACAGTCGCCAACCCCGTCTCCTGACCGACCGGCTTGGCGCCGGCCCGGCACAGCTTGATGCCGTTGTAGGCAGCGGGGTTGTGACTGGCGGTGAACATGGCGCCGGGACAGTCCAGCAGGCCCGACGCGAAATACAGCTGATCGGTCGAGGCCAGTCCGATCCGGATCACATCGAGACCCTGCGCGGTGACGCCTTCCCCGAACGCCTCGGACAGCGAGGGCGAGCTGCTGCGCATGTCGTGGCCGATGACCACCTGGCCGGCCTGCTGCTCGTCGCGTACCAGCCGCGCGAACGCGCCGCCGACGTCGCGCACGAATGCCTCGTCGATCTGCTCACCGACCAGTCCACGAACGTCGTAGGCCTTGATCACAGCATTGACGGCGGCGGCGGGCCGAGGCATGGCTGTCCTCGCTCTCTGGATCGACCGGGCTTGAGAATGGTGACTCGGCAGCCAGCCTAGTGGCTCACGTATTCCGCCGCCGCAGGTCTCGCCGCACGGCCGGAGTTCAACCCGCGGTTCTATTCCGTGCCGGTGTCAGGTGGGTCGGGCAGCACCCGCAGGTGTCCACGACGGCGGCCGTTCGATTCCGGACGGCGCACCGGCGGAGCGATGAGGGCACCACCGGGCAGACCGGTGGACGGATCGGAGAAACCGGCGGTCACGCCGTTCACCATCGAGGGCAGGCCGTCGCTGCGTTCACGCACCGCGTCGGCGAGGGCCACCAGGTCGTCTTCGTCGGGATGGGAGGGCAACGGCCCGGCGTGCCGGACCAGTTCCCAACCGCGGGGCGCGGTGATACGTCCGGCGTGCACGACACACAGATCCCAGGAGTGCGGCTCGGACACGGTCGCCAACGGGCCGACGACAGCTGTCGAGTCCGAATAGACGAAGGTCAGCGTCGCCACGGCGTAGTGCGGGCACCCGGGCCTGCAGCAGCGACGGGGAACATTCACGTTGCGAAGATTATCGTGCGGAAACGTCGCGGGCACACGGACACGCGCAGTGCGGCGAGTGCCGATCTCCAACCGTTACCATCTCATCCGTGGCGCAGCGCAACCATCGCGGATCACGGCGCGGCCGCGAGATGCGCGGACCCCTGCTCCCTCCGACGGTGCCGGGGTGGCGCAGCCGCGCCGAACGTTTCGACATGGCCGTGCTGGAAGCCTATGAACCGATCGAGCGCCGGTGGCATGACAGGGTCGCAACCCTTGACGTGGCGGTCGACGAGATTCCCCGCATCGCGCCGAAGGATCCCGACAGTGTGCAGTGGCCACCGGAGGTCGTGGCCGACGGTCCCATTGCGCTGGCGCGACTGATCCCGGCCGGCGTCGATGTGCGCGGCAATTCCACGCGCGCGCGAATTGTGCTGTTCCGCAAACCGATCGAACGCCGCGCCAAGAGCCGGGACGAACTGTCCGATCTTCTCCACGAGGTACTGGTGGCTCAGGTGGCCACCTACCTGGGCGTGGAACCATCCGTCATCGACCCTTCGATCGACGACGAATAGCCCCACTACGCAGAACGGCTCAGCCGTGAGGCCGAGCCGCTCTGTCAGACGATGCCGCGCTTGAGGCGGCGTCGTTCTCGTTCTGACAAGCCGCCCCAGATACCGAACCGCTCGTCGTTGGCCAGTGCATATTCCAGGCACCGGTCCTTGACCTCGCAGCCCAAGCAGATGCGCTTGGCCTCACGAGTGGACCCGCCCTTCTCCGGGAAGAAGGCCTCAGGGTCGGTCTGCGCGCACAGTGCACGCTCCTGCCACTGATCGTCTTCTTCGTCACCCGCAACCGCATCGAAGTCCATCCGATCCGGCACCAAGCTCAACTGCGGGCGCCCGGGCACCTCGAACGGCACCGGGTCGATAGTGGTGTGCGGTTCGTTGTCCACTGAACCGAGCAGCCGGTCGTCGAACCGGAGCGCGCGGTCGAAATCGACCTGCTCAAAAGACATGTTCCGCCTCCTCACCTGATTAATAGTCCCCATATTGGAGCTCTACGGAGCTCCAGTCCCGCCAACACTATTGTGGTGTAAGGCCATCCCAGATACGCTCACCCTCGAACTCATTCGAACAAGTGATCGAATCTTGGTCTGCGACACCGGAACCGGGGTGCAACCGCGAAATGACACTGATGTGATTAGACACTTGTTAGCTGCCAGGGTCAAGCGCTAGGGCGCATTTTCATACCATCTCGTGACATGTTTGCGGCGTGTCATATACCGGCGTGTTCGCCACACCCGCTGCGATGTCCACCACACAAGCCCGCTGGCCTAGGGTCTGAAGGCGTGAAGGTCACCGTTTTGGTCGGCGGCGTGGGTGGCGCCCGGTTCCTGCTCGGCGTGCAGCATCTCCTGGGGCTGGGCCAGTTTGCCGACCCACAATCTTCCGCGGATCCCGGCGAGCACGAGCTCACCGCCGTGGTCAACGTGGGCGACGACGCCTGGATGTTCGGCGTGCGCATCTGTCCGGACCTCGACACCTGCATGTACACCCTGGGCGGCGGCATCGACCCGGACCGCGGCTGGGGCCATCGCGACGAAACCTGGCACGCGAAGGAAGAACTCGCCGCCTACGGCGTGCAGCCCGATTGGTTCGGGCTCGGCGACCGGGACCTCGCGACCCATCTGGTGCGCACCCAGATGCTGCGGGCCGGCTATCCGCTGTCCCAGGTGACCGAGGCGCTCTGCGCTCGCTGGGCACCGGGCGCGCGCCTGCTGCCCGTCAGCGACGACCGCAGCGAGACCCACGTGGTCATCACCGATCCCGACGGCGAACGCCGCGCCATCCACTTCCAGGAATGGTGGGTGCGCTACCGCGCCCAGGTCACCACCCACAGCTTCGCCTTCGTCGGGTCCGACAAGGCCACGGCCGCACCCGGAGTGACCGACGCGATCGCAGGCGCCGACATCGTGCTGCTGGCCCCGTCCAACCCGGTGGTGAGCGTCGGGACCATCCTGGCCGTGCCCGGCATCAGCGGCGCCCTGCGTTCCACGCCGGCGCCGGTGATCGGCTACTCCCCCATCATCGCCGGAAAGCCCTTGCGCGGTATGGC
>JAHFVC010000426.1 GCA_023264765.1 Mycobacterium sp. | reverse complement strand
TGGATTCCGGCAAGCCGGTCGCCCCGATCGACGTGCGCGAGCCTGTCGAGTGGGAGATCAACCACATCGAAGGCGCCGAGCTCATCCCGAAGTCGGCGCTGGAGGCGGGCGCCGGTCTCGCCAAGCTGCCGCAGGATCGGGTCGCGGTGCTCTACTGCAAGACCGGCGTGCGCTCCGCGGAGGCGCTGGCCGCCGTGAAGAAGGCCGGTTTCGCCGACGCCCTCCACCTGCAGGGCGGAATCGTGGCGTGGGCGAAGCAACTCGAGCCCGACATGGTGATGTACTGAGCGCTCTGTGGCACGGGCACCGCTTAGGCTGACGTGCGTGACTGACGAACTGCCACCGGAACATGTGTTGGCGGCGTTCGGGCTCGGCGGGCTGAGCCCCGTCCCGCTGGGTTCCAGCTGGGAGGGCGGCTGGCGCTGTGGCGAAGTGGTGCTGTCGATGGTCGCCGACCATGCGCGCGCCGCGTGGTCGGCGAAGATCCGCGAGACGCTGTTCGCCGACGGGATCCGGCTGGCCCGGCCCGTCCGCTCCACGGACGGTCGCTACGTCGTCGCGGGGTGGCGCGCCGACACTTTCGTGGCGGGCACCCCGGAACCGCGGCACGACGAGGTGGTGTCCGCGGCCGTCCGGCTGCACGAAGCCACGGCCAAGCTCGAGCGGCCGCGATTCCTCACCCAGCCCCCCGTGGCGCCCTGGTCGGATGTCGACGTGTTCATCGCCGCCGACCGCGCGGCGTGGGAAGACCGGCCACTGCACGCACTGCCCCCCGGTGCCCGGGTCTCGCCGGGTTCGGCGGACGGGCAGAAGTCGGTCGAACTCATCAATCAGCTGGCGTCGCTGCGCAAGCCGACCCGCAGCCCCAGCCAGCTGGTGCACGGCGACCTGTACGGCACCGTGCTCTTCGCCGGTGCCGCCGCGCCCGGTATCACCGACATCACCCCCTACTGGCGGCCACCGGCGTGGGCGGCCGGCATCGTCGTCGTCGACGCCTTGGCGTGGGGTGACGCCGATGACGGTCTCGTCGAGCGCTGGAGTCCGCTGCCGGAATGGCCGCAGATGCTGCTGCGCGCACTGATGTTCCGGCTCGCGGTGCACGCGCTGCACCCGCGGGCCACCGCGGCGTCGTTCCCCGGGCTGGCCCGTACCGCGGCGCTGGTTCGGCTCGCGCTCTAGCGCGCCTGTATTTCGCCCAATTGCGCAAACGGGCGCAAAAGTCCCAGGACAGCGCCGCCATTTCGTCGATCTCGCTGGCGTTGTTACGGCGTCGTTGCGCCGGTGAGCCCCGCGCAATACAGATGTATTCCATCCCTAACCAGTCGGTAATGGTCTGCGCCTGTAATTGGAGACACCCCAATCGAATCCAAATTTGGAGTCCTCCATGGCATTTGACGCATCCATATCCGAGAACATCGCCACCTCGCTGGGCGAGATCCCGCACCCTTCGCTGCCCAAAGGGTCGAACATCTACGGCGGCACCAAGATCTTCCCCGACTACCAGGCCGAGGAGGGGGAGAGCTACTTCACCTTGGTGCACGGCATCGCCCACGAATCCTCCGTCTCGTTCGTCGCCGTGCTGCAAGCCACCCGCGCGCTGCGTAAGGGCTTCGAGTCGGCCATCTACTTCTACGGGCCGGGCGCCATCAATTGCCTTGCCACCCGCGGCTTTCCGAAGACCGGCGACTCCGGATTCCCCGGCGAGCAGAACATCAACGACGCGCTGGGCACCTTCATCAAGGAGGGCGGCACCGTGTTCGCCTGCCGGTTCGGGCTCGCCCTGCACGGCGGCCGTGAAGAGGACCTCATCGAGGGCGTCATCCCGGCGCATCCCCTCGACGTCCAGGACGCGCTCATCTACTACGCCCGCAAGGGTGCCATCATCAACTCGACCTACATGGTCTAGGGCGGATCCTGATGACCACACTCGCCGCCGTCTCGGCGAACTTCACCCGAGACCTGGAACAGAATTACGCGCTGATCGCCTCGCTGACCGAGGAGGCCCGCAGCAAGGGCGTCGATTTCCTGGTGTTCCCGGAGGCCGCCATCGGGGGATACCTGTCCTCGTTGGGCAACCACGGCGACACCGTGAAGAACACCAAACGTTCTCTGCCTCCGGCCATCCGGATCGACGGACCGGAGATCGCCCGTGTTCAGCAGATCGTCGGGGACCTGGTGATCGCCATCGGGTTCTGCGAATTGGCCGAGGACGGCGAAACCCGCTACAACACCGCCGCGGTGCTGGACGGCGGCACCGTGTACGGCAGGTACCGCAAGGTGCACCAGCCGCTCGGTGAGGGCATGTCGTACTCGGCAGGATCGGATTACGGTGTCTTCGACACACCGGTCGGCCGAATCGGACTGCAGATCTGCTACGACAAGGCATTTCCCGAGGCTGCCCGGATGATGGCCCTGGGCGGAGCGCAGATCATCGCGAGCCTGTCGGCCTGGCCGGCGGCCCGCACCGCGACCGCGGAGAATCTGCAGGACGATCGTTGGACCTATCGGTTCAATCTGTTCGATACCGCTCGCGCGCTGGACAACCAGGTGTTCTGGATCGCCTCCAACCAGAGCGGAACCTTTGGTTCGCTGCGCTACGTCGGCAACGCCAAGGTCGTCGACCCGGGCGGAAACATCTTGGCCACAACGCTTCTCGGAAGCGGAATGGCGGTGGCCGAGGTCGACGTGGACGCCACCTTCCGCACCATGCGGGCGGGCATGTTCCACCTGCGAGACCGCAGGCCGGATGTCTACGGCCCGTTGATCGAGGAGTTCGCTCATGCCTGAGATGACCTTCGAGGTGCGCTGGCCGGACGGCACGACACAGCGGTGCTACTCACCGAGTCTGGTGATGCACGACTACCTGAGCGCCGGAAAGAGCTACACCGTCCACGATTTCGTCGATCGATCCACCCGGGCGCTGTCCGAGGCCAGTGAACGGGTGCGCGCCAAATTCGGCTTCGCCTGCACCTCGGCCGCCGACACCACCGAACGGATCACCACCGCCGCCGCGCGATTCCCCGAGCAGGCGGTCATCGAGATAACCCGTATGCACCCCGCGCTGGAGCAGTCATGACGACACACACCGCGGTCGCCGTCATCGGTGGCGGACAGGCCGGACTCTCGGTCAGCTGGTATCTCGGCCGGGCGGGCGTGGACCATGTCGTGCTGGAAGCCGACACCCCGGTGCACGCCTGGGCTGACACCCGTTGGGACAACTT
The DNA here is from genome assembly GCA_023264765.1 of Mycobacterium sp. Taxonomy (GTDB): domain Bacteria; phylum Actinomycetota; class Actinomycetes; order Mycobacteriales; family Mycobacteriaceae; genus Mycobacterium. The sequence goes on along the minus strand of JAHFVC010000426.1, from coordinate 1,858 downwards.
CACGTTGGTGACACCCAACTGGCACTGCAAGCTCCCCGGCTACGCCTATGCCGGGCCCGACCCGGACGGCTTCATGACACGCGACGAAGTGGTGGCGTGGCTTTCCGGGTGGCTGGACACCTTCACCCCGCCCGTGCGCACGCACACCAGGGTGACCAGGTTGGCGCAGCATCCCGAAGGATTCGAACTCACCCTCGACGACGGGGAGTCGCTCACCTGTGCGCACGCCGTTGTAGCCACCGGCGGCTACCCCCTGCCGGTGATCCCGCCGTACGCAAGCACTCTCGACCGCGGGATCGCCCAGATCCATTCCGAGCAGTACCGCAACGCCGAGCAGCTGCCCGACGGAGCGGTGCTGGTGGTCGGCACCGGGCAGTCGGGTGCTCAGATCGCCGAAGACCTCCATCTGGCGGGCCGGCAGGTGCACCTCGCGGTCGGCAGCGCGCCGCGGGTGGCCCGGTTCTACCGGGGCCGCGACTGCATGACATGGCTGGCCGATATGGGCCTGTATGACAAGGCCGCTCAGCAGTACCCCGGCGGCAAGGCCGCGATCGAGAAGACCAACCACTATGTCACCGGGCGCGACGGCGGTCGCGATGTCGACCTGCGCCAGTTCGCCACCGAGGGAATGATGCTCTACGGAACCCTGGCCGACGGCAAGGACGCCCTGTTGCGCTTCGAACCCACGCTGACCACGGCGCTGGATTACGCTGATGCGGTGTACAACTCGATCTGCACCGATATCGACCGGCACATCGAGGCCGCAGGGATCGACGCACCGCCGCCCTCCCGATATGAGCCGGTGTGGACCAGCGAAATCGACCCCACCGAACTGGATCTGGTGGCGGCCGGGGTCACCAGCATCGTGTGGGCCATCGGCTACCGGCCCGACTACCGCTGGATCGAGGCCAGCGCGTTCGACGGTGGCGGCAGGCCCATGCAGACCCGCGGGATCACCAATGTCGACGGATTGAGTTTCGTCGGGCTGCCGTGGATGCACACCTGGGGCTCGGGGCGCTTCCTGGGCATCGACCGCGACGCACAGCACGTCGCCGACCACATCATCAGCAAGGTTCGCCGACGCACCTTCCGCACCGACGCCGTCGCCATCTAGGGAGCTGTTGTGTCCGTATCCACCAGAGTCGATCTCGCGCTGTTGGGCTTTCGCGGCCGGCCGCCGGTCAGCCGCACCGCCGGCGCCGGACCGAGCGCCGACGGCCATCTCGTCATCGACGGCCTCAACGCCGCCATCCCACGAAACCCGCAGAGCCCGTTCGTGTTCGACGGTTCCCGGGTATTGCTCGACGGCGAGGACACCGGGCTGGACGTCGAGGTCATCGACCGGCCCCGGTTCTATGACCTGCACACGGCCGAGGGGGTGCCCTACGAGAAGCTGGCACGGCTGCACGGGCGGAACGTGCTGGCGACCACCGTCGTCCAAACCTGCATCCGGTATGGGGCAGATCAGCGGTGCCGGTTCTGCACCATCGAGGAATCACTGCGCGCGGGTGCCACCACCGCCGTCAAACGACCCACCGAACTCGCAGAGGTGGCCGAGGCCGCCGTTCGCCTGGACGGCGTCACGCAGATGGTGATGACCACCGGCACGTCGGCCGGAACCGACCGCGGTGCGCGGCACCTGGCCCGGTGTGTGCGCGCGGTCAAGGCCGCCGTTCCGCATCTGCCGATCCAGGTGCAGTGTGAACCTCCTGCGGATCTGGCCGTTCTCACCGAACTTCGGGAGGCCGGTGCCGACGCGATCGGCATTCACGTCGAATCCCTCGACGATGAGGTACGCAGGCGCTGGATGCCGGGCAAGGCCACCGTGCAGATGGCCGGCTACCGGGCCGCTTGGCGT
>JAHFVC010000005.1 GCA_023264765.1 Mycobacterium sp. | reverse complement strand
AGCAGCCTGACACCATATGACCTCTACGCCTACGAGGCGACCATGACCGAGAGCGACGGCAAGCGCGCCAGTGTGTGGGCCACGTTGGTAAAGGTCGACGACAGCGGCAACGCCCGCGCGGTGCGATGGGAAACGTTGGCGAACCTGGTGCCGACTGAGATTGCCGGTACTGCAGCCCATCCCGCACGCGAGGGGCGCGCTCAGGAGGTGGCTAGGACGGTAGCCGACACCACGGTGACCGAGCACCGAAAGGTGCGGACCGACTGGTTCGGGCAAGCGCGGCGGGATCTCAACAACCTTCCGTTGAATCTGACCGAGGGCATTGAGGACCGCGACACTCGCGTGGCCCTCCGCCGGCAGTTCCAAGTGCAGACGTCGGCGCGGATCGCGGAGTTGGAGCGTCTGACCGACGTGCAGCTGACGGACCCGAAGTTGGTGGGCCGGATCCGGGTGGTGGCGGCCGCCGACGCCAGTACCCAGGCGGAGATCGACGCGGAGATGGTGTCGATGAGCCACGTGCGTCAACTACTGGTCGACGACGGGTGGGTGGTCGAGGACGTGCACACCGAGGGACGCGGCTACGACCTGGAAGCCCGTCGGAACAGCCAGATCCGGCACGTCGAGGTCAAGGGAGTATTGGACAGCGCGGCCAGCAACGGAATTCGGATGACGGGCAACGAAGTGCTCATCGCTACCCAGCACCGCCGCAACTACTGGCTGTACGTAGTCGATCAGTGCGCCGATGGGGTCGGCCGATTCTTTGGCGCCTACGAGGACCCCGCCACCTTGTTCTCCACCGACATGACTGGGGACGCGATCTTCCGCGTTCCGGGTAGCAGCTTGAAGAACGCACCGGGAAGCAATCTATGACCTGGATGATCGAGCGTTGGTTCCCGTGCGCAGAGGTCAGCGCGAACAGTCAGTCCGGTTGGGGTAGCGGCAATTCCGAGGTCGGCATCATGACCTGGTTCGCCAAGCGGCCCACCGCTCAGGCCAAGGCGGCGACCATCTGCTCGCTGCTGCCCTGGCCGGATGACCCCGCCGAGCAGCAGGGCTTGCAGCAGCTGGTCCGCGACGCAATGGGAGGTCGCTTCGCGGCCGTCGAGGCTCTCAACGAGAAGATCGCAGCAAGCCACGCTTCGCCCGTGTCGACGCTGGACCCGTTCAGCGGCCGCGGCATGATCCCGTTGGAGACTGCCCGGCTGGGCCTTACCGCCTATGCGATCGATTACAGCCCGGTAGCCGTGCTGGCTTCGCGGTTGCTCACCGACTTTCCGTTTCGGGACTGGGAGAGCGAGCCAGCGCTACCGTTCGACCAATCCCTGTTGGGAACACGGGCTCGCCTCGTCGGTGACGTTGACGCAGTCTTCCGCGAGGTCTCCGCTCGGCACGCGGAGGCGCTCGCGCGGTTCTATCCCGAAGTGGGTGGCCGTCAGGCCTGGGGTTATCTGTGGGCGGTCACCATTCCGTGCCAGGAGTGCTCGCGGCCGTTCCCGCTGATCGGACGACTGAACCTGCGCCAGCCGAGCACTCGGCGAAACCGCAAGACCAAGACCACGTTTGAGGATCCTGGCCAGGCCTACTACATCGAGACCGACAGCGCTTCTGGCACGTGGTCGGTGGTCGTGCACGACGGCGAGCCGCAGCGTGCACCCACCCGTCAGGTCCCGCCGGGTCGGAGCAAGTACGACAGCAACGGTCGACTTGCCGTGTGTCCGTTCTGCGGTCACGCGCACGACCGCCACATGCAGATGCGCATCCTGGCCGAAGGGCACGGTGACGATGCGCCGCTGCTGGCGGCCGATCTGGATGCCGAGGTCGGCAAGTCCTATCGGGCGTTGGAGCCGGTCGAGTTGGACGCGATCGCCTCCGCTACGGCCGCGGTCGGTGACCAGCCTCGGTTTGGTCCGTTCCTGACAGCGGTGCCCGACGAGCAGATCCCCGCTGGCAACACCTGGACCGTGCAGGCCACGGTGTACGGGACACGCACCTACGGCCAAATGATGAACGCGCGCCAAACGTTGTCGTTCGTGACGCTGGCGCGGGTGATCGGTGACATCGCGCGCGAGCTGGCCGACAACGGCAATAGCGACGAGTACGTGCGGGCACTGACCGGTTACTGCGCCGCGGCGATGGCGCGCAAGATCCGCCGCGCCACTCGCGGGTGCACGTTGGACCCGAAGCTGAACAAGGTCAACGACGTGTTCGCGACCGAATCGAGCCTGAACTTCTCCTTTGACTACTTCGAGGTTGGGTTGGCCGACGGCCCAGGCAGTTGGGACTCCGTGGCGGGCGGCACGTTGAGTGCGTTGGAGGCGACGATGCCGCCGTCCACCGGCCATCCGTGCGACGTGCGCAGAGGGTCGGCGGTCAGTCTGCCGTTCCGCGACCGCAGCATCTCCGCCGTCGTCACCGACCCGCCGTATGACGCGATGATCGACTACAGCGACGCCAGCGACTTGTTCTACGTGTGGATCAAACGGGCGCTGGCCGAGTCGTGGCCCGAGATCGGTTTCACCGCACACGAACTCGGTGTGCAGGAGAAGCAGGAAGAGATCATCGTCAAGAAGGGCGGCACCAGCAACAACGATCATCGCAACCGTCAGCACTACGACACCCTGATCACCAAGGCGTTCGCCGAGGCTCAGCGGGTGGTGGCCGAGGACGGGATCGTGACGATCGTATTCGGGCACGGCGAGCCGGAAGTCTGGCAGCGGCTGCTGACCGCCATCCGCGACGCCGGGTTGGTATTGACCGGCGCCTGGCCGGCCAAGACCGAGCCCGGCGGCAAGGTTGGGTTCACCAACATCGTCACCACGTTGACGATGACGTGTCGACCCGCACCCGCAGGACGCTCGGCGGGGCGGAAGGGTGCCGTCGAAGCCGAATTGAAGGCCGAGATCCGCCGCCGGTACCCGGAGTGGGAACGATGGGGCCTGGCGCCGGCGGACATGTTGATGGCGGCCGCCGGTCCCGCAATGGAAGTCGTCGGCCGCTACAGCGACGTCCTCGACGCGCGGGGCAACCCGGTCGACATCTACACGTTCCTGCCGCTGGCGCGCGCTGCGGTGCAGGAGGCGATGGCCGTCGAGATCAACCATCAGCCGTTGGATAGCTTCGACGCCCGTACTCGGTTCGCGCTGTGGTGGGTTCGCCTCTATGGCCGTCAGGTGCAGGCCAAGTCCGAGTTGCGTTGGCAGACATTGGCCTCTGCGCTGGAGATCACACAAATCCGTGACCTGATCCGTGACTCGGGCAACGGTGTTCAGTTCGTCGATGCGGCCCGCTTCTCCACCAAGATCGACGCCGACTCGGCGGCCATCGACGTGGCATTGGCTTTGGCGCGGGTGTCTGAGGACGGTCTGGACGCGATGGGCCAGGTGTTGGTCGACGCCGGGCGCGACGTCGACGACGTACATCTGTGGGCGGCGATCCAGTTCTTGGCCGATCGACTACCCGACAATGATCCCGATGCCGTTGCCCTGACCCGGATGCTGCGCACCCGCACGGCCATTGGCACCGCGGCGGGCACCGCGACCGCCACCGGCACCGCTGCGTCGCTGCGGCAGCAGGATGCCGACGACCAGCTCAAGCTGATGTGAGGACCGAACCCCTTGTGACCGTTCAACCAGGAGGATCACCATGACGACCCCCGTGACGCCGTGGTGGAAGGCGCTCAAGATCCGTCAGGAGATCCTGTCGACGTCGGGACAAATCGACGACGTGCAGATGTCGTTGTTCGCCGCGGTCCACGGTGCGGGCGCTACGCGGCCGCCCTACGCCGATGCTGGCTATTACGGGGACATCACCCATCCCACTGAGCGTTTGGTGGATCTGCTCACCGAGATTGCCATCCGCATCGGGGGCGGTGACGACTACCTGAAAGCCCGCGCGGTCACCCGTCTCGATCAGGGGATGGGCGGCGGCAAGTCCCACGCGTGCATCGGGGCATTCCATCTGGCTGCGCATCCCGAGGCGCTGCTGGGCACGGAGTTGGGCAAGCAGGTGGCTGCGCGCGCGAAGGCCAAGACCGGTCAACCGCTGGCCCAGGATCTGCGTGGTCCGCACGTGGTGGTTCTGCCGTGCGACAACATGACGCCGGGGGCCTCGGTCCAGGAGTACGACGGGCCGGCGGTCAACCTCTACGAGCGGTTCCTGTGGCGGCTTTTTTCCAAGGACTACGCACTTTTCGAGAGGTACCAACCGTTTTGGAGTGACAAGCACAAGATTGCCGAGGCGATCCGGGCGGTGAACCGGCCGGTTCTGATCATCGTCGACGAGGTGCTCGACTACATCGGCAACGGGTTGGACGGCGCCAACAAACCCGACCTTGCCGCGCAGGACATTGCATTTCTACGGGCGCTGCTCGATGTGGTCAACGACGTTCCCAACGTGGCGATGCTGATGGTGATGATCGCCTCCGACGCCGACCAGACCGCCCTGTCGAAGGCCGCCCAAGAACGTCGCGACGACCTCAACCGTCTACTGGAACGCAACGGGTTTCCCGCAACGGTCACCGAGGTAGGCGACTTCGCCGACATTCTGCGGCGGCGTCTATTCGACTCCGAACCAGCCGCCGAGGTGGTGGCCGCCACCGCAGCGCAATACGACGCCGTCTTCGCTGACAAGGGGTGGAGCAAGAACGTCTGGGACACCATCGGGGCCACCTGGCGCGACCGCTGGACCGAGGAAGTCGCCGCCTGCTACCCGTTTCATCCAATGCTGATGTCCCTGGCCAAAGACGAGTGGAGCAAGGTCACCGGCTTCCAGCGTGTGCGATCGACGATCCGGATCTTCGCCGCGACGGTCTACGCGCAGCAGGAGCGCGGTAAGGCTGGCGAATGGGCGCCCACCCTCATTGGCCCTGGTGACTTCCCATTGGCCGACTCCGCTGTGCGCGAGGCGATCTTGGGTAGCGGACTCGTCGAGGACGAACGCACGATCGCGAACTATCGCAGTCTCGCCGAGATAGAGGTCGTCAACCACGCCGGAGACAGCGGCACCGCGCGGCGCCAGGATCTGAACCGGGAGTCGTTGTTGTGGAGTGAAGCGAACCCGCGAGCCGCCGAGCGGGCTGCGACCTTCATCTTCATGGCCAGCATCGTCGGAACCCTTCGACCAGGCCGCGGTCGCGGCGCCAGTGCACCGGAAGTCAAAGCGGCCACCAGCATCCCGAATGTCGCCTATACGATCACCGACGCCGACGCAGTGGTCGCAGAACTCGTCGATGTCGACCGCGGACTCAGTGCGCTGGACATCATCCCAGGCCAGGGGAACAACAAGCCGGCGCGTTACTTCCTCTCGACGCGGCTCACGCATCGGATGCTGGTCAACAACATCCGCCGCACCATCACCGAGGCTGAGCGTGACGCCGTACTGGTCGAGTTCGCGCAGAGACTCGCCAGCACTGGTCCCTTCCGTGAACTCAGGTTCGTCGCGGCCGACGCCACACGCACGCCCGCAGAGGTGCTGTCCACTGCTGGCCTGGATACCGCATTCACCACCCGCCTGGTGGTGCTCGATCCCGCCCAGTTCAGTCTCCGCAACGGCGCCGAGGCCGCCACCCTTGAGGCGTTGCATGCGGCCACCGGGTTGGGGCAGGGGCCAGAGCAGTTGCCCGTTCAGTGGGCCAGCAGCGCGGTGTTCGCGGTGGTGAACACACAGCGACGCAGCCTCGCGCGCAGTGTGGCCGCCGAGTACCTGGCGCGCAGCAAGGCGCTGGCAGCCCCCGAGGTACAGGCCGACGACGAGTTGAAAGCCACTGGCACCAAGGAACTTGCCGCTGCGAAGGAACAACTCGAGAAGGCGTTGAAGCGGGCATATCAGCACGTCGCGTACGTCGCTCAGCCCGACCCGGACGGCGAGCGGTACCTCGACCAACTGACCTTCGATGACGACACTCTCACCGCCCTCAACGGCACCATCGTGTGGAAGGGACTCGCTGATCGGGACAAGGTGTTCGACGCCGGCCAATTCGGTGCCCACGCCCTGCTGCACAATCTGCGCGAACAGGACTACGGGAAGACGCTGTCCGACATACGCGCGTCGTTCTATAGCGCTCCGCGTCTGCCGCTGCTCTACGAAAGCGACCGCGACCTCCAGCAGGCCATCTTCGACGCGGTGAGCCAGGGTCTTCTACGCATCGTTGAGGCCTCCGGAACGGCGGTCGAAGTGACCACCCCCGGCCAGGTGAACCTGACCAGCACAGCGCTGAGAATTGCTGCGCCCAGCCCTACACCCCCCTCCGAAGGGGACGATGCCCCCGCCGATAGCGGCCAGGGGGCAAGCGACACTGGCGGCTCGGGGACGGCAACGGCGACCAACACGGCCGGCGGTGGTGGGGGTTCGACGGCTACGGCAGCCGGTACGGGTTCCGGTTCCGGTGCAGCCGCCGGTGGCGGTGCGCAGGCCGCTTCGACGGCTTCCTCCGATCGACAGGTGGCGTTGTCCTTCACCAGCAATCTGCTGGCCGGCGCGGAGACGGCCGACGGATTCGCCGCCCTCTTCCGGGCGTTCTACATGGCTCTCGACGAACGTCAGATCAGTTATCTCCAGGGCACACTGCAGCTCGTCGCCGATTCCACGGTCGTCGACCAAATCCAGCCGCTGCTCGGCGATCTGGGCATCACGGCGACAATCAAGGAGATCTGATGCGCGCACGCTAGCGCGGACGCGCGAACGCCCACTTGAGTGCTCTGGCCAGTTGCGCAACGTAGTCGTCTTGTTCCGTGCGAGGTCGGCGGGCGATCCACGACGGATGAGGCGCGAAGAGGAACCGGGTGGGGTCGGCGTCGGTTGGCGGCTTGCGGGGGCGGGTGAACGGCCAGGGCAGTACCGGCTCCGTGGGCCGCAGATGTTCGAGGGCCGCGCGGGCATCGCGGCCTAGACCAATGATCAATCGTGGTGCCACGATGTCGATTTCGCGTGACAAGTAGGGGCGGCAGTTGTCGATTTCGTGCGGCAGGGAGGGCCGGTTGTTGGGTGGGTGGCAGTGCACCACGTTGGTGGTAAACACCGCGTCCTTGGCGAGGTCGGCGGCAGCCAGGGCACGGTCGAGGAATCGGCCGCTGCCGCCGGTGAACGGGATCTGGGTGGCCATGCACGGTCCGCAGAGGCTTTGGCCGACGATCATCACCGGCGATTGGGGTGATCCGTAGCCGGGGGCGGCTTGTGTGACCTCGGCGATATTCATTCCGGGGCAGGCGGTGCAGCGAGTGATTTGCCCGGCCAGGATCCGCATGCGGCGCGCTTGGGTGTCGGTCATCGGCGCCACATGCGCGCGAGGTTGGCGGCGCGGGTCCACGGTCGGCGTACTTCGTGGACGCTGGTGGCGGCCCAGGGGATCGGGCGGCGGCTCACGGGTCCAGCGCGTCGAGTAGGTCTAGTTCGCGGCGGCGGGTCAGCAGGGTGGGGAGTTCTGCGGGTGTGCAGTTCAAGGCGTGGGCCAGGTCCTCGGGTGTGCGGGCGGGTTTGCCGAGCAGCACTGTCAGGCGTGTCGCGGGGTTGATGTCGGCGCGGATGAGGGTGGTGGTGACGGTGCCGCGGCGCAGGTTGAAGGCCAGGACGAGGGTGTCTCCGAGGTGGGCGTCGAGGTGGGTGGCCACGGTACGCAGGGAGCCGGCGTTGGCGCCGCCGGTGGAGGCGATCGACCAGAAGATGGTGATGTCGTGGGTACCGGTGAAGGTGCGTTGCTCGCCGGGGTGCACGTCGAGTGCGGCGCCGATGCCGGGGCGCAGGGGCTGGCCGGATCCGCGCAGGGTGTCGGGGGTGATCGGGAGTGCGATGCGGACTTCGTGGCGGCCGCGGCGGAAGGTGCCGTGGTGGGTGTTCAGCGGCGCCCATTGGGGCCAGGCGTCGGTGGCGGTGCGGTGGCGTACGGTGCCGCGTTCGACGATGAAGGCGGGGACGCCGAGGTAGCTGCGGATGGAGCTTTCCGAGACGTCGGGGATGGTGGCCTTCAGGTCGTCGATGACGTCTTGGGTGGCGATGGTGCCGCCGGAGGCGTCGATGCGGGCGGCGATCTCGGAGTACAGGCCGGTGTACTCGGGCAGACCCCAGTTCCGCAGTGCCCAGGTGCGTTTGGTGGTGCGCATGAAGCGGGGGTGGTCCCATAGTGCGTTGCGCACGGTGCGCTCGCGGATATCTTCGTTGAGGGTGCGCGCCAGGGCGGCGATCGTCGCCGGGGTGGCAGGCGCGCCAAGTAGGTGCAGGACTGCCTCGGCCTTGTCGGCGATGGTGCCCTCCCAGCGGGTCAGTTTGTCGCCGAACTGGGTGAGGTTGGGTTGGGAGGCGATGAACGCGGTGGCGGTGGGGGTGGTGATGCCGAGGCCGCGCAGAGCGTGTAGGACCATCTCGGTGGTGGGCGCGCCGTGGGTGTCGAGGGCGGTGTCGAGGGCCGCCTGGGCGGCGCCGAGTCCGCCGGTGGCGGTGTTGTGCAGCCAGCCGTGGTGGGGAGCGTAGGGCCCGGCGACGTGCAGTAGCAGTTGACCGGTGGTGTCGTGGATGTCGAGGCCCATGTCGGCCAGTGCCGCGGCCGCAGTCGATTCGCACGTCAGGGATCCGAGTTGGCGGCGCAGCTGCTCGGCGTGGGTGGTGACGGCGGCGTGGGCGGGGTCGGCCAGCAGGTCGGTGAAGCGGCGGTAGGCGCGGCGCTGTGCGCGTTGGACGTTGATGCGGGTGACGCCGAGTTGTTCGGCGGTGGCGGGGATGGTGGTGGGGCGCAGAGCCCAGCCGCGGGCCCGCAGGAGTTGGTAGTCGTAGTCGGCGAGTCGGTTGACGAGTGCTTGGGTGGCGCCGGCCGGATCCTGGTGTTGTCGGGTGGCGGCGTGGGCGACGGCGATCGCGTCGCGGGCGGCGATGAGGATCGCGCGGACGGTGCCGATGCCGCCCTTGGGGCGCTCGACGAGGGTGGTGATGGTCTCCTGGGCGAGGTCGCCCCAGGTGCTGAATGCGGCGCCGTAGAACGAGCGGGCGCGTCCGGGTAGCCAGCCGTAGGGGATGGCCTGGTCGGCGATGGTGGTGAAGTCGTCGACGAGGTCGGCGACCGGGGTGTCGAGGGCGTCTTTGACGGTGCCCCACCAGGTGTCGGTGTCGAGGTGGTCGGCGGTGACGGTCACGGGTGGTCTCCTGCGGTGCGGCGGACCCGCTTGCCTTCCTCGAACAGCCAGCGTTCGATCGTGTCTCCGCGGCCGAGGTCGTGTTGGTCGACCCACATGCCCAGCAGGGTGGCGTAGCGCTGGTAGGCCGATGCGAGCCAGCCCTTCAGTGGCAGTGAGGTCCATCCGCAGGTCTTCTGGAGAGCGAGGGCGACGTTCTCGTCGAGGATGGCGCACGGGTGCTGGGGCGCGCCGCCGCCGGCGAAGTACAGGTACTTGGTGAAGAACGCCGGCCCGAGGTCGGAGATGGCGGTGTGGTTGTTCGGGTAGAGCAGGTCATAGGCGGCCTGCGGGTCGGTGCGGCTCAACGTGGCGGCCCGTTGCAGCAGGGCGGCGGCTGCCGTGGGGTTGGCGGCCACCGCGGCGATGCGGGCCTTGTTGTTGCGGCGCTTGTCGCCCGACCCCCACGCCAGTGCGTTCCATAGCAGGGTGAGTGCGGCTGCGGGATCGTCGCCGGCGGCGTCGGCCAGGGCGAAGATGTCGGCGCGGCGGATGGTGTCGCCGGTGAGGGTGTCGTCGAGGCCGGCGGCGGTCAGGGCGTCGGTCCACCAGGGCCGGCCAACGGCGATCGCGTGGTCGTGGATCCAGTCGGTGACGTCGATGCCGGACAGTTCGGTGACCGCCTGCTCAGGCAGGTGGATGGCGGTCAGCGGCGTGGCAGTCACGGCTTCGATTCTCGCAAACACCGGTGACGCGTGGGTCGAGGTCAGTAGGTGGTGGCTGCCCACTGTCGCAGCTGCTCGGTGGTGACCCGGTTCTTGTCGTATTTGAGGTTCTTGTGCTGGAGGTCGACGGCGATCTGGCGGAGGTCTTCGGGGCCGTTGCCTCCCCACTCGTTGCGCAGCGCTTCGATCATCAGCGCGTCCGGGTCCAGGGGGTGGCCGGCGTCGCGCAGGTAGGTCAGGGCGTGCACGGCGGCGTGGCGTTCGCGTTTGTCGATGAGGCCTTGGTTGCGCACGGCGATGCGGGTGGTGAGATGACGGATGGCGGCGCGCAGCGCTGCGGGGGCGGATGCGACGGCAGGGATGGCGGTGCCGCCGAGGTGGTCGACGTCGAAGGCGGTGATCCAGGCGGAGTGGTGTTGGCCGTGTGCGGTGTAGGGCTGGGGGCCGTAGGCGTCGGTGACGATTAGGCCGTCGACCGTGGCTTTCAGGGGTCCGCGGGGGCGGCTGTGGCGTTCGACGTCGAGCACGCCGGCCAGGTTCAGCCCGACGGCGATGACGGTGCCGCGGGGGTGGCCGTAGAACCGGGACTTGCGCGATGACGACGTGACCGGGATGCCGAGGGTGTCGAGTTCTTCGTCCTCGACGGTGGCGGTGTCGGCAACGTGGATGGTGGCGGTGTCGCCGGCCCATTCCAGAGCCTGTGCGAGGGCGTTCTCGAAGGGTTCGTCGGCGGTGATGTAGGCGCGGCGCATTCGGTCAACGGTAGCGACGCGGTTCGAGGGGTCCCGGAAGTGGTGGTCTAGCTCGGCTTGGGGAGGAAGTAGCAGTCGAAGTCGCAGCTGGGTGGGCATCGGTATGGGCAGCCGCCGTCGTTGCGCTTGGGTAGGCCGTGGTGGGCTCGGACCACACCCGGGGTGCACAACGCGTATTCCCGTCGGCAGCACGTGCACGTTCCACGCGGGTGATCGTCGAGATGATCCGTTGATGTCGGCGGTAGTCGGCTGCCAGGGCATGAAGGATTCGACTGGCGCATAGTGGGTTTCGTACCGTTATGCCGCGGAGGGGTGTGCCGCGGGGCAGCTCGCGGTCGCGGTCTTCTGTTCGGCTGTGGTGATGGGCAGCTGGTACTTCACTGCCACGGCCAGGTAGCGCTGAATGTAGGTACACGGCTGGAAGCTGGGCAACCAAGCGTCGATCCCGGAACTCGATTTCGCCCGGTTCGCCGGACCGGAGACGGGGATCAGTTCGTCGAAGTCGTTGGCGAAGATTTGGCGCTGCCGTTGATCCCACTGTGACGCGCCGGCCGCATAGCTTCGTGCCAACGGGTAGATGTGGTCCACCTGTATACCGTTGCTGCTGAACGAGATTCGTTGGCCGGTGTAAGGGTCGGGGTCGAGAACGCCGCCGGTGACCTTGCAGTCGTGTGTGCCCGGCTTGAAGGTGATGTTCTGTAAGTAGTTGCGCAGCAAGCGGTTACGCGAGTCGCACCCTGATTTGTCGAGGGGGTCGTTCCACGCCGGTCCGAAGGAACAGGCTTCACCTTTGCCGCAGCCACGCTCGTAACCGGTGACGTGCGGAATCTGGTCGACGACCCGGACCTGACTGAGCAGGGTGGCGATGTCCCCGGCCACGGCGGCGGGTTGGGCATGGGATTGGGCGACGGTGTCGGTGTCGGTGTCGTGGCCGAGGCCGGGGTGCAGCCACGCTGCGGCGCTGATCGCGGCCGCGGCGATCGCCATCCATGCGCTGCGGCGGATCCTCATCGGGTGCGCAGCTTGAGGGAGGGGCGGCGGCGCACGACACGGCCCAAGGTGCGGACCTGCAGCGCGGCGAATCGGGCGGTGACCGCGATCCACGTTCCAAGGCCGGCGACTGGTACGAGTGCGTCGAAGGCGGTGGGGGTGTCACAGCCAGTGGGCGTCAGGCAGCTCGGTACGAGGGTGAGCAGGAAGGCCATTCCCGTCACCGGGAGGGCCACCCCGAGGGCCAAAACGGCGGCCGCGGCGATGTTGGCTGCGTAGAGCTGCAGCAGCTGCGGTCGCGAGACCAGTGAGCGAGTGTCCTGCATGACGGTGACGGTAACGCCGCGAAGCGACACGGCGGCCGAACGCCGTTGGGGCCGTTAGGCGGCCGTGGGGAACTGGAATGGTGGCAGAGTCGCGGGATCTCGGATCGGCAGGGCGACACCAAGGTCGGAGGCGCGGGCCACGGCGCGGGGCAGGATTGCGGCCAGCACGCGGGCGTCGTCGAGCGCGTCGTGGGGGCGGGCCTGCGGGATGGTCCAGTGCGCGGCGAGGGCGGCGAGGCTGAGGCTGGCCAGGCCGAGGTCGAGCCGGCCGGCGAGTTCGTAGGTGCACAGCACGTCGGTGACGGGCAGTTCGGCGCCGCAACGGCGGGTTTCGGCGGCCAGGAACGCGTAGTCGAAGGCCGCGTTGTGGGCGACCAGGATGCGGCCGCGCAGCAAGGGGGCGAGGTGGGCGGCGACGTCGGCGTAGCGCGGTTGTCCGGTGAGCATGCCCGCGGTGAGACCGTGCACGTGGGTGGGGCCAGGGTCGACGCCGGGGTCGAGCAGGGTGTGCAGCGAGTCCTGCACGGCTCCGGCGGGAGTGAGGGTGAGCGCAGCGACGCTGAGCACGCGGGCAGTGGTCGGGTCGAAGCCCGACGTCTCGACGTCGATGACGACGTAGCCGCGGTGGGTGGTCATTTCGCCAGCATGGCCGGGGGCACCGACAGGTGGGTTCGAGGGATCAGCGCGGCGGTCGTTGACGGTGTCGCGGTGGGCATGTTTCGGCCGCGTACGCCGGCGTGGTCAGGGGTCTCGGCGGGCCGGTGATTTCACCCAATTGAGGATTGTTACCGAATCGTTATCGGCGAGTTGTCGTATTTTCCTTTGCCCAGTTTCGTGACATTGGCTTGCCGGACTGTTGGAATTTTGGTGTGCACACCACCCACACGGTGGCGGTAGCGTCGGACTTCAAGGAGGGCAGCATGGGGGTGAAGGGCTCCGCCACCAGGACATTCAGTCCTCTGTTGGCAGGTTCCGCGTCCCCGCTGCCCGTGGGCGTCGCCCGCGGCGCTCGAAATGGGTCACGACCCGCAATTCGCGGTTTTGCGCCGCTGGGAGTCGCCGGGAATTTGCCGTCTACGGCTTTGGGTTCAGACCGAGGTACCAGCGGGGCGCTGCCGGGCACGCTGGTACGCCGCGCGGTAGTCGGCGACGTTCAGGCCGAGCAGCTCGGCGAGCCTAGCGGCGTTCTGGTCGGTCAGTCCGATGTCGGCCCGTTCGATGCCACGCAGGGTCGTAGTCGCGATCTTCGCGGCCGCGGCCAGCTCGGGCTGGGTCAGTCCCTTGAGCACGCGCCAGTCACCGGGGTAGCGCTCGTCGACCGGGATGGCGACGACCTGCTCGATGGGGGCGTCGAGAAAGCGCATCACGCGAGCGAGCAGGTCGACCTGCGGCGTACCGCGGCCTGCTTCCCATGCATGGATCGTCGACTGTCCGACGTCGGCGAGGCGGGCCAGATCGGGGACGCTCATGTCCCGCTGGCGACGGACGGCGGCGAAGGCCGCTGCGTCGAATCCGCGCAGGACACGCCGGGTCATACGAGGCCTGCGGCGCGGTTCATAGTCAGAAAGGTTCACCGAGTTCACCGTCTTCCTGTCAATGCCGTTGTCATAACGGGTTGTCTTAGTCTAGAGTCTGATGACAGCGAGACCAGCACGATGAGGAGGGATTCGGTGAAATTGCCCCGCACGCTCACCCCCCGGCCCGCTCCGCGCATGCCCGAGCTGGCCGGCTTCGAGGCCCGGTACGACGCCGTCGCGCCGCTGCGCTCCCACCATCCCGCCGAGGTGGTCCGGCCGCTGTACTGGTGGGCCTCCACCCTGCGCGACAGTGGAGACGTCCTGGTCAACGCCCACTTCAATGCCACGACGATGACCGCTACGGTCGCGGTCCGGCTCGCGTCCTACCGGATCTTCGAGGTAGTACGGCGCCACGACGACAAGCCCCGGATGCCCGGCACTGTGGCGGAATTGCTCGCCGAGGGGATCTGGCGGTTGGGCTCGTTGGGGTGGACCGGCGAACTCGAGGAGATGACGGATCTGCTTCGGGCCCGTGGCCTGGTGGTGCGGCTGCCGCGGGTCACCCCGAGCACCCAGTACCTGCCCGGCTGGGTACAGCAGCCCGACCGTGGGGTGCGCATCGCCTACTGGTGGGCCGCCACCCTGAAGCAGCACGGATGGAAGCTCTACGCCTGCGGTGACGCCGCCGCACAGCACGGTTTCCTGGCCGAGATCCCCGGCGCCGACGGCGAGCCGATCCTGGCGGTCTATCCGGGGGACATGGCCGATGACGGCACCGAGGCCTCCGCCCTGGCCAATCACTTCGCGCGCCTGGGTGTGACTCAGCGCCGCTACGTTCAGCGGGTCATCGACGACACCGCGGCCGGACAAGGTCGGGTGATCTGAAATGCCTGGCGCACAGCGTCTTTTGAAGGCGGTGATACCGCTGCGGCTCTAGCTGCGTTCGCCCCTGGCGGCGCTTCGAAGACATTTTCATAGCGGTGACCCTGCCCCAGACAGCAGGAAAGCCCCCGAAGGGGCTTCCAGGGTGGACGTGAAGCGGGAACTTCGTGTCCGGGTCTCCAAGAACCTAAGGAGAGATGACTTTGCTCGGTCAATCTCAGGGTAGAGGCTACGCCTCAACGGACGCAAGAGTTCCGGCCCTTAATGTTCGATCATCGGTGTTGACCTGCACCAATCCGCCGCGTTCGGCCGGCGTTGCCCGCGATGCGGTGCCGTCGGCGGGTCTTAGCTGGAAGGCGTCGATCTTCGACGACTGCCCGATGTGTGGCCAGCAGCCCGTGGAGCCCGTGCGGGTCGAGGGGCAGCTCGCCTGCCGCAGCTGCACCAGCGCGTGCACCATCTGCGGGTCGGCCTGCGTGCCTGGTGACGACGCGTGCGTGGAGTGCGTGCGCCTGTTCAGCGTCGAGCGGGAGACGGTGCCGGTATGAGGACCCCGCATCTGCTGGCCAGTGCATGCACCGCCAGTGATCCCGCAGCCCGCGACCATCAGGCCGAGTTGGCGGTGTGGCAGGAGTTGACCCGCAGCCTCGGCGAGTACCCGCAGATCTGGCGGTCGCTGGAGGAGGGGGCGATGGTCCTGGGCGAGGAAGTCGACGAACTGTGGGACGAGATCCGCGCCAACCACGTCGGTCGGGCCCGTGCCGAGGCCGCCCAGGTCGGGGCGATGGCGTTGCGGTTCGTCGCCGACCTCTACGAGCCGTCGGGTCCTGCGCGGCAGCGTGGCCGGGTAGCCGCCGATGAGGCTCACGATGCGCTGAGCGTCACGGGTCCGCAGGGGCGGGCGTTCTCGTCGAGTCACGAGGCGTTCGGGTTTCTCAAGCGCGAGTACGACGCGTTGTGGTCGGCGGTCCGGTTCGATGAGCCCGCACGCCCGATGGCGGTTCGGGTGGCCGCGTTGGCGGTGCGGTTCATCGCCGAGATCACCAGCGCGACAACGCCGGTGGCGGTGGCGGTCCAATGAGCACGGCGGCCGGGGTTCAGCAGTGGCAGAAGCGGGCGGTGTGCTATCTGGAGACTTCAGACGCCCCCGAGATGTGGACGTCTGACCGCCGGCCGCGTCACCTGCTGCGTAAGGAACTGCAGCGGATGTGCCGGCGGTGTCCGGTGCGGATCGACTGCGCGACGGAGGCGGTGCTCACCGACGCCGAGACCGGTACCTACGCCGGGGTGTACCTGCCGCAGAACATCGCGGCCAACACCGGGCGGCGGGCGGCGGCACTCGATGAGCTGCGTGTGATCGCGGGTCTGCCGAGTATTGCCGAGGAGATGGAGTGCCTGGGGGTGTCGGCGTGACGACCGCGCATAGCCCGGTTCAGAGCCGGCAGCCCAGGCCCAGTAGTTTTTCGTCGATCACCGCGTCGGCGCGGCTGCATTTGTGCGCGGTGTCCGAGGAACCCGCCGTGCGGGTCCGGCACGTAGCGGCGTTGTTGGCGTTCACGCCGACGGTGCGGCGGGCCGGCACCCGGATGCGGATCCGGTTCGAGCACGGGCCTACCGCAGTGTGGTTGACCGAGGCCCTGGCCAACAAGGACGTCGAGCTCCTCGACGTCGGCGGCAGCGGCGGCACCGTCGAGGTGACCAACCCGCAGATCGTGCTGGGTCGCTACGGTTTTCGTGAGGGCCGCTGGGTGTTCGGGCAGGGTGGGGCGGCTGCCCTGGGCATCAGCCGCGGCGCTGTCCAGGCCGCCGGGGTGTTCAACGGTCACGGATTGAAGGTGGCGTGCCCGAGCGCGCCGATGATGTTGACCCTGACCGCGGTGATGTCGCGGATCGGGATTACGGCCAAGCCCACCGAGGGGGATCCGCGTACGGCGATCGCGCCGGCGGATGTGGCCGCGGCTTTGGAGCAACTTGGCATCGCCGACGTCGCGGCGGAGTACCGGCGTCTGCGTGAGGCAAACCTCGTAGGGGATGAATCGTGAGTGATGTTGTGACGCAACAGAGTGCACGTTGGATTAGTCATCGGATCACGGCGCACCGCATGCATCGGCGTGGGTCGTCGTTGGATGCGATCGCCGACCACCTGCGGGTGCACACCCGATCGGTCAGCCGCTATCTGGCAATGGAGTGCCCGGATCCGCTGCCGACCGAGCCCGAGGTGAGTCTTGAGGACTTCTATCTCCAGGGCGCCTGCTCGGAGTTCCCCGAGTACGACTGGGTGTCGCGCAGCCCCGGCGTGCAGGCCGAGTGCAAGGCCATCTGTGAGTACTGCCCGGTGCTCAAGCAGTGCCGGACCTACGGATTGACCAAGGGCCGTGAGGATTCCGGCATCTGGGGTGGGCTGACCAAGAACGAACGCAGGCGTGAGGCGGCGCAGCGGCGTGACGCCGGCCAGCGTCCAGCCGTGGTGACCGCCGAGCAGCAGGGCGCGGCATGAACACTGAGGCAGAACCGGGGTTCTCCGGAACGCCGCGGCGGGCGCCGGCCGCCGCGGGCACCGGCGTTCCGCAGGACCGGCACGAGGCCTACCGGCGGGGGTTGTGCGTGGACTGCTTTACCGCGTGGCAATCGGCGGGGCGCACCCGCTGCGACCGGTGCCACGACGTCTACGCCGCCGGCGGCAGGAAGCCGGCGTTGGCGGCGGTGGCCGGCGGCCAGGTGACTGCGGGTCCGTGGCGGCCTCGCCCGCAGCTGGCATTGGTGAAGACGGCATGAACGACAACATGTTTCGAGTAGCGGGGAGCTGGCTGTGACCCTGACCCTGGATCTGCATCTGCCGCATCTGTCGCACACCGTGCCTGCGGCGGAGTTCTCCGCCGACAGACGCTACCGGCGCTGGTTGACGCGGCGGTGGGCTGATGGGCCCGAACTCATGTGGGTGTCGTTGAATCCGTCGAATGCCGATGAGCACCGTGACGATGCCACTACGCGCCGCGACAAGCAGTTCACGCGAGGATTCGGTTACAGCGCAATGCTTCTGATGAACCTTTACGAGGCGGTGGCCACAGATCCCCGCCAGCTCGCCGGCATGGCGGATCCGGTCGGTCCGGGTACCGACGCCCGGCTTGACCGCGCCGCCGCTGAGCACGACCTGATCGTGTTCGCCTGGGGCGCCAATGCCGACCCAGGACGGGCCAGTGCGGTGGCCACCCGGCTGTGGCGGATCGCGGCAGCGACGGGCGGCACCGTGGCGGTGCTGGGCTGGACGGCTGGCGGACAACCTCGCCACCCGCTGCGCTTACGCAGTGACACCCCACTGCAATGTCTGACTGCCGCCGCGCACGCCGACATGTGCGACGTGGACCCGCGGTGGGCCCGTCTGTTGTCCGACACCGCGGCGATCGGCGGTCACTACCTGGAGACGGCGTCGTGAATGGGGCTGTCGTCTCCGACGCCGTCGCGGTGGCGATCGCCGAACGCATCGTCGCGGTCCTGCGGGAGCGGATCTACCGGGCCAGCCGCGAGGTCGAGTTGCAGAACGGTGTCGAGCAGGTGCTGCGGGAGTCCGGTTTCGCGGTCGAGCGTGAGTGCCGGCTCAGCGCGCGGGAGCGTCCCGACTTCCTGGTCGAGGGCTGCGTCGTCGTGGAGTTGAAGATGCGGGCCAGCGGGTCGGCGGTGCTGTCGCAGTTGGTCCGCTATGCCAATCACCGGCGCGTGCAGGCCATCGTGGTCGCGACCCCGCGGCTGTCGTCGCTGACGGGAATGCCCACCGAGATCCTCGGTGTCCCCGTGTGCGTGGCACCGTTGCAAGGTTCGGGGTTGTCTCGATGACCGCGCGTGCCGTTGGTCGGTACCGGTGGCTGCCGTCGGGTTCGTGGGAGGTCGAAGCGGCACCGGATGTGATGATCCGGATCAAGCGGATTTTTCCGCGGGTGTCGGCGACCACGCGGGGCACCGTCACCTTGACCGCGACCCTGGAAGTGGCTCGCGACCTCGAATGGCTCACCGACAGGTGGCCGATGAGCGCCAGCGCCGACGATCGGCGTCGCCTTCGGGCCCTAGCCGGTGAGCATCGGCGTTCGGAATTGGCGGTGCAGCAGGTTCTCTCGGGTCGGCCTCTGGAGTTGGTGGGGGGTCCGGGGTGGGTGTCGCCGGCGGTGCCGCTGCGTGACTATCAGCGCACCGCTCGAGATTTGGTGTGGGCGACAGGTGGGGTCGTGCTTGCCGACGAACTGGGCATGGGTAAGACGTTCACCGGTTTGGCGCTGCTGGAACAGCCCGAGGCGCGTCCCGCTCTGGCGGTGACCCTCACTGGTGCGATGCCGCGTCAGTGGCGTCGTCAGCTCAAGGAGTTCTATCCGCAGCTGACGTCGGTGGAGGTGCGTACCGGGCCCATTCACTCGCTGCAACGTCGTGGTCGTACTGCCGATCTCATCGTGATGAACTACGCGAAGCTCGACAAGTGGCAGCACCACCTCAAAGGTGTTGTGCGCACGGTGATCTTCGATGAGGTGCAGGAGCTGCGACGCGAGGAGTCCAACCGGTACAAGGCCGCGGCGACGATCTCGGGAGCGGCGACCTATCGGATCGGGTTGTCGGACACCCCGATCTACAACTATGGCGGTGAGATCTACAACGTCGTTGACGTGCTGCGCCCCGGCGCGCTGGGCAGTCGGGAGGAGTTCGCCCGCGAGTGGTGCCACACCACGGGCTTGAATTCCAAGACACGGGTTCATGATCCGGTGGCGTTGCGCTCGTTTCTGACGGCGCAGGGTCTGCTGTTGCGGCGCGAGCTGGCCGAGGTGGGCATCGAGGTCCCGCCGGCCATTCCCATCGAGCAGTCGGTGCCGTCGGATCCCGCAGTTCTCAATGAGATCGCCGGTAACGCCGCGGCGTTGGCGCGTCTGATCCTCGATCAGTCGGCCAATCCACGCGAGCGGTGGACGGCGGCAGGACAGTTCGACTGGATGATGCGCCAGTGCACGGGGATCGCCAAGGCTCCGTTCGTCGCCGACGTGGTCGATCTGATGTTGCAGAGCGAATCTCGGGTCATGTTGCTGGGTTGGCATCACGCCGTGCACGACATCTGGGCCGAGCGGCTACGCCAGCACAACCCTGCGATGTACACCGGTCGTCAAACCGACGCCCAGAAGCGACGCTCGTTGGCGGACTTCGTGGCTGGCCGGTCGCGGGTGCTGATTCTGTCGTTGCGTTCCGGTGCCGGCATCGACGGCCTGCAGGAAGTGGTGTCGACGGTGGTCTTTGGGGAGATGGATTGGTCCCCGGCGGTGCACCGGCAGGCCATTGGCCGCGCGAAGCGCCCAGGGCAGACCAAGCCCGTCCGCGCCTACTTCTGCACCACCGACCAGGGGTCGGATCCGGTGATGCTCGAAACCCTGGATCTGAAGAAGATGCAGTACGACCTGCTCATTCAGGGGGTCGATGACGATGCCGCGCAAGCCCCTCCGGAGCGGATGACCGGTGAGCGGGACGACCAGATCCGGCGGATGGCGGCGCAATACTTGCACCGCGCCGGCGGAGCCGATATGCCCAGGAGGACCGCGTGAGCGCCGCTTTCGACTACGACGTGCATCGCTTCGGTATCGGCGTGGCGTCGGATTCCCAGTGGCACGCCGTCGACGTCGTCTCGTTGGCTCCGCGCATCGCGCGGGCGCGCAGCGACGCTCACCGAGAGGGATCATCGGCCACTCGCCGCGTTGCGACGTTCTCGGCGTGTGGGATTCAGGTGCAGCTGCTGCGCGCGATGGGTCCGTTCACCTACGACAGCCCTTGGTTGCCCAAGGTGCGTTGCGAGCGGTGCAGCTGGGTGGTCGCAATCGACCGGGGCACCGTCGAGCAGGAAATTTCGTCCTACGTCGCCGATGCGGGGGAGGATCCGCGCGGGGATCTGCTGTGCCAGATCTTCACCGCGATCCTCGCCGACGCTCAGCCGGGACCGCCGGGGCAGGCCGGTCATCGCACCGACCTGCTCGCCCATGCCGCTCTGCACCGGCCGCGGCTGACGGTCTGCCATCAGTGCTCGCACGGCGGCTGCCGGGCCGCGCACGGACCGGCGGTGACGTCGTGCCCACAGAAGGCGGTGCTGTGCACGGCGTGCACGTTCACGGCGGGCCCGTGGGCGCGAGAACGCGAGGGCCAACCCACCGGGGAGTGCGTGGTGTCGTCACCGTGCTCGGCTCTGCTGGCCTTGGCCGCGCACTACGACATCGAAGCGCCATCGACGGAGGTGCGCCGGTGAGCACCAACAACCCGCGATTGGCCGCCGTGGGGTCGGAAGCCAACCGGCAGCGCGCCATTCAAGCCGGCCGCACCCAGGCCGTGCTCGCACGGATCGCGTTGTCGGCGCTGCACGCTCAGCCACCCAGCGCGCACCGCGACCGGTGGATCACTGCCCTGCAGCACCGCATCAGCAACCCCGACGCCACGTTGGCCGAACTCGGTCACA
Source organism: Mycobacterium sp. (assembly GCA_023264765.1). GTDB lineage: Bacteria > Actinomycetota > Actinomycetes > Mycobacteriales > Mycobacteriaceae > Mycobacterium. The sequence continues at coordinate 29,585 of JAHFVC010000005.1, read as the reverse complement.
CCATGACGCCGGCGATGACCAAGCATGCCTACGCCGCCCTGCTGCGGCGCGCGTTGCGTGGCGGCGGCATCGCCGCCGAGGACGGTCCCGACGGGGCGGAGGGGAGTCGGCGTGGTTAAGCGTTGGGTCGGGCGAGCGGCGGTCTGGTGGTCCCGTCACGGTCATTCACCGAGCACCGTGGCCGGTTTCATCCTGGCGTGGAGCGCCTGCTTCATCTGGTCGCTGACTGGAACTACCTGGTGGGCGCCGGCGCTGAGCGCCGTGGCGTCGGTCCTGGGCGCTATGGCTGCGAGGCGCTGCCAGCGGGCGGGGATGGCACGTCGGGCGGCTGAGGCGGCGCGCAGTGCACTGGTCGCCCGCGAAGTTGCGTCATCGCTGACCGATGAGGCCCTGGCGTGGGCCGTTGGCACCTGGCGCAAGCGGTACCTGTGACGTGTGTGACGGGTGTCGAGTCCTGCGACAACGGCCCTGGTGGTGCTGGCAACGCCTCCCTGGGGTCGTGTCGATCCAAGATCACCGGCCTGTGGCGTGGCCGGATGGAGGGTAACGACTCGGTGAAGGAGGTCTAACGACGCAGCTCTAACAGTCTCGCGCCAACGAGACGACCCACAAATCAATAGCGGGACAAGAGGACACAAGCCCCCCGAGGGGGATGTGGGAAACAGAGAAAAAAAGAAGGTCCTCCTCGGAGCGCCAACTCCGAGCCTCGCGAGATCCGAAGCGCCAACTTCGATTCTCAGGTCCTGCATAACCAGGGAGAACACCGTGCTAGGTGCTTCTCAGGGTACTGCTTACCCTGGACACAGATCACCACATCTGACCGGGGTCTCTCGACAACGCCGTGTGACCTGCGTGAACGCAGGAACTTCATGGGCGTGTCGCGAAGCCCAGAACCTCGAGAAATGCGTTTGCCAGAATCGGCGACGCGTGGCGTTTTGCGATGCCGCTACGGTGCGTGAGCGTGTCGAGGCCGACGCCGCGCGTCTGCGGCTTCGTGGCGCGCGCAAGCACGCCCTGGCCGCGGTGCTCAAGCTGCTGTGCGGCTGGAGCAAGCTCGCCGACGACCGCGTGGGACTGCCCCAGGTCGTCGAGCTGATCGCGGCGGCCGGCGGGCGGCGCTACGACCTCAAGACGGTCGGCCGCGCGCTAGCCGGGTTGGCGGCCGACGAGATGATCGTCTACCGGCCCGCACAGGGCCGGGGAACGCGGTCGTTCATCGCCATCCACGACCGCTTCGTGGGTGACATCAAGGTGCTCGAACGGGACCGTGCGGGGCGCGTAATCGTCGACTACAGCGGCCATTCCGAGCCCGAATCCGTCACCTTTTCCGAGCCCCTTCCTTATAAAGACCAAACTCATTACCCCCCTACCCCCCGGACCGAAGCGCCGTTGGTGGGCTCTCGACCGGTTGGGGTGAATGTCTCCTCGACCGATCTGCGGGAGGTGCTGCGCGGGCTGCCCCGGCCGTTGGCGCAGCTGCCCAAGCATCTGCGGTGGATGCTGGCACGGGAGATCCGGCAACGACTGGAGCGCGGCTGGCGTCCCGAGCACATCCTCGACGTGCTGACGGCACCGATGCCCGCCGACGTGGAGCGGCCGTGGCGGTTGGCGCTCTGGCGGCTGCGGCACAACGTCGTGGGATCCGGGCCGCTCCTGCGGCCACTGCAGGCGGCGTGGGACGCCCAACAGGCCGCCGAGACGCGCGCGGCCGCCGAAGACGCCTACGCCCGCTGGTACGGCGACGTAGCGGCCGTGACCAGCCCCGTGCTACGTGCCGAGGTGCTGCGCGCCGACGAGGTGAAGTTCGGCCGCCGCAGCGGCGACCCGGTGGCGGCGCTGGCCGCCGCTGGGCGCCGGGTGGGCCGGTTGTTCCCCGAGATGCCCTTGGGCGCAGCGTTGGCGCGCTGGGTGGAGGACATCCTGGGCGCTCACAGGTCAGAGCCCGAAACCGTTGCGGCGGAGCCGACCTGGGCTGTGGATTCGTTGAGTACCGACCTGCTGATGGACCTGGCGATCAGTGGGGGCTGCAGCTGCGTGGTGTGCGGATCCGACCGCGGCACCTACCGCCCGGAGCTGCCACTGAAGGCCATGGCCACGGTGTGTGACCACTGCTGGCCGCACGTCGCGGCCGACCTCGCCGCCGGTGAGGTCGACGTCGAACTCGAGGAGGCGATCCCGGCATGACCGATCTCGACGAATCCCCGGCGCGCACACGCCGCCGGGCAGCCCCCGAGGCCTACACCGACCTCGACGACGGCCGGCAGCCGCCGCAGGACTTGGCGGCCGAGCAATCGGTGCTAGGCGGGATGATGCTCAGCAAGGACGCGATCGCCGACGTGGTGGAGCGGCTGCGCCCCGCGGACTTCTACCGGCCCAACCACCGCCAGGTCTACGACGCCATCCTGGATCTGTTCGGTCAGGGTGAGCCGGCCGATGCGGTCACCGTGGCCGCCGAACTGGATCGCCGCGGCGTCCTGCGTCGCATCGGGGGCGCGCCGTATCTGCACACGCTGATCGCGACGGTGCCCACCGCCGCCAACGCCGGCTACTACGCCGGCATCGTCGCCGAGAAGGCCTTGCTGCGGCGGCTGGTGGAGGCCGGCACCAGGGTGGTGCAGTACGGGTACGCCGGGGTTGATGGGGCCGACGTCGCCGACGTCGTCGACCGCGCCCAGGCCGAGATCTACGACGTCACCGAGGACCGCGGCAGCGAGGACATGGTGGCGCTAGAGACCCTGCTGCAGCCCACCATGGACGAGATCGACGCCATCCAGTCCGGCGGTGCGCAGTCGGTCGGGGTTCCCACCGGCTTCACCGAACTCGACGAGGTCACAACCGGTCTGCACGGCGGCCAGATGATCATCTTCGCGGCCAGACCTGGCCAAGGGAAATCGACTCTGGCACTTGACGTCATGCGGTCCTGCTCGATCAAACACGGCATGGGCAGCGTCATCTTCAGCCTGGAGATGAGCAAGTCGGAGATCGTGATGCGACTGCTGTCGGCCGAGGCGCGGATCAAGCTGGCCGACATGCGCGCCGGCCGGATGAGCGACGACGATTGGACCCGGATGGCGCGGCGGATGAGCGAGATCACCGAGGCGCCGCTCTACATCGACGACTCGCCGAATCTCACCATGATGGAGATCCGGGCCAAGGCTCGCCGGCTCAAGCAGAAGACCGACCTGCGACTGGTGGTGGTCGACTACCTGCAACTGATGTCCTCCGGGAAGCGGGTCGAGTCACGCCAGGCCGAGGTGGCGGAATTCTCGCGAAATCTCAAGCTGCTGGCCAAGGAACTCGACGTTCCGGTCATCGCGGTCAGCCAGCTCAACCGCGGCCCCGAGCAACGCACCGACAAGATCCCGCAGCTGTCGGACCTGCGTGAGACCGGTCAGCTGGAACAGGATGCGGACTTGGTGATCCTCATCAACCGGCCCGACGGCTACGACCGCGACAGCCCCCGCGCCGGGGAGGCCGACCTGATCCTGGCCAAGCACCGCAACGGGCCGATCAAGACGTGCACCGTGGCGTCCACCCTGCACATGGCCTCGTTCCGTGACCTTGCACGTGGTTATTGATCATAAGTAGGGTCTCAAGTTTGACTGCACTTTCTCAAGTTCGGCTGCATCAGGACTGCACTTATGCAGCGAACGTGAGTCACGCGGGATCGCGTGCGACTGTGGGGTCGATCGATGTCACAGTGGCGGGGGCGGGGGCTTGCCGGTTCTCATGCCGGGCTTCAAGATGTCACGGATGACTTCCAGCAGATCGCAAATTTGAAGAGGTCGTGAGACACGCCGATGCGCGCTTCCGTCGCGCCGATGGCAGCGCGGTGGCGTCGCTCCACCAGGTCCGAGCGTGCAGGAGGACGTCGACAGTGGTCGTGTCGACGTGCGAGCGCACGACATGGGCCATCTCGTCGATCCGCATGCCAGCACAGGCGCGTGCCAAGTCGGCGATGTCAGGGAACATCACGTGCACGCCGTCGCCGTCCAGGGCGACGTGGTGGGCGTGGCCGAGGTAGAGCAGGTGCCCGCCGGGGGTAAGCCACGTCCTGGCCGCGGCCAGGACTACGGAGAGCTCATCGACCCGCAAGTTCACGTAGCTGGCCAGGATCAGGTCGACCGGCTCGGCTGGTCGCCACCGTGTGACGTCACCGACGTGATAGCTGATATTGGGTCCTTCTGCAGTGGAGGCGATTTCGATGGCGACGCGAGAGAAATCTACGGCCTGCACCGACCAGCCCGATTCGGCGAGATGGCGGGCGTGCCGCCCGAGGCCGCAGCCCAAATCGATCGCCCGGCCCGGTGGCAGCCGGTCGATCCGAGACGTCAGCGCCGTTGCCGTGGCCGTGCAAAAGGGGTGCTCGACCCCGGCGTAGTAGGCGTCCCACGCCGACGCGATCAACATGGCCGCCCTATGCCCTGCCGGTGAGGATGAGGTTCCAGTACATCGCAGGCAGGCCGCGGCGTTTGAGGTACCACATGTCGCGACGCTCGTGGGTGGTGTCGATCAGCGGGATCGACGGCGCGGGTTCCATGGTGTAGTCGAACTCGGCGAGCAGCATCTTGTTGCGCGCGGTGGTCAACGGACACGAGGCGTAGCCGCCGTAGGTGGCGGTCAGTGGCTTTCCTGCCAGGCTGGCTTGCAGGTTCGCGGCAACGACCGGAGCCTGTTTGCGGATCGCGGCGCCGGTCTTGGAGTTGGGTGAGGAACCGGCGTCGCCGAGGGCGAAGACGTTGTCGAATCGGGTGTGGCGCATGGTGTTCTTGTCGATCTGTACGTAGCCCCCGGGGTTGTCGGGGTCGGCGAGGGGGCTGGCCTTGATCCAGTCCGGTGCGGACTGGCGGGGCACCACGTGCAGCATGTCGTAGCCGACCTCCTGCGTGGTCTCGGCCGCGTTGTCGGTGATGGTCACGGTGCGGGTGTCGGGGTTGACGGTGGTGACTTCGCTGTTCTTGCGGACCTCGATGCCGTATTTGGCGACCACGCGTTCCAGTTCGTCGGCGAACACCGTCACCCCGAACATGCCGGGGGTGGGCAGGACCAGGATCATGCGGATGGCGTCCAGGACGCCCTGTTGGCGCCAGTAGTCGGCGGCCAGGTAGGCGATCTTCTGGGGCGCGCCAGCGCACTTGATCGGGCCGGCGGGCATGGTGAAGATCGCCGTGCCCGAGCGCATCTTGCGGATGAGGTCCCACGTCTTGGGCGCGAGGTCGTAGCGGTAGTTGCTGGAAACCGCCGGTTCGTCCAGTGATTCAGCCATCCCGGGGATCGCGGTCCAATCAAGCTGGATGCCGGGGCAGACCACCAGGTGGTCGTAGTGCACGGTGGTGCCCGACGCGGTGGACACGGTTTGGGCGTCGGGGTCGATCTGCTCGGCGCGGTCCTTGATCCAGCCCACGCCCTGGGGCATGACCGAGGCCTCGGTGCGCTTGCTCTCGGCTGATGGGGCGCATCCGCCGCCGACGAGGGTCCACAGCGGTTGGTAGTAGTGCGATTCGGCGGGTTCGATGATGCCGATGTCGGTCAGGCCAGCGCGCCGCAGTCGGGCGGCCAGGGAGATGCCGGCGTTGCCGCCGCCGATGATGGCGACCTGGTGGCTGATGGTGCTGGTCATGTGGACGGACCTCCTTAGGTCGAGCTGGTGCGGGGGATGTCTCGGGATTTCGTAGTCAAGCCCGATGCGACGGCGCTGTCGAAGGCGTCGTCGATGAAGACGACGTCGCGGCCGGCGCGGTCGAGAAGGCTCGCGGCGATCGACGCGCGGTAGCCGCTGGCGCAGTGCACCCATAGTTGCCCGGGTGGCAGGGTGTCGAGCTTGTCGAGCAGTTCGTGCATCGGAACGTGTGCGGCGCCGGGAATGTGGTCGGTGGCGTATTCGTCGTCGCGGCGCACGTCGAGCAGTACCGCGTCGTCACCGGTGGCGGAGCCGGCGTCGACGAGGACACCGGGGAGTTCGGCGAAGGTGTGGCGCGGGTAGGACGACGGTGCCGTCCCGGCGCTCAATTGCTCCGCCGATCCGGTGGCGCTGCCTTGGAGTTCGTCGATTCCGATGCGGACCAGCATGCGTTGCGCCTCGGCGACCTGCTCGGCGGATTCGCCGATCAGTGTCAGGGGTGTGCCCCAGGGCATCAGCCATCCGACGTAGGTCGAGAACTGTTGCCCGAGAGCGATGCCCACGCTGCCGTGGACGTGGGAGGCGGCGTAGGCGGTGCGGTCCCGGAGGTCGACGACCCACTCGCCGGCGTCGATGCGGTGGCGCAGTTGCTCGGCCTCCAGCACCGCCGGCGGGGAGAGGTCCGGTGCGGTGGGTCCGCCACGGTTGAGGCCGCCCATGTGGGCGTAGTACGCCGGATAGGCGCTGAGGTTGGCGATCAGCGTGTCGACGAAGGCGTCCTCGTCCTCGGTGACCAGGGCGTCGTTGCGGCCCTTCTCCTGCCCGATGGTGCCGCCGTCTCCGCCGGCGGCCGACCCCGAGGAACAGAAGCTGCCGAAGCCGTGTGTCGGATACACCGGAGTGGCGTCGGGCAGTTCGGCGGCCAGGCGACGGGCCGAGTGGTATTGGGCGCGGGTCAGTTCCTCGGTGCGGTCGACGTCGACGAGGTCGGTCCGTCCGACGCTGCCGTAGAGCAGTGAGCCACCGGTGAACACCGCCGGAGTCCCTCCGCCCTCGGAGATCACGTAGGACAGGTGGGTGTCGGTGTGACCGGGGGTCGCCATCACGCGGATGGTCATGGCGCCGACGGTGAGTTCATCGCCGTCCCTCACCGCGAGGCGGGCGAAGGACACCTCGTCGGCGGCGTTCACCACGTACGGGCACCCGCTGCGCATGGCCAGGTCGTAGCCGCCGGTCACGTAGTCGTTGTGAATGTGGGTTTCCACGACCATCGCGCACCGGACCCCGAGGTCGGCGAGCACCTTCTCGACGCGGTCGACGTCGCGTTGCGGGTCGACGACCACCGCGGAGGTCCCGTCGTGGACCAGATAGCTGCGGTCACCGAGATCCTCGGTGGAGATCACTTCAACGTGCACGCTGACTCACTCCTTGAACGGGCGTACGGATGTACGTACATTAGGTTAGAGTAGCGGGTGTTCGCCGCTAATGCACCCTCCCAGGAGTAATCAAGGGCGGCGGGCAGTCTTCTGCGAAGTGGAGGTTCGGCGTGGTCGATGGTGATCTGAGCGGTCGCATGGACCGGTCCAGCGCGCTGCCGCTGTGGGCGCAGCTGCGTGACGATCTCGTGGAGCGCATCGCCGCCAGCGAGTTCACCGACGGCTTTCCCGGCGAACATGCCTTGACCGCTGCCTACGGTTTGAGCCGTCACACCGTGCGTGAGGCGCTGCGTCACCTGCGGTCCGACGGCGTGCTGATCGCCGAACGTGGCCGCGCCACCCGGTTGGCCGACGTACCGGTCATCGAGCAGCCCCTCGGAGCCTTGTACAGCCTCTTCGCGGCGGTCGAATCGACCGGCCTGACCCAGTACAGCGTGGTGCGGGCGTTGGAGATCCGCACCGACGCGGCGGTGGCCGCGACCTTGGAGATGAGCCCCGATGCCCCCCTGGTGTATTTGGAGCGCCTCCGCATGGCCGGTGACCTACCGCTGGCGCTGGATTCTGCGTGGCTGCCCGCCGAGCTCGCCGAACCCCTGCTCGAGGCGAGCTTCACCCACACCGCCCTCTACATCGAACTCGACACGCGCTGCGGCATCCGACTCACCGGGGGCCGCGAAGACGTCACCGCGGTGGTTCCCGAACCCGCCGACGCCGCCCTGCTCGATCTGGACGAGCGGTCGGCTGCATTGGCGATCCGACGGCTCAGCTTCATGGGCGCCCGCCCAGTGGAACTGCGCCACACCGTGATTCGCGGTGACCGCTTCACCGTCAGCGCCCGCTTCTCACCCAGTGAGGGCTACCAGTTCCTCACCGCCGAATCACTGTCACGCAGCTAATCGTCCACCACCACGTAGAGGAGAAATCTCATGGCCGAACCCCTGCCCGACGTCGACCCCACCACGGCCCGGCAGATGATCGACGCGGGCACGGCGAGCCTCATCGACGTCCGCGAGAACGACGAGTGGGCCGCCGGCCACGCCCCGAAGGCCGTGCACGTGCCCCTGAGTGACCTCGAACCTTCCGCGCACACCGACATGGCACCGCTGGTCGTGGTCTGCCGCTCAGGGGGACGGTCCAGCAAGGCCGCCACGAAATTGGCCACCGCAGGGTTGGCGGTGCACAACCTGTCCGGCGGGATGACAGCCTGGCAGAACGCCGGACACCCCGTTCTCCGCGACGACGGCACCCCCGGCACGGTCATCTGAGATGTCCACCGTCGCCATCGCCATCGCCTGCGGAGTCCTGATCGGTCTCTGCCTGGGCGCTCTCGGGGGCGGCGGGTCCATCCTCACCGTGCCCGTGCTCGTGTCCCTGCTTCACGTGGGCCCGCAGTCGGCGACCAGTGCGTCGCTCATCATCGTGGGCATCACCTCGGTGATCGCCGCGGTCGCCCACGCCCGCGGCGGACACGTCCGGTGGAAGGCTGCGGCGGTTTTCGGGATCATCGGGTCGGTCACCGCGTTCGGTGGCTCGATCCTCAACCGCGCCGTGGACCCTCAGATCCTGCTGATCGCGTTTTCTGCACTCATGGTCGTGGCCGCGGTCGCGATGCTGCGACGCACCAGGAAATGCACCGCGCCCGAACCCGACGACCGCTCGACGTCGGACGCGAAAGCCGTTGGCGACGTCACCCAGTCAGGGGTAGCTCTCGCGACCGCCACCAAGCCGCGAGTGACCACAGCGCAAGCCGGCAAGCTGGTCGCTGCCGCGCTAGTCGTCGGATTCCTCACCGGCTTCCTGGGCGTTGGCGGCGGCTTCCTCATCGTCCCAGCCCTGGTGCTGGCGCTGGGGTATTCGATGCCCGTTGCCGTGGGTACCTCATTGGTCATCATCGCCATCACCAGCGCCGGGGCCTTCGCCGAACGGCTCGGAACCGCAAGCATTCCCTGGCAAATCGTCGTCCCCTTCACCCTGGCCGCCGTCGCCGGGTCCTTCGCCGGCACCGCGGTCAGCGACCGGATCTCCGGCAATGCCCTGACTCGCAGCTTCGCGGTCCTCCTCCTCGTCATCGCGGTCTACGTCGCCACCACCGCGGGCCTCGAACTCGCCCGCTGACCTCCGACCGAACGAGGCGCCATCCAACGCGTGACAAGGAGTAGCCGATGTGGGACAAGCGGTCCGACACCATCGTCCACGAAGAGTCGCCATTCAACGCCGAACCCGCCCCATCGGCGTTGTCAGGGCGCGACGTCACCCCCGTGGACACCTTCTACAGCCGCAACCACGGACCCATCCCCGAACTCGCCAAGGTCGACTGGCAGCTCAGGATCGACGGCCTGGTGGCCGAACCCCTGGCCCTGTCCTTCGCCGAACTGACCGGCCAATTCCGTACGCATGCGGTGATCGCGACCCTGCAATGCGCGGGAAACCGCCGAACCGGATTCAACCGCGTCCGCGACATCCCCGGAGAGGACCCCTGGGGTCCGGGAGCCACCTCCACCGCCGAATGGCGCGGAGCGCGCCTGCACGACGTTCTCCAGGCCGCCGGCGTGAAAACCGACGCGTCGCTTCACGTAGCGTTCGGCGCCCCCGACATCTCCGAGCTGGCCACCCCGACGCAGCCCTACGGCGGGTCGATTCCGTTGACCAAAGCCATGTCCGAGGAAGTCCTGCTGGCCTGGGGGATGAACTGTCAACCCCTGCCCCGGGTACACGGCGGACCGGTACGCGTCGTGGTTCCCGGATACATCGGCGCCCGCAGCATCAAGTGGATCACGTCGATCACCGTGCAACCCGAACCGTCGGACAACTTCTTCCAATCCAGCGCCTACCGCATCCTGCCCGCCGACGCCGACCCCGACACCGCAGAGCCGGGGGACGGCATCTCCCTGTCCTCGGTCGCGCTGAACTGCGACATCCTGGCACCCGAAGACGGTGCGACGGCGCCAGCAGGACCGCTGACCCTGCGCGGCTACGCCCTGGCCGGGGACGACCGCACCGTCGAGCGCGTCGACGTGTCCTGTGACGGCGGCACCTCGTGGGCTCAAGCCGACCTGGAACCCGCCTACAGCAAGTGGAGCTGGCGGCTGTGGTCCTTCGCGCTCTGCGCGGCACCCGGAGCGCTGCACGTCACCGTCCGCGCCTGGGACAGCACCGGCTCCACCCAACCCGAATCCGCTGCGACACTGTGGAATCCGAAGGGATACGCCAACAACTCATGGGCAACCGCCACCTTCAACGTCACCTAGGGCCGAGCAGAACACCGCAACCGTCAACGGTGGGCCACCCCAACGCCAACTCAACAACAACGACGAGAACCGACTGCCTGAACGACGCTCACCGACCGAGACGCCTCGCAATTCTCTGCCCCCATGTTCGGCGCTGCGGTTCGACCGGCCTGTCTGTGGTGCGGGGCGTAGGAAATGAAGTGGTTCGTGAGACAAACCGTGGTGCGCCGTCGCGAGACAGGTCCCCAGGCGCCCAGGTCATCGGTGGTCCGCGATGCAACGAAACGTGAGAACCTACATCATCATCATTGTGACTTCCCATGCTTCGTGACCAAATCCCATCTGGAATGACCACTTGAATGGCCAATTGGTCACGAAGTGTGGCACGTCACTTGGGCGTGCTGTCGCATCCATGACCAAATCCCATCTGGTCTGGATGCGGCGACCCAGCTGTCGAGATGCAACGAAGAAGCACAACTGCGCCGGAGAGTTAAATAATTTACATCTAGCTATCGGCTATTGGGGTGAACCAGCCTCGTTCGTTTGCGCTCTCTCACAGGTCGCGATGTCTTCGGCTCGCGTGGAGTGATGTGAACCTGGCGCTCCGCAGCGGGTCAGGTGGAATGGCGAGTTTGGGAGGATCGTCGAGCTGTCCGCGAGCGAATAGCTCATGCAGTCTGTGGTCGATGCGTTCGGCCAGGTTCGCAGGCGCACCTGGGTGGTTCAGCGTGGCGGTTATCTCGGGAACGCGTGCACGGATGCGACTCCAGTCGCGGCGTGCGGCATCTGTCCGTGGCCGTGAAAAAGTACCCACTGGCGGCCAAGTGGAGGTATCCGGTTTTGGCCAGATAAAAGTATCCACCCCGTGTTCGTCGTGTCGATCAGGAACTGCGGGCCCCGATGGTGACGGTGAAGGCGCCAACCAAACGTCGCCACCATCGGGGAGTTCCATTGAAATCTGCGAAGGACCGCATGGACATCATTTCCGCCTATCAACAGCTCGGGTCCTACCGGGCCGCCGCCGAGGCGTGCGGCACCACCCATAGGACCGTCAAGAAGGTCGTGGACAAGTTCGAAGCCGACCAGGCCGGTGTCGCGCCGCAGCCGCGGGCCGACCGGACCCACAACTACGATGCGGTGGCCGAGATGGTCGCCGAACGCATCGACAAGTCTCAGGCTCGGATTTCGGCCAAGCGTCTGTTGCCGATTGCTCGGGCTGCAGGGTACGAGGGGTCCGGTCGCAACTTCCGACGGCTGGTCGCCGACGCGAAAACGTTGTGGCGCAGTAACAATCATTCGGGTCGTCGTCCGGCGGTGTGGTCGCCGGGTGAGTACTTGGTCATCGACTGGGCTCAGGCCGCACCGGGGCTGTTCCTGTTCTGCGCAGTGCTGGCATTCTCCCGGTGGCGGTTCGTCCGCTTCGCCACCGATCAGAGGGCGTCGACCACGCTGGCGATGATCGCCGAGGCGTTCTCCGAGATCGGCGGGGTCCCGGCCCGGGTACTGGCCGACCGGATGGCTTGCCTCAAAGGCGGGGTCGTCGCCAACGTCGTCGTGCCGACCCCGGACTACGTGCGCCTGGCCGGGCACTACGGGTTCGCTCCGGACTTCTGCCACGCCAACGATCCCCGCTCCAAGGGCATCGTGGAAAACCTGTGCGGGTACGCCCAGCGCGATCTGGCCGTGCCGCTGCTGACCCAGGCCGCCATCGATGGCGTGGCCGTCGACATCCGGTCTGCCAACGCCGCTGCGGTGGCGTGGTGCGCCGAAGTCAACGCCACCGTCCATGCGGAGATCCAGGTAGTCCCCGACGAGCGGTTGATCACCGAACGCGAACTACTGCAACCACTCCCATCGCTACGGCTGCAGATCGGGGCGGCGGCGGTGCTGCGCAAGGTCGACCGGCTCTCCTGCGTTCGTTATGGGTCGGCCCGCTACTCGGTGCCGACGCGACTGATCGGCGCCACGGTGGCCGTCGTTGTGGATCACGGTGCGGTCTGTCTGGTCGAGCCGTCCACCGGGGTGATGGTGGCCGAACACGAACTCGTCGCGCCGGGCAGTGCATCGATCCTCGACGCGCACTACGACGGTCCCCGTCCGGCGCCGAGCCGCGGGCCGCGCCCCAAGACCAGCGTGGAGAAGCAGTTCTGCGACCTCGGCGAGGATGCCCAGGCATTCCTGGTCGGCGCCGCCGCGATCGGCAATACCCGCCTGGGCTCCGAACTCGAAGTGCTGCTGGCGTTGGGCGCCGCTCATGGCACCGACGCGCTCATCGCGGCACTGCATCGGGCGGTGGCGTTTCGCCGGTTCCGTGCTGCTGACGTGCGCTCGATCCTGGCCGCTGGCACTGGAACTCCACACCCCCGCTCGGCCGGAGACGCGTTGATCCTGGACCTGCCGGTCGCACCGACTCGATCTCTGGACGCCTACAAGATGACCCCGGTCGTCGACGGCGAGGCGACGTCATGACCAAGACGGCACCGATGACCGTCACCGAACCTGTTGCACCGCTGTCGGTTCCGCCACTTGCTGCTGATCTGGACGCCGGGTTGCGCCGGTTGAAATTGGCCGCAGTGCGGCGGATGGCACCCGAAGTGCTGATCACCGCCAAGACGCAACGTTGGACTCCCGAGGAGGTCCTGCGGACGCTGGTAGAAACGGAGTTGGCGGCCCGCGATGCTTCCAATGTCGTCAACCGACTCAAGTCCGCGGCATTCCCCGTCCCGAAGACGTTGGAGTCCTTCGACGTGGCTGGCTCCTCGATCCAGCCGAAGGTGTTCGACTACCTTTCGAGCTTGGAATGGGTACGGGCACAACAGAACCTGGCGATCATCGGCCCAGCCGTTATCAACGGGTAGCAACACGCTCGAATCTATGTATGCGACAAAGAGGTTGATGCTGGGCGAGTCATCGTTGTTGCCGGTTTATCGGCGGGTGTTCTTCAACGTGAAGGAACGGCAACGATGGCGTATCCGGTGGCAGTGTCTCCTGCGGGAGGGCAGCGGACCTGGACTGTGCTCGGCGAGGACTACGCAACGGTCGGTCCGGTTGAGGAGTGGATAGAAGCCCACCGGCACCTGTGGTCGCCGAACACGGTGCGCGGGTATGCGACCTCGTTGGCGCAGTGGTGGACCTTCCTGGAGCAGCGCGGGCAGACTGACTCCTGGTGTGATGTCGGTGTCCCGGCTTTCACGGCATTTCTGTCTTGGCAACGCAACGGCCGCACTATTGAGCACCGGCCGGCTGAGTCGGGCCAGGCGCCGAGTGCGGCAACGCTGGAAGTCCGCTTGGCAGCGTTGATTTCGTTCTACCGCTGGCATGACGCGGTGTCCGGTGTGGTGGTGGCGGGACGGCTGCTTCGAGGAACACCGCGGCGTCGGCCGGCCCGGGGCTTGTTGGCGCATCTGGATGCGCGGTCGGCCCCGGCGGCGTCATCGCTGGTGCGGGTGCGCCGCGACCGCCGCCGCGACAGACCACCGTTGCTGCTGCCCGAGCAGATCCAGGCGATCCTGGATGGCTGCGCGGTCTTCGATGCCGAGTCCGGGTCGTGGCGAGGAAATCTGCGGGACCGGTTCGTGTTCGCCCTGCTGGCCGAAACCGGCATGCGTCTCGGGGAGGCGCTGGGCCTGCGGATCGGCGAGTTCGTGCTCGGCCGCGGCGAGACCGCGTATGTGCAGCTCGTGCCGCGGGCCGATAATCCCAACGGAGCGCGGGTGAAGATGATGCGACCGCGACGAATCTACGTTGGTGCCGACCTCGAGCGGTTGTTCGCCGACTATCTCACCGATATCGCCTGCCGAGCAGCCGAATCCGGCATCGCTGTGACAGATGCGTCGCCGCTGCTGGTGAACGTGTCTCGACCACCGTTGTTGGCCGCCTTGCGGGAGACGACGGTCCGGGAGAAAGTGGCCACGCTGCGCCGGCGCGGTATCGGGCCGCCGGGCTGGACGCCGCATTGGTTCCGCCACACCCATGCCACCGCCTTGTTGCTCGCCGGAACACCGGAATGGGTGGTCTCCCGGCGTCTTGGTCACGCTCATGTGCAGACCACGCTGGATCTCTACGGCTGGGTCCGCGACGACGAAGCACTGCGAGCAGCCGCCAACTGGGCGACCTACGCCAGCAGCTGGCGGGTGGTCGAATGATCGACGAGCACAGCCACCTGCGGCTGCGCAGGGCCGAACACCTCGACCCGATCTGGCGGCTCTGGGACGAGCTGCCGGCACAGTGGCGTGGCCCCGTGCTCGGACCCGGCATCGGGAACTGGGCCTCGATCACCGAGAACAATTGGCCGCAGCTGGATCTGAGCGGGCTGCCCGACCCGTTCGCGGCGGAGCTGGCGTGGATGGCGCACTGGCAGGCCAGTGACGGCACCCGCGTCTCGGTGTTGGCAATGGCTCAGCTGGCCAACATGATTCGCCGGGCCGTCACCGCGGGCCGGGATATCCCGTCATCGATCCGGGCGATGGATTACGACGCCGCAGCGGTGTTGCAGAGCTGGTTCTATCTCAGCAGGGGCAAGCGACTACCCTCACCCCGAGGTCGGGGCCGGGTGCACGCACTGTTCGGCTTCGCTCGCCACGCCCTGATCGCCGCCAGCCACGACGGCCCGTGGTGGCAGCTGGACTTCTGGCACCCGCGCTGCGATCCGCGGATCCCACTGAGCGATCGTGAACCAGTCGCCAACTACGGCTGCTCACCCGGAGACATCCGACTGCCGTGGCTGCGGGCCGCGGTGAAGTGGCACCTGGGCACGATGCTCGAATCCGGGGCGCTGCGCTGGACCAGCGTCAGCCAGGAACGCATGCGCAGCTTCCGCCGGTTCGACAACTGGCTGACCGCCAGCTTCGATGACCCCACCGAGATCCTGGGCGACCCAACGAGCGCGGTCGAACAGGCAGCAGCATTCGCACGGTGGACCGCCGTGGCCGCCAACCGTGTCACCCGCCACTCCGACACACGCCACCTCGGAAGAACCGTGCCGATCCGAGGAATCAACGACGACCTGCGAGCGGTGGCCGGCCTCCTGGACTTCATTGCCGCCAATCCCGCCGAGGCTCGCCGCATTCTCGACATCGAGCCCTGGCACCGGGTCACCACCGCTCACGCGGCCAGCTGGTTCAGCCGAGTCACCCGGATACCGCACCAACGCGGATTCAACGACGCGAACTACATCGACGACCACGCACTCGCGCAGATCACCGCCGCGCTGCCGCTGATCGGATTGCCTCGCACGGAGCAGATGACCATCACCCGCGGCGACGGCAGCACCATCACCGCCAACGGACTCGACGACCCGCAAGCAATGCGGATGATCCTGCTGCAGATCCTCACCGGCCGCCGAGCCAGCGAAATCCGCACCTGCGACTTCGACTGCCTTTCAGCTGCACCCACCACCACAGCGGCGGCCGAGGACCAAACACTGACCCGTTTCCGCTACGCACAAAGCAAGATCGACGTCGCACCCGACACCATCCTCGTTGACTACGAGGTCACCGAAGTCATTGCCGAACAACACCGTTGGCTGCACATCCAGTACCCCGACAGCACCAGGCGGTATCTGTTCGCCCGGCGTCTGGGCAACCGCCGCGGCGACAAACCCTATCCATCGGGCACCTACAACTGGGTGCTACGCACCCTCAGCGACGTCGTTCAGATCACCGACGCCAAAGGCCACGTCGTGCGATTGAGCCACACCCACCGCTTCCGCCACACCCGCCTGACCCGACTGGCCGAACTCGGGCTACCGATCCACGTCCTGCAGCGCTACGCCGGGCACGCCACCCCCACCATGACCATGCACTACATCGCCGCCCGCGACGAGCACGCCGAGCAGGCATTCCTGGCCACCGCCAAGCTGCGATCCGACGGCACCCGCATCCAACTCAGCAGCGACGACCACGACAGCCTGCACCTGTTCCGCCGCGCAGACCGGTTCCTGCCCAACGGGTGGTGCATGCTGCCACCACTGCAATCCTGCGACAAAGGCAACGCCTGCCTGACCTGTTCGGTATTCGTCACCGACCACACCCACCGAGACGTCCTGCAACGCCAACTCCGCGAGACCACCAACCTGATCGACCGGGCCACAACAGAATTCGAGCAACGACACGGCCACTCCATGCCCGACGACAACGTATGGCTGATCCACCGTCGCGCCGAACACTCCGCGCTCACCCGGCTCCTGGCCGCTCTGGACGACGTGCCCGACTCCGCGACACACGGCCAGACAGCCCAGTGTCATCGAGCCAGCACCGGACCCATCCCGCTGCCGCTCGACCTGACCGCCCACCGTAGGAGACCCCATTGACCGACTCCCGACAACGCCGCATCACCGCCCTCACCGACGCAGCGAAAGTCAAGTCGCAGAACAAAACCAGAGACGCCGAACAGGCTATCCGCCGACTCATCAAACGCGGCGACGCGATCACGTTCCAAGCGGTGCAACGCGAAGCAGGCGTCTCCCACGCCTTCCTCTACAAGCACCCCGAACTACGCACACGCATCGAGCACCTGCGCGGCACCCGCCGCAAAGCATCTGCCGACCAGCCCGTCGACACCGACAGCACCCTCGTCATCGCCCTAACCCGCCAGATCGCCGAACTCAAGAAACAGCACCGCCAGCAACTGCAAGCCCTCCGCGACGCCCTCCAACGAGCACACGGCGAGAACCTCGACCTACGACGCGAACTGGCTCGACGGGGCATCCACCCCTCACCAAACGTCGCATCGATCGCAACAACGTCCTGAACAGGCAGAAAGCGGCACTCTCACCCCCCGAACCCGCGATAACGACGGGCACGGGCAAGAGCCACACCCTCATCGCGCTGGGAACCGCGGCGATCCACGCCGGGCACAAGGTTCGCTACTTCACCGCCGCCGACCTCGTCGAAACGCTCTACCGCGGCCTGGCCGACAACACCGTCGGCAAGATCATCGAGTCCCTGCTTCGGGTCGATCTGATCATCCTCGACGAGCTCGGGTTCGCACCACTGGACGACACCGGAACCCAGCTACTCTTCCGGCTCGTCGCCGGCGCCTACGAACGCCGCTCCCTGGCCATCGGGTCGCACTGGCCCTTCGAACAATGGGGCCGCTTCCTGCCCGAGCAGACCACCGCGGTCAGCATCCTCGATCGGCTGCTGCACCATGCCACCGTCGTCATCACCGACGGCGACTCCTACCGCATGAAGGACGCCAAGTACCGGAAGGAGAACCCCAAGCCAACCTAGGAACTACCGCACGGGGTGGATACTTTTATCTGGCCACCAGCGGATACCTGAACTTGGCCATTGACAGCATCGATCTTAAGGAGTAGTTCGTAGCGGGCGAGAGCTCGGTGTGGCTGCAATGCGAGAGTTTCCTGTTCCAGTTGGGTGACCAGCGCATCGAATGGCCGTTGTCCAAGACGTTGTCCGCGCGAGTTCACTACCGCATCGTGGAGAGCTACTTCCAGGCGGCGGCGGAGAACCGTGAAGGTGTCTTCTGGGCTGGGGGATTGGTGGTGATCATGTGCGTTGCGTAAGCGACGAATTAGGTCCGCGGCGCGCCCTCGGCTGCCGGTTGTTGGTTGGGTTATTTCGAGGGTGATTTGGCGTGCGAAGCGGTCGAGGTCGTGTAACGCCGCGTCGGCGGGGTCGGTGAATTTAGCGTGGGGGAAGTTGGCAATGTGGCGTTCTTGCGCGCGGCGCGCAGCGTCGTGGTAGCCGTGGATCTGCATCATGTGGATGAGTAGACCGTCGGCTTTCCATACCCGTGGGTCGCGGGGGCCGAATGTGTTGCGGGCAAGTGTTTTCCATTGTGTTCCGACGATGAATGCTTGCAAGTTCTCCGCGTCGCGCAGGGCGTTGGAGATGACTTCGAGCATGTGGAGCCGGTCGTCGACGGGGAGTTCGGGGTGCGCTCGCGCGGTCCGCAGCGCGTGGTTGGCCAGTAGGGGAATGAAGATGCGGTCCCGGCTGCTCCACGCGCGGCTCAGTTCGCTGATGGCGGCCGCGGGGTCGTCGTGGAGCTGGTAGGGCATGGACAGCAGTGTGGGGGTGTCGTCGGCTGCGATGCGTTCATCGGTGAGCACCGTGTTAAGGGCTGCCTCTGCGCGGGCCGGGACGGTCGGGAGGAACCGCTGGCGTAGCCAGCGTCTGCTTCCTGGTCGAGCGGCTGGTCGCGGCGCATGCAGGCGCTCGGCGGCGTATTGGTGGACAGCCTCCTGGTGTTCTGGTGGTGCGTGGGTGACGGTGAGGGCTTTTAGCAGGGCTGCGATCGCGACGACTGAATCCAGCTCGGCATCAGCCGGTGATGCGGGAGCCGAAGGCTTTGGCTGCTCGCTGGCATGATGCTGCAGGGCTGAGTTGAGCGTGTTGTCGGTGCTTGTGAGCCAGGAGCGGATGGTGCGGTCGGTGACGCCGTGCTGTGCGGCGAGGGTTGGTTGACCGACCGGTGCGCCGTACAGGCCGGCCGCTGCTGACCACGCGTGGGCGTGTTCGGCGCGCAGCTTTCCTGCGGTGACGAGTTGGTCGAGCTGTCGGCGAACAGTCCTGCGCAGAGCGGCCAGATCAAGGTTTAGTGGTGCCGCGGGCTTCGGCGCGCGCCGTGATTGGCCGGATGCCAGGGCACGCAGCCACTGGCGCAGCGCCGCGGGGTCACGGAGGGCATCGGGGTGGCTCATCGGCTTCCGGTTCTTGCTACGTATACGGCCCAGCCCTGCTGGTCGGGCAGGTGGTGACTCCATGGTGGCTGTAGTGGCCGGTAACGAGTCGAGGGAGTCACCTGATGGCGTCACTGCGAGGGTCTGAATCGGTGGCCGATCGTGTTCGTCGGTCTGCGGCGTTGCTGGTCTTCGTCGCGTTGACCGGGCTGGGCTTGCTCAGCAATGTCGCTGACGTCGCGCGAGTGTGCACGGTGTCGACGACACACGACGGTGCGGTGGTCACGGTGTGCCGGCCCATGGCGATGACTGACCCACCGATGGTGTTCGGAACGTTGACGGCTGCCTTGCTGCTCGGGCCCGACGCGTCCACGCTCGGTCAAACGGCACTGTATTTACGGCGCCCGGTCAGAGGCAACAAGAAAGCGCGTCGGTGAGGCGAGCCGGTGGTGGTGCTGAGCTAGGCGTCGACGGTGAAGGCGTGGACGTAGTCGACGCCGCCGAGGTGTTCGTAGACGTGGGTTGTCGTGACGCGATTCCAGTGGTGGCCGAGCAACACGGCCAGGCCGAGGGGCCCGATCAGGAACAGGTGCATTGCGGCTGCACCGGCGTTGCGGCGCGCCGCGCTGCGTACCGCGAGGGCCAGGCTGTTGGCCGCGGCGGGGGACGGGACGGTGTATGGGGCGCCGGAGGCGGGAGTGGCGATGATCGCGGTGTCCACGGGGAGTTTTGTGCGCCGGATCCAGTCCACAGTGACGTCAGCGGCACTGTCCGCAACGGTCACGATCAGCGCGGTTTCGGTTCCGCGGCCGATGGCTTCGCGGGTGAGTGTCAGCTCGAAGGGCTCGGCGGATTCTTCGCCGGTCCATAATTGGTCGCCTTGGCGGATGCCGAGTTGGTAGCCCAGGACGCGCCGCAGTTCGGCGCCGACGAGGAACCCGGTGGCTTGGCGCATGTGGCCACCCACCAGGATGCGGTGGGTATCGCCGAGTTGGGCGGGCAGGGTTTTTATGTCGTCGGCGAGTTCGGCCCAGGTGTGCGGTGGTGCTGGCGCGATTCGCGTCCAGGCGGTGTCGCCGGCGATGCGGTCTACCCAGTCGATGCTGACGGCAGCATGGTCGGCTAGGTGGTCGTGGCTGATGGTGGCGATGGAGATGGGCGTCCACGGCGATCCGGCGCGCAGGTCGAGTGTGGTGACGGCGTCGGTGATGTCGGCCAGGGTGAGGCGGCGGTGGCCGGCGATGACTTCTTGTGACACCCAGTCGACGGCTTGATCGATGGCGGCGTCGTCGGATCGTAATCCGTTGGCGGTCATGAGTAGTCCTACTTCGCGGCGCAGCTGTTTGGGTTCGTAGCCGACTTCGAGGTGGAAGTCGGCGAGGAATCGCATCAAGGTGTCCTCGTCGGTGTGGGCGGCGGTGGCCCATGCGGCGCGCGCAGTGCCGCGCTCGGATTGGGGTCCGTCTTGGGCGGCTCGGGGCAAGAGACGCCCGTCTCGCCCGTCGAGGTCGCGCATCAGCACGTCGGTGGGGTCGATGGTGCGGTTGGTGGTCAGATGTAGCCCGATTGGTGTGCCGGTGGCGGTCAGCGACTGGTGGGTGCTGACCATCTTGGTGAGAATGTGTTTCTCGTCGAGCCAGACGAGGCCGACGGGGGTGCGGTGATCGACGGCGTACTTGACTTGGGTGTAGGTGTTCGGCGGGTGTTGGCGGTGCCGCACGACGTCGTCGCCGTTGCCGACTCCGGGTTCTTCGACGCCCACCGCGATGATGGGGTTGTCGGTGTTGCGGGCCACGTTGTGGTGCAGCGCTTCCATGCACGCGCGCCAGACGTGCAGCCACTGGTATCTGTCGCCGGCGAGACGTGCACCGCTCGCGCTGGGTAGGTCATTCGGGGTCATCGGCACTCCTGTCGGTTGGAGGTGGGGTGCGCGGAGGCGCGTGCGGTGGGTGTGGTCGATGAGCCGCGGTGGGAGGTCGCCGGTGAGCACGATGTGACATGCGCGCGGGGTGCAGTGCACGACACGGCGCACATCAAGGCTGTAGCCGATGGGGGTACGGCGCACGATGATCTGGGTGGGGTTGGGTGTGCGGGGGTGGGCCACGGAGATGATGGCCAGCGTGGTCAGGTCGGTTGGGCTGGGGCCGGCGTCGGCGGGGTGGGTGTGCCAGTCCCCGAGATAACCCAGTCGATCGTCGGTCGCGCGTGAACGCTGGACGGCGGCGTGGGTGGCTCCGCCGGGGATGCGGTAGTGGGCGCGGCCTCGTTCGGTGGCGGGTATTTCGATGGCGGCGGTGACCCACGGGTGGCCGTCGGCGAGGACTCCGATGAGTATTCCGCCGGTCTCGTAGGGGTGGGCGCGCGCCGCGGCTGCGGTCAGTGCGGCGCGGGCTGATTCGGCGAGCAGCAGGCGTGTGGTGGCGGGCATGCGCGGTGGACTCAGTCGTGCGGCGGTGGGTTGACGACGCCGAGGCGGTCGAACGGATGCTGCATCGGGCGCAGGACGGTGATGCGCTCATCGGGCAGGACCAGCCGGTCGGTGAGCACGTCGATCGCGGCGGCGGTGATGTCAGCGGCACCGGTGAGCACCGCCGAGGGGGAGGCGTTGTTCACCGGTGCGGTGCAGCCGAGTTCGAGGAATCCAGTAATCGCGGCGTGGTTGTCATCGGGTGGCAGGTCGTGATAGCGCGGGTCGGCAGGGCGGCTGGCCAGTGGGGTGTCGGAGGCGGTTTGTCGTTGGATGCGGGTGAGTGCGCCGTGGTGGAACAGGGCGCCGGTCACGAGGTCGATGTGATTGTGGTGGCAGACGTGGGCCAGCGCGGCGGTCATCGGCAGGATGCCGGTGCAATCGATGACGAGGTCGACGTCGGTGATGGCTGTGCTCAGAGCGATCGGATCGTAGGGAAGATCACCATGTTTGGTGACGGTGGTCCAGGGGGCGTGTTCGTTGACGGCGTCGGCTACGGCGAGGGTCTTGCGGTGGCCGACGAAGCGGCGTTCGCTGACGTGGCGGACCAGGTTGGCGCTGACCAGGTGGTCGTCATCGTGCAGGCGCAGTGCGCCGACGCCGCTTGATGCCAGCGTGACGGCGACGTGGCCGCCCACCGAGCCGGCGCCGGCAATCAGTACGGTCTTGGTCGCCAGCAGGTCGGCGTCGGGGCCGGCGCGGCGTCGAAGTGCGCGGACGTCGTTGGCTGTCACTGTCAACGCGGTGGTCTGCAGCGTGGTTTCGACTCCAGAGAAGGCGAGTACGACTGCGTCGTGGTCATCGCCGTGGCGTGGCCAGGTCAGCACGATGAAGTCGTGTCCGCCACTGGGGGTGGGGAAGGCGGCGTTCGATCGTCTGGCCAGTCCCGCCTCGAGGTTTCGGCGTTGCCGGCGACCGAGGACCTGGCGGGCGTCGTCGAGGGTCCGGGGAGGGTGAGTCATCGCCGCTAGAAGATATGTTGCGCCCGTCAGGACCGGTGTTCCCGCCGCGCGTGGATCGGGTGGATTGCCGTGCGCGATGAGCAGCGTGGAGCCTTGCAGGGTTCCGAAGACTGGGGCGGTCCAGCCGGTGGTGCCCTTGTCGAGTAGGTCTTGGAGGGGTAGTTCGGCGCGGTAGGTGCTGCTGCGTTCGCGGAACAGGTGAGCGGCATCTAGGGCGGCGTCGTCGGGGCCGAAGCTGGTGGCCGCAGCGTGAGCCCATTTGTCGAGTCGATCCCATAGGGATTCCAAACGGCGGCCGTCGACCTGGGCGGGGTCGTCTTCGGCCCACAGGCAGATCGTGCCCAGGGCGTCGTGCTCGGTGCGCAGGCCATCGACGTGGACGTGGGCGTAGCGCAGGGGCCAGCCGGGGTAGAAGTGGATCTGCATGCGCGTGGCGTCGGTGAGTGGACGCAGGCTCGGTCGAATGGGACCCGTCCATACGGGCGGGTCCTCACCCGGCACCGGAGAGAAGCGGGCGTCGATCAGCCCTGCGCGGAACCTGTCGTAGGCGGCGTCGTCGTAGGTGCGCACTACGGGTCGAGCGGTGCGCGTCGACGGCAGGGCGGGAGGGCGAAGCCACGGGGTTGATCACTTCCCAGTGCGCCGACCGCGGTGACCGATCCGATCGGGAAGCCGGCGGCGTCGCAGCCTTCGGGCAGGGGGAGAACTGCGCCGCGTTCGTTGTCGCCGAGGATGTCACGCCACATCTTGGCGGCCCGGCACTTCTCGGCATCGAGCGCGTCGCGTGCCTCCGGGGCGAGGCGCTCGAAGGTCTGGGCTGCCGAGTTCCACTGCCAGTGGTCCAGTTCGGGTTTCAGCGGAGTGTTCAGCACGGGGTCGAGCAGCCCGCCTTCGGCGCTTCCGGCCAGCCGCTCGGCGACGTGCTCGAAGGTGGAGGCCAGCAGTTCAGCCCAGGTGGATCCGGTCACCAGGCCGTCCTTCCAGGCGTAGTAGCCGGCGATTTCGATGAACAGTCCGCCGGGGCGTTGGCTGCCGAGGTGAACGTGGCGCGCTTGCCGAAGCAGCCGGGCGACCGGTCGGTAGGCGTTGGTGGTTCCGACGACGGGACTCCACGCGGCGACGGCCAGGGTGTTGGTGTCTGCAGCGAACTGCACCGGGTTGGTCTTGATCCACCGTTTCTCGTCGTTGTCCCACTTGTCGCGGTCACGGTTGGGGATCGCCCAGTGATCTCCCCACGGCACGGCTGGCACCGCGTCGATGGCGAACGCATCGACGCTGAAGTGGTCTTCGGGATCGGGAAAGTCGATCTTCAATGACCGGGATTGGCGAGTGATCCGGCCGCCCTGACCGTGGTCTTCCAATCCGTACTCGGCGACGAGGACCCGTTCCACGGCGTCGAAGATCTTCTGCGGGCTGTGGCGAACCGACAAGTTAGTGAACCGGAGGAAAACATCGACATCTTTGCCGGGGTAGCGGGCAGTCTGACGGGCGTAGGAACCGATCAGCAGCGTGTCGATGCCCCAGTCCGTTAGTTCAGCATCGGCCTCCAACAGCTCACGCACCCCGGTGTGCGCGGCGACGGCACGGTCGCGCTTGTCACCACTGACCGTCACGTTGCGAACCGCTTGCGCGAACTGTTCGTTGAGCGTCTCCACTTCGATACTCACCTTTCCCCGCGGTAACACACCCACGGTAGGCCGCGGGTCCGACATCCAGCCGCCGTTCGTCTCCCCAGTCGCGAAGCTGCTTAGTCGTCGAGCAGGGCGAGCGTTTCGGCCGCGTCACGGCCGCTGTCGGGCAGCGGCTCATCAAATGCGGCGAGATCGGCCAGCGACTCGGACGTGGGGAGCACCGACCCCGTGGGATCGCGTCGCGGACCTGCAGGGCGGCCTCGTCTGCGGGCAGCACGGCGTACAGCACGCTCATCTCACAAATTGCCACGGCCACCACCGCCACGACAGCGCCGACCACCAGCGCCCTCCGGCTGCCCACGCTCGACGTCCACCCCGTGACACCCATGATGGAGGCCGGGGACATCTCAGACGGGATCTGTCTCAATTGGTTGCGGGACCGCATGCGGATGACTTAGATACGGTCATCCCGAACGCTGTGGAGGGGATGTGCGGAGTGGCTGAGTTCGACCGTGTCGTACGAGAACGTCGATCGATCAGGCTCTTCCACCCCGACCAGGCGGTGCCACGCTCAGACGTCGTCGAGGCGTTGGAACTAGCTCGACGCGCACCCTCGAACTCCAACACTCAACCCTGGCACTTGGTGTTCGCCGAGGGCCCTGCGCGCGAGCGATTAGTCACGGCGCTGCTCGACGGAGTCACGCACGCGCGAGCCCGCGACACCACCACTGCATCCTGACCTCCAAACATTCAAATACAAACTAGGAAAGAATCTTTACGGAAGCCTTGGCATCGCCCGAGATGCGCGCATTGCGCGGCGCACCGCGCGATCCGTTTCAACATCGGCTTACCGCTGGCAACGACGTTGTCGGCCTCACGCTGGCTGCGACCGGGTCGCTGCCGATGATGCTGGCCGCCGCCGCCCAATCCGGTGCCCGAAGTGGTCATCCTGGCCAGCTCTGCGCGCCCGCTGCGACACCTGTCAACGCGTCGACACGGGGTCAGTTTTCAGGCGACGCCGACACCATCGACCGGCACGTGATTCTGCAGTCGGGCCCCAAAGGTTTGGCTGGTTCCGGGACGTTCTCGGCTTCACCGCCTAGCCCGTACTGCCCACGACCATGTCTTAGACCCAGGCCGGGGTGAGCGGTCTATGCAGCAGTCAAGGGTGCGCCGATGCGGTCATGAAGGTCGCGCAGTGCGCGGGGGGAGTCGAGGGCGACGGCGCCGACGAGGATCGGGCCCTCCGGTGCGGGCTGGGTGAATGCGGCGACGAATCGCTTAACCTCGGGGGTCCCGTGGAGGATGACCATGTCGGTTCCCAGGGCGGGCATGCCGACGGATTGGATGCGGACGCCGTGTTGGTGGGACCAGAACCGCGGGATCGGGGTGAATGGTCGGGCCGCGTCGGGGCCGGCGAGGAGGTTGTCGGCAGCCGCTTGGCCCATTTCGATGGCGTTGATCCAGTGTTCGATCCGCCGCGGCGTGTGATCGAACCGGAGGTTGGGCCAGCGGGCGATGTCACCAGCTGCCACCACGGATTCCACCGCATTGCCCTGGGCGTCCTGGGCGTGGCAGGTCGGGGTGCACAGGACACCGTCGGTGAGGTCCAGTCCGTTACCGCGCAGCCAGTCGGGCCGCGGATACGTGCCGATGCCTACGACCGCGGCATCGGCAGTGATGGTTTCGCCGTCGTCGAGGGAAAGCTGCACCTCGGCGTCGGTTTCGGTCCAGCCACGTACGCCCACTCCCAGGTGCAGCCGGACGCCGGCGTCGCGGTGGATGTCACCGACGATCGCACCCAACGCGGGGCCGAGGGAGCGGGCGAGCAGGGTCGGGGTGAGGTCGACGATGGTGGCGTGCAGGCCGCGGGCGCGGGCGGTGACGGCGATCTCGCAGCCGATGAACCCGCCACCGACGATCGCCACGTGACTCGCCGTGGCCAGGGCGCGGTCGATGGCGTCGGCGTCGGCGACGGTCCGCAGCATCCGCACGTGCGGCAGGTGCACGGGTGCGTCGGGCAGGTGGCGGGCTTCCACTCCGGTGGCGACGATCAGACCGTCGAAGCCTAGGTGCTCACCGCCGGGCAGGACGAGGTGCCGCTGGTCAAGGTCGAGCCCGAGGATCGGGGTGCTCAGGCGCCATCCCGCGTTCAATTCGATGCCGGTTTGGGTCTGCAACGGGAGATCGCGGCGCGAGACCTCGCCGGTGAGCAGGCCTTTGGACAGCGGTGTCCGGTTGTAGGGCCGGTGGGTTTCGTCGCCGACGATGACCAGCTCACCGGTGTACCCGCGTTCGCGGAGCCGTTCGGCGGCCGACAGCCCGGCCTGTCCGGCGCCGGCGATGACAATCCGATGCCCGGTCCTGCTCATCGGCGGTGCTCGGTCAGGGTGATGGCCTGAGTGGGGCAGCATCGTGCCGCCTGGCGGACCTGGCCGGTGTCGTCACTGGCCGCTCGGCTCTGCTAGCGCAGCCGTCCGTCGGCGCCGAGATCGAACACGGTCGGTGCTTCCTGCACACAGATGCCGTAGAGCTGGCAACGGTTCTTGTTGACGCTGACCGTCACCGGCAGTGTCGGTTCCGCAGGGGTGACCGGGGAGGGGAGGACGGAACGGCCGGAATTGCGCATGCTTACGCTTCCTTCGGGGCGTAGCGCAGCCCGACGGCGGTGGTCGCGGGCAGGATCCGCAGTATCCACAACAGGACGCAGGCGGCGGCGAGTCCGAACACTGCCATCCCGACCAGACCGAAGGTCTGGACTTCGGCGGATGTGGTGACGGTATGGGCCAGCGACAGCGCGAACGCGGCGTAGGCCAAGTAGTGCAGCAGATGCCACCGCCGGTATCCGAGACGTCGTTGCACCACGATCGACAGCGCGATCGCCACCGCCAACTCCAACCCCACGATGCCCAGGCCGACCTCGAACTCCCCGCCCGCCACGAACGGGATGACCGCGTTGACCGGTGTGAAGTGCTCCCCGGTCTGGAAGACATAGGACACCGCGTGCAGCACCCCGAACGTCAGGGTGCTGACCGCCAGCACCATGTGCGTGCTGATCAACGCGGGGCGGGTGATCTGACGCCGCGCCCAGCCGGTGGTAGTCAGGATTCCGAAGCACACCGTCAGCGCCATCATCCCGTAGCAGAGATACCCGGCGATCGTCGCGACGTGCCGGACCCCCTGGTCATAGGGGGTGTAATCACCTTCGGCCACCAGTCGTGCACCTCGGGATAGTGCAGTGTTCGTCGCCCACGCCAGCATCGTGTTCTCCTGACCGTTACTCTCGGAGTCGTGTCCTACGTCTTGTAAGAGTCTTACATGATGTAAGAGTTGGGTGCAGCGGGCGCCCCCGGTCACATGTCGCGTTCGGGTGCCGAGGTGAGTGGAGGTGGTGCAGATGACCGGTCGATCCTCACGCGTGCGGCGGGAGTCCGGGGCGTTGGAGTCCGAGGTCCTCTCCGCGCTGTGGGCAGCAGAAGCACCGGTAACCGCCGCCCAGGTACACGTGGCGCTCCAGGCGCCGGAGTTGGCGTACAAGACCGTGCTCACGGTGGTGTCACGGTTGTTCGACAAGGGGCAATTGCACCGCAAGAAGGTCGGTCGGGCCTTCGTGTACTGGCCGGTCCGGGCCCGCGCCGAGCATGCCGCCAGCCTGATGAGCGCGGTGCTCGCTGGGGACGTCGACCGCATCGCGGTTTTGCAGGGGTTCGTCGACGCCCTGGCCGCCGACGACGAGGCGGCGCTGCGGACCCTCCTTGATCGCAGCCGTGAGCGACGCGGATGATCTACACCGTCTACCTGCCGCTGATCGCCGTGCTCATCTTGGCTGGAATCGCCCCGGCACTCGGGCGGTGGCTGTCCCCACCAGTCGCGACCCGGGTCCTGGGCGCGGTTGCCCTCCTGGCCGCGACCGCCACCGTGACCACGCTGGCGTTATTGGTCATTGGTGGGGGGCTGCGCCCAATCGCGTTGGCGGGCTGGGGTTTCGATCCCGATACGGCTCGAGCACTGCTGGCCGCTGATTCGGTGCCCTGGCCGTTGGGCGCCGCCGCGACGATGCTGCTCGCGATCGCCGTCGTGCGGGCCCGGCGGCTGATCGGCGGGGAACGGGCGGCACTAAACGATCTGCGGCGGGTAGTGGCCGGCCATGACGGCGAGTTGCTCGTCCTCGACGACGAACGGCCCTACGCCTACGCGGTCCCGTCCGGACCGGGGACGATCATCGTGTCGACCGCCATGCTCAGCACCCTGGACCCAGCCGAGCGTCGGGCGATGCTGGCCCATGAACGCGCCCACCTGAGCGGGCACCACCACCGCTACCGGCTGGCTTCCCGACTCGCCGCGGCGGTCAATCCCGCACTGCGACAAATGGATCGGCAGGTCAGCTTCCAAATCGAACGTTGGGCCGACGAACACGCCGCCAACGCGACCGGCCGCCCGGTCGCGGCCCGATCATTGGCCCGCGCCGCCCTGGCCGGACCCCCCGGATCCCCAGGGGAGCTGGCGTATGCGGAACACGCGGTGGCCTCGCGGGTGCGGGCGCTGAGCACCGGTCCCGTACCGGATCGGTGGATCGCGGCCCTGCCTAGCCTCGTCATCGCGGCGATAGCAATGGTGGCGTTGGCCGACGCGGCCGGAGCCTGCTGCCGACTGCTCGCCATGCTCTGATGACCGGTCCGGCCCGCACGGGCGGGGTCAGTGCATGGCGGTTCATCGTGTCGTTCGGGACGATCAGCCTGCTCGCGGACTTCGTCTACGAAGGGGCCCGCTCCATCACCGGCCCCCTGCTGGCCTCCCTCGGTGCGACTGCGTTGGTGGTCGGGGTGGTCACCGGGATCGGGGAGGCCTCCGCGCTGTTACTGCGGCTGGTGTCGGGCCCGTTGACCGACCGCACCCAACGGTTCTGGGCCTGGACGATCGCCGGCTACGCCCTGACCGTGATCACCGTCCCCGTCCTCGGTCTCACCGGAATCCTGTGGGTGGCGTGCGGATTGGTGATCGCCGAACGTGTCGGCAAGGCCATCCGCAGCCCCGCGAAGGACACCCTGCTGTCCTTTGCCACCGCTGCCGTTGGCCGCGGTCGTGGGTTCGCCGTGCACGAAGCCCTCGACTCCATTGGCGGCATCATCGGACCACTGGTCGTGGCTGGAATGCTCGCCCTGACCGGAGGGCACTACGGCCCCGCCCTAGGGGTGCTGGCCTTCCCCGGGGTCGCCGTCCTGGCGCTGCTGGTCCGGCTGCGCATCCGCGTCCCCAAACCCGCCGCCTACGAACAACCCGGGACCACACCGCAGGGGTCTTCGGCCGGGAATCCGGACCAACCAGTCATCCGGTGGTGGGCGGCGATGCCACGTCAGTTCTGGATTTATTCGGTGTTCACCGCGGCCACCATGGTCGGCTTCGCGACCTTCGGGGTGCTGTCCTTCCACATGGTGGCCCGCGGCGTCCTTCCGGCAGCCGTAGTGCCCTTGATATACGCCGCGGCGATGCTGGTGGGCGCCTCGGCTGCCCTGGCCACCGGCTGGGCGTACGACCGCATCGGTCCCCGCGTCCTGATCGTGCTGCCGATCCTGGCCGTCGCCATCCCGGTGGTGGCGT
>JAHFVC010000149.1 GCA_023264765.1 Mycobacterium sp. | reverse complement strand
CTGCACGAGGAGTACGCGCAGCGCTTCGGAGCCCGGCCGGAATCTGCTAAATGGCAGTCCAACTCGAGCCCGTTCTGAGCTCAGACGTGTGGCCCCACCGGCTTGACGACGGTCAGTAGCACCACCGAATCCGCCAATGCCTGCAAGCTGTGGCGGGTCCGCGGAATGACGAGGTGATCGCCGGGCGAGCCCTCCCAGTGCGCGTCGGCATTGCCAAGCCGGACCCGCCCTTCGAGCACCTGCAACGTCGCCTCGCCCGGACTCTCGTGCTCGTCGAGCTCATTGCCCTGGGTCAGCGCGATCACGGTCTGGCGCAGCGCATGTTCGTGCCCGCCGTACACCGTGTGCGCGCTGCGGCCGCTACCGGCCGCACGGGCTGCGGCCAGTTCCTGGCGCGCCAGCGCCGTCAATGAGATCTTCTCCATGGGACCCGATGCTGCCACTTCGGGACGCCCACCATCCGAGAAGGAGCAGTTGCATGGAATTCAAGCTCGAAGTGGTGGTACTGCCCGTCTCGGATGTCGACCGGGCCAAAGCCTTCTACGAAAGCCTGGGTTGGCGACTGGACGCCGACTTCAGTACCGGCGCGAACTTCCGCGTCATCCAACTGACCCCGCCGGGTTCACCGGCGTCCATCATTTTCGGCACCGACATCTCCGATGCCGCGCCCGGATCCGTGCGTGGGCTGCACCTCGTCGTGGACGACGTGGTAGCCGCCCGCGCAGAGATCGCCTCTCGCGGGATCACCATCAGCGAAGTGTTCCACGATGCCGACGGCGTGTTTCACCGTGCCGGGACGGCCGGCCGGGTGACCGGCCCGGACGCCGAACGCGGCAGCTACAAATCGTTCGCCTCGTTCGACGATCTGGACGGCAACGGGTGGGTGCTGCAGGAGATCGTCACCCGGTTGCCGGGAAGATAGGTCACTTCGACAGGCCCGCTTTGGTATTGCGCGAGATCTCGTCGGCGAGGATCTCCGGTGCACCCGCGAGTAACCCGTCGACGGCCAGCCGCGCGACGGTCGCGGGGTCGGTCTTCTGATCGGCCGGGACGTAACGCACCATGTCGGTGTCCATGTAGCCGACGTGCAGCGCTGACACCGAAACCCCGCGTGGGGCGAGTTCGTCACGTACCGCATCGGTCAGCGCCCATGCCGCTGCCTTTGCCGACGCATACGCACCCGACGTGTGCGGGTGCAGCCAGGACAGCACCGACAGGACATTGAGGATGGCACCCCCGCCGTTGCGTTCGATGATCGGCGCGAAAGCACGGATCACGTTGAGCGTTCCGAAGTAGTGCGTATCCATCTCCAGCCGCACATCCTCGATCGGCCCCGTCAGCAGATTCGCGCGCGTGGACACACCCGCGTTGTTCACCAGTACCGTCACGTCGGAGGCGAACTCCGCGGCCCGACGCACCGATCCCGGGTCGGTGATGTCCATCTGAACCGGGATGGCGCCTGCCACGTCGACGGTCTCGGGCCGCCGCGCCGCGGCATACACTTTGGCGCCCCGCGCGACCAGTTCGGTGGCGAGTTCCTTGCCGAGCCCGCGGTTGGCGCCGGTGACCAGCGCCGTGATGTTCTCAGTCATGCAGCCGACAACGCCGAGGGCGTTTGGTTCGGTACCCGGCCGGTACGAGGTATTGCCTTCCAGCTGTGAGCAATCCGGTCCTGGCCGAGCACCGACACGGCTCCCACGATGGACCGATGAGACGACATCTCCACACCGCCGTGCTGCCCACCGCCGCGGCGCTGGCCGCCGCGATGGGCGTCGGCCGGTTCGTCTACACGCCGATCCTGCCGCTGATGACGACCCAGACCGGGCTGACCGCGCAGGCGGCCGGCCACCTGGCCACCGCGAACTATCTCGGCTACCTCGGCGGCGCGGTGGCGGCGACGCTGTCCCCGCGACTGGCCCGCTCCGGCCCGGCCTGCCGGGCGGCACTGGTCGCGATCGTCGCGAGCATGGCGGCAATGCCGTTGACGGTCAACCTTTTCGCGTGGTTGTCACTGCGTACCGTCGCGGGATTCGCCAGCGCCGTCGTGTTCGTCATCGCGGTCAACACCCTGCTGGAACGGTTGCCGGAGAAGGTCGGCTGGGGCTTCGGCGGGGTGGGCGCGGGCATCGCGCTGTCGGCCGTCCTTGTCCTCGTCCTGCCCAGCGACGCCGGGTGGCGCACGGCCTGGTGGTCGGCGGCGGCGCTGGCAGCAGTGCTCGCCGCGGCCGGTTGGTCGGTGCACCCGCAGCGCGAAACCGCGACGGCCGGCGCAAAACACACGCGGAAGCACCGCGCGGGCACCGCGAGATTCGCGCTGCTGTTCATCGGTTACACGCTGGAAGGCATCGGCTACATCATCGCCGGGACCTTCCTGGTGGCCGCGGTGACCCAGCATTCTCCCGGCTCCCTGGGTAACAGCACCTGGCTGGTGGTCGGGCTGGCCGTCATCCCGTCGGCCGCGCTGTGGGCACGGCTCGGTACGCGGTTCGGCCAACCGGCGATGCTCACGGCGGCACTGGCGCTGCAGTGTGCCGGCATCGCGCTGGCCTGCCAGGGCGCCACCGCGGCGAGCCTCGTCGGCGCGCTGCTGTTCGGGGGCACCTTCATCGGGGTGAGCACGTTGGCGATGGCCGAGGGACGCCTGCTCGGGATCCGCGGCGCGGTCGCCCTGCTCACCGTCGGCTACTCCGTCGGCCAGATCGTGGGACCGCTGCTGGTGGCGCCGCTACTGGGCGGCGGCTATCGGCCGGCACTCATCGTCTCGGCATCGATAGTGCTACTCGCCGGGATGGCGACCGGTGCGGTGTGGGTCATCTCGCGGCAGCCACGTATCAGGCTCACCCACTCCGAGAACTCCGGTATCGCTGGTGAATTCGTCGATGACGGCAAGCACGGCCGGGGCGGTCTCGTCCCGGCGCCACACCAGTGACCACGTCCACAGCGGAGTGGGCGACACCACCGGTCTGCGCACCAGGTCACGCGGTTCGCTGTCGTTCTGCCCGCGCGGGTTGTTCAGCACCGGCCTGCCCAGATTGCGCACGTGCTCGAAGAAGGTCGGCCCGGTGACCCCGCCGTCGTCGGTGCGCATCACGCGGGCCCCGGTATCGGCGGCGAACCGCTCGGCATAGCGATTCCACGACGACCAACTGGCGGTATCGGTGTCCACCAGCACCACGGTGTCCTTGGCGTGCACCGGTGCGTCGTCGTTGCCGGTGCACAGGGCGTACAGCCGGTCCACCCCGACCAGCCGCGCCTCCAGCGACAGTGCATCGAGGTCGGCATCGAGCACCCAGCAGATGGCGAGGTCCAGGCTGCCGTCGGCCACCCTGGCCGCCTGGGTGTGCGACGGCATCACCCAGGTGTCCACCCGCAGCTGAGCCACCCCGGCGGCCCGCTCGGCCCAGTCCACCGGACACCAGTTGACGTAGCCGATGCGCACGGGATCGGACACCACCAATCCGGTTGCTTGCCTTCGTAATTCGTCGGCCTGATCGATCAGCGCCCGGGCGCCGGGCAACAGCGCCGCTCCGGCCGCCGTCAGGGTCACCGAGCGCCGGTCCCGGTCGAACAACTGGACTTTCAGATCCCGCTCGAGGGTCTTGATCTGCTGGGACAGCGACGGGCCCGCGATGCGCAACCGCTGCGCGGCGCGACCGAAGTTCAGTTCCTCGGCGACGGTGACGAAATACCGCAGCTGACGCAGCTCCACCGCCTGAGCCTATTAGGCGATTCCTCCTACGAGCGAGATATCGCGTCGCGCCCGACGGACATCACCACCACGGGGACCGAGGTTGAGCAGTGCATAGGACAACCGAAAGGCACAGACCATGAACACCACACCCCACGTAGCCATCGTCACCGGCGCCTCCCAGGGCATCGGCGAAGCCCTGGTCGCCGGCTACCGCAAGCTCGGCTACGCCGTCGTCGCGAACTCCCGCAGCATCGCCCCCACCGACGATCCGATGGTCCTGGCGGTGGCCGGCGACATCGGCCAACCGGGTGTCGGCCAGCGCATCGTCGACACCGCCATCGACCGGTTCGGCCGGGTGGACACCGTCGTCAACAACGCCGGGATCTTCGTCGCCAAACCGTTCACCGAATACACCGATGCCGACTTCGACGCCGTCACCGGTGTGAACGTGCGTGGCTTCTTCGAGGTCACCCGTGCCGCGGTCGCCGCCATGCTGACCCGCGAGGACGGCGGGAACATCGTCACCATCTCGACCAGCCTGGTCGACCACGCCAACTCGCAAGTGCCCTCGGCGCTGGCGTCGCTGTCCAAGGGTGGGCTGAACGCCGTGACCAAGGCTCTGGCCATCGAGTACGCCGGGCGCGGAATCCGGTCCAACGCGGTGGCGCTGGGCATCATCGACACCCCGATGCACGAGCCGGGGACCCACGACTTTCTGGCGGCACTGCACCCGGTGGGTCACCTGGGTGATATCGATGACGTCGTGGATGCGGTGCTGTACCTGGAGCAGGCGAAGTTCGTCACCGGCGAGATCCTGCACGTCGACGGAGGCCAGAGTGCCGGACACTAGTGCCGAGGTCGTGCGCGCCGTCCTCGATGAATGGAAAGCCGGGATCGACGCGCACGACCCGGCCCGGGTGGCCGCGGTGTTCACCACCGACGCGGTGTTCCAGGGGTTGCGCCCCTACACCGTGGGGCGCGAGGGCGTGTTCGCCTACTACGACGGGCAGCCCCGGGGGCTGACGGTCGACTACCAGATCGACGAGGTCCGCCGGCCCGCCGACGGCGTGGTGCTCGGCTACGGCCGAGCCGACTTCACCCGACCCGACGGAACCGTGATCGGCCTGATGCTCGGCGTGGTGCTGAGCCACCTCGGGGGCGCATGGCTCATCGCGCAATACCAGGTCAGCGCCCTACCCGGTTAGGCGAGCGCCGGGATGACCTCACGCTCGAACAACTCGATCCCGGACCGGTCGTACGCGGCCTCGGGGAAGTACAGGATGGCGTACTCGCAGCCCAGGTCGCGGGCTTTGCTCAGGCGCTCCACGATCTGCTGCGGGGTACCCGCCGCCGAGTCGGGCGAGGCGACGGTGGCCAACATGGCGTCCACCGCCGCTGCGTCGGCCTTGCTGACCAGCCGCTCCCGGATCCGGGCCAGCCGCGCCTTGACGTCCTTTTCGGATTCCCCGACCACCGCGTTGAAGTTGGACGACCGCACGATGGCGTCGTAGTCGGTGCCCACCTTGGCGCAATGGTCGGCCAGGATCTGCGATTTGCGGCTGAATTCCTCGGGGTTGGCGCTGAAGTTGGTGTACTGCGCGAACTTGGCGGCGATCTTCAGCGTCACCTTCTCCCCACCCCCGGCGATCCAGAGCGGAAGGCCGCCATCCTGCAGCGGTGTGGGCGCCACGATCGCGTCGTTGACCTGGTAGTACTTGCCGTCGAAGGTGACGCGGCCGTCGCGCCAGGCGTCGCGCATGATCTGTACGCCCTCGTCGAGGCGGCCCAACCGTTCACCCGCGGACGGGAAACCGTAGCCGTACGCCCGCCACTCGTGCTCGTACCAGCCACCGCCGATCCCCATCTGCGTGCGCCCGCCGGAGATCGCATCGACCGTCGCGGCAATTTTTGCCAGGTAAGCGGGGTTGCGGTAGCTCATGGCCGTGCACATCTGACCGAGCTTGACCCGGCTGGTGGTCGCGGCCAGCGCCGCCATCAGCGACCACGCCTCATGCGTGGCCTCGTCGGTGGGCACCGGGACGGTGTGGAAATGGTCGTACACCCACACCGAATCCCAGCCGCTGTCATCGGCGTGAGCGGCCAATTCGCTCATCAGCGGCCAGTGCTGTGCAGTGGGGATGCCGACGAGATCGAGTCGCCAACCTTGCGGAATGAACAGTCCGAAGCGCATGCCTTGAAACTGTAGGCCCATCACTTTGTTATCTCGTCTACACTCGTGGGAAATTGTTCGCTACATCCATGGGTGAGGACAGGCATGACCAACTCGACGCGCCGCTACGCGGCAGCCGTGGCGGCGGCCTTCGCACCACTGGCTGTTGTCTCCGTGATCACCGCCGCGCCCAGCTCTGCCGACTGCGGGGCGGACCAGTCGGAGTTCAACGGCAACTGCGTCACGTCGAACTGCAAGAAGAGCGAGGTCCGCGACGCCGGCACCGGTGAGTGCCGCAGCGCGCTGTCCGCGGCACTGGGCAAGGCCCAGCCCCGCAAGGTCGCCGAGGTCAGCCCCGAGCAGTGGAACCAGGCGTATCACGTCGCTCAGCAGGGCAACATCATCCCGTCCGGCGTGAAAGCCACCAAGGACGTGTTCAGCGTGGTGAACTCCGCGATCGACGTGCCGACCAGCTTCATCGGCGGCGTGAACGACCTCGCGTACACCGGTCTGCTGTTCAGCCGGATCGCCGGCGGAGGCGGCGCATTGGCCTCCACTGCGGCGGCCCCGGTCAGCGCCATGGGCGCCATCGCCGATGCCGCTCAGGCACTGCCGTCCCCGAAGATCGGTCTGCCCAAGGTCGGCCTGCCCAAGCTCGGTGTCCCGAAGATGCCGAAGTTGTTCTCGGCCTGCCTGCCGGTGAAGTTCGTCTTCTTCCGGCCCTGCATCTGATTCAGAGCTTCGACTTCCGGCCAGGAACCTTCGGGTTCCTGGCCGGAAGTGGTTTCAGGGCCGGTACAGCGCGGCGACGTCGCGCAGGCTGACTTTGAGGGCCGGATTGCGCGGTAGCGCGGCGACCACGACCACCTGAACCGGCACGCTGTGCCGCGGCAGCGTGTCGCGCACCAGGTTCTGCAGTTCGACAGGGCTGGGGGCGGGTGCGCCGGGAGAGGCCTCCACGGCGGCGAACGGCACCTGACCCAGCCGGGCGTCGGGCACCCCGACCACGCAGGCGTCGCGCACACCGGGATGGTCGAGCAGCACCCGGCGCACGGTCTCGGGCAGGATCTTGAAGCCGCCGCGGTTGATGGCACCGTCGGCGCGGCCGTGCAGGGTGATGAAGCCGTCGTCGTCGATGGACGCGATGTCGGTGGTGCGGACCCAGTTCGGATTGATCGTCGCGATCCGCGCCTCCAGGATGCCCTGCTGCCCAGCGGGTACCCGTTCCCCTGTCTCGGGGTCGATGATCCGAACCTCGGTGTCGGGCAAGGCTTTCCCCGAACTCAATCGCTTCTTCGCACCGAACTCGCGATACAGTTCGGGCGTCCAGGTGCAGACCGACCCGGCGAATTCCGTTGCCCCATAAGCCAACAGCACCGGGATGCGGTAGCGCCGCTCGAATTCGTCGCGAACCTCCGGATCGAGCGGCCCCGAGGCGCTCATGATGAACTGCAGCGAGGACAGGTCGCCGGGGTCCAGATCGGCGTCCAACAGCATGCGCACCACCGCAGGTTGCACGCCGGCCCGTTGCAGCCGATGGGTTTTCACCACCCGCACCCATTCGTCGACGCTGAACTTCTCCAGCAGGACCATGCGCTTGCCGACGTAGGCGCCGGTGATCAGTTGACACACGCCGCCGATCCCACCGAGCGGCCAGTACACGAGTTCGGGAGGATCGTCCGCGCCGGCCTTGCCGCCGGTCACGCTGAAGACGGTCCGTTCCAGCACCGGGGCCGGGATGGCCTGTCGCTTCGGTCGGCCGGTGGTTCCACTGGTGAGGACGTGCAGTCCGGCATCCCCGCTCGGAGACTCCGCGTGACTGTGCGTCAGGCCGTCGACGAGATACGCGTCCGTGGACGAGATCCGCACCCCGGCACTGCCTGCCGCAGCGGCCGCGGCGATCACCGGCTCGGTCCAGTCCTCGTCCTCGGCGAGCACCGCCGGCAGTCGGAGCTTCTCGACGTCGCCGGCGATCGCGGCTGGGGATTGGAATGAATAGATCATCGACACCCACCGCCGCGCCGCCAGCAGGCCGATGACCGCGGCGGCGTGGGGCAGCCTGTTGCGCACCACCAGCCCGACCGGTGCGCCGGGCGGCACGCCCGCCGACTCCAGCGCGGCCTCCACCGCCGCGCCGATCGCCGCGAGTTCGGCACCCGTGTACCAGCGCCCGCCGAACTCGATGCAGGGTCGGTCGCCGTATCCCGCCGCCCTTGCCGCAAAGGTTTCGGTAAAGCCTTCGGTCACATGGGCAGGGTAGCGGTCACGCGAAAAGCCCACGCCGACCCCGATCGGTTCGGTATACACAGGACCGCTGGTATCACCTATCGGGTTGGGGGTCTGATGTCGATGAGTCATGGCGGCACACAGGTGCGACGGACGGTCGCGGTGTTGTGCACGGTGTTGTGGGCGTTGGCGACGATGTGGATGGCGGGCGGTGTCGCGCATGCCGACGGCACGTCGACCAAGGATTCGTCGGAGAGCAGCGCGTCATCAGACGCCACACATGACAAGCCGAGTGCCGATCCGAAGCCGGCCACCGAGAAAGCCGATAAGGCCGGCGACAAGACCGAGAAGACCGACAAAGCTGATCCGCCGAAGGCTCGCAGCCACCGCAAGCACGCCACAGCGCAGTCGGGCGCCACGACCAAGAAGCAGGCGGAGTCCAAGTCGGACACCACGTCCGCCGCTGCAGCCAAGCCGGATGCCAAACCGGCCGCAGCCGGCAGCGACGCCGATCCTGCCGCAACCACGAAGGCGACCAAGACCGCCAGCGGCGCCGCGGCGGCCGTCGCCCCCACGGCGCTCAAGGTCGCCACCGCCACGGTCACACCCTCGGCGAAGGCATCGGCGGTGCCCAATCCGATCAAACAGATCGTCCAGTTCGGCCGTCAGATGACCGGCCTGGCCAACGACCTCGCGCTGATCGCGGTGTCCCTGGTGAACAACCTGGCCGCCGCGGCGGCGACCACCATCGGCCCGAAGCCGTTTTTCGGCGTGCCCTACCACTTCGCGGCCGCCATCGCGGGCACGGCGGCCACCGCGGCCAAGCTGCTCGACGGCACCCCGTTGAACGCCGTCAGCGAAGGTCCGTACAAGGTGAACTACGGCGTGCCGAATCTGCTGTCCTGGCTCAATCCGGTGAAACCGCCCCCCGGAGCCAATCTTCCGTTCACCGGAATGCCCGCTGATCATCCGCTGCCGATCATCCTGCTCAACGGCACCAGCGCCACTCAGGGCGTGAACTGGAGCATCGGGTCGCCGGTACTGGCCAACGCCGGCTACAAGGTCTACAGCTTCAACTACGGCAACACCACCGCCTGGCCCGGCTTCCCCATTCAAGCCACCGCCGATATCCGCAAGTCCGCGCAGGAACTGTCCGACGAGGTCCAGCGGGTGCTCGACGAGACCGGTGCGGAGAAGGTCATCCTGATCGGCCACTCGCAGGGTGGCGGCGTCATGCCGGCGTACTACATCAACAAGCTCGGCGGAGACGCGAAGGTGTCGCAGTTCATCGGGATCGCGCCGAGCAACGGCACCGACGTGGACGGGTTGGTGGGCCTCAAGGGCATCCCCGTGCTGGGGCCCGCCATCGCCTCGGTGATCTATCGCGTCATCGATGTGTTCGGCGCGGCCTGGACCCAGCAGGCCGTCGGCTCGCCGCTTCTGCACGAGACGTTCGCCGACGGCGCCACCCGGTCGGATGTTCTGTACACGACCATCTCGTCGAAGAACGACTGGGTCGTCACGCCGTACACGGATCAGGCGCTGCCCGCCGGACCCAACGTGACCAACATCGTCCTGCAGGACCAGTACCCGAACTACAACGCCGGCCACCTCGGCATCGTGTTCTCCGCACCGACGTGGACGGCCGTGCTGGGAGCGCTGGCGGCGAACCCGGCGGCGAACGTCACCCCCACCATGGCGCTGACGGCCTGAGGGCTCCCGGCCAGAAAGTTGACATCAGCGGCCATCAGCCGCGCGAAAACCGCTCGCGCACAGCGATACATCCGCTATACCCGTACCGGGGGTATCACTCATCGGGGTCGGGGAGGCTTCAATGTCGTTGAATCGTGTCGGCGCGCGCACATATCGATTGGCGGCTGCACTGCTGGTGGTGATGTGGTCCTTCGCCACCATCTGGCTGGCCACCGGCATCGCGCACGCCGACGAATCCACGGCACACGATTCACCCTCGGGCACTTCCCAGCCGGACAAGGCGGACAAGCCGGATAAGCCGGCGGACACCCCGAAGTCAGCCGAGGACAAGACCGAGACCTCGAAGAAGGTGGACAAGCCGCGCGGTGCGCGCAAGCACGCCGCGACGAAACCGGCGGCCAAGCACGACAGCACCGCGGCCGCTAAGGCAGACCCCAAGGATGGTCCCGACCAGGACACCAAGCCGGTCACCAAGAAGAAGCCGGGCACCACCGCCACAGCCACCACCGCCAAGGCCACCACGGCAACGACCGCCGCCTCCGCCGCCGCGGCCAAGCTGGCCGCCCCCGCGGTGGCGCCGTCGGCCAGCGCGAAGAAGGCGCCCAATCCGATCGCCCATGCCATCCAATTCGCCCGGCAGATGACCGGCCTGGCCAACGACATCGGCCTGCTCGCCGTGACACTGGTGAACAACCTCGCCGCCGCGACCGCCACCGCCATCGGCCCCAAACCGTTCTTCGGCGTGCCCTATCGCGTCGCGGCCAGTATCGCCGGCACGGCGGCGACCGCGGGCAAGCTGCTCACCGGGACACCGCTGAACGCCGATCTCGGCAACACCGGGCCCTACAAGGTGACCTACGGGGTCGGCAATCTGCTGGACTACCTGAACGTCAACAAAGTCCCCGCCGGAGCGCATGACACGTCGGAGCCGGTCACTCCCAACGCCGAGCATCCGATTCCGATCATCCTGATCGCCGGCACCGCCGCCAATGCCCCCTTCAACTGGAGCGTCGGCGCACCGGTGCTGGCCAATGCCGGCTACACCGTCTTCACCTTCAACTACGGCAACGTCACCAAGAACCCGATCTGGCCGGTGCGGGGCACGGCCGACATCCGGAAGTCCGCCGCGGAACTGGCCGCCGAGGTGGAGCGCGTCAAGGCGGCGACCGGCTCGGACAAGGTCATCCTGATCGGCCACTCCCAGGGTGGTGGGCTGACCCCGGAGTATTACCTGAACAACCTCAAGGGAGCGGCCAACGTCGCGCAGTTCATCGGGATCGCACCGGGCAACCACGGTGCCGATGTGGACGGGCTGGCCTACATCAAGAACATCCCGCTGATCGGCAAGCCGATCCTGAGCCTGGTGAACCTGCTAGGTCCGGCGTGGCTGCAGCAGGCCATCGGGTCTCCACTGCTGGACGAGATCTACGGCGAGGGTGACACTCGGCCCGGCGTTTCGTACACGACGATCAGCACCAAGAACGACTGGATCGTCACGCCGTACACCAACCAGGCGCTGGTGGGCGACGACGTCACGAACATCGTGCTGCAGGATCTCTATCCCAACTTCAATGCCGGGCATCTGGGCATCGTCTTCGCCAAGCCGACGTGGGACGTGGTCTTGAAAGCGCTGTCCGACTACGCCGCAGCCAACCCTGCGATCGACGAAACACTCACTGCCGCATAGCTTGTTGCTGCCGTGGTTAGCCTGGACACATGGCCCTCTCCAAGGAAGAACGCGAACAGTTTCTCGCCGAGCCCCACATCGCAGCCCTGTCGGTGTACGCCGGTGACAAACGCGGACCGCTGACGGTCCCCATCTGGTACCAGTACTCGCCCGGCGGGCAACCGTGGGTGCTCACCGGTGTCGGCTCCCGCAAGCACAAGCTGATCGAGGCGGCCGGCCACCTGTCGCTCATGGTCGAGCGGCTCGAGCCGACGGTGCGTTACGTCGCCGTCGACGGCGCGGTCGACCGCATCGAGCCCGGCACCGACGAACAACTCGTCGAGATGACCAAGCGCTACCTCGCCCCGGACAAGGTGGACGGTTATCTGGAGTTCGCCCGCCGCGAGCACGGCGAGAGCGTCGCGGTGTTCCTCAAACCCGAACACTGGATCTCGTCGGATCTGGGTTCGGTATGACCGCGCTGTCCGAGAAGGTCGTCGCGTTCCTGTCCGAGGGCACGCGTACGGCGGTGTTCGGATGGGTGGCCTCCGACGGCCGGCCGGTGGCCGCCCCGGTGTGGTTCTACGTCGACGGTGACGAACTGGTCTTCAACACCGGCAAGGACACCGCGAAAGGCAAGGCGCTGCTTCGAGATCCGCGTGTCGTACTCTGCATCGACGATTCGCACCCGCCGTTCTCGTTCGTCCAGGTGCAGGGCGTCGCCACGCTCAGCGAAGACCCTGCCGAGCTGATCGACACCGCTACCCGGCTCGGCGGCCGCTACATGGGCGCCGACCGGGCCGAGGAGTTCGGCAGGCGCAACGGCGTCCCGGGCGAACTGGTGGTGCGGGTGCGCCCGACGAA
Organism: Mycobacterium sp.; assembly: GCA_023264765.1. GTDB lineage: Bacteria > Actinomycetota > Actinomycetes > Mycobacteriales > Mycobacteriaceae > Mycobacterium. Next base: position 2,610 of record JAHFVC010000149.1, on the reverse strand, counting down.
GGTGCACGCGGGGTTCGACGTCGCGGAGTAATCCCTAACTCTGCAGCGCCGCCATCGCCCCGTCGACGGCGGCCGTCCGCAACTGCTCATGATCGGCGTCGGGAAACTGCAGGCAGCAGTCCTGCAAGCCGCCGAACGCGATGACCGCGCGGGTCGACTGGGCCAGCGACGCCTTCGCCCCGAACACCAGCCTGGTGTAGCGCTCCCGCCACGCCAAGAGTGTGTCGATCAGGCCGAGGTCGGCCAGCGTGGTCAGTTCGGCGACCACCAGCACCAGGTCGGCACGGTATCGATAGTGGAAGTCGAACCAGCCTTCGAGTAGTTCGCGCGGGGTTGCCCGGGCGGCACCGCGTCGGCGTTCGAAAGCGGAGACCAGCGCCTCGCCCTCGTCCATCAACGGTGTCAGGATGCTGCGGACCAGGTCCTCGCGCGAGTTGAAGTGGTAGTACAGCGCGGGTTTGGTGATGCCCAGCCGATTGGCGATGTCCTGCAGGCTGGTGCGCTGCACCCCCTTCTCGGTGAACAGCTCCCGCGCGACTTCCTGGATGCGGTTACGGGTATCCGACGCAGGCTTGGGCACGTAGCCACCCTAGCTGACCGACCGATAGGTAAGCTGGGCGACAGATACTTACCGATCGTTAAGTAAGGAGGCCATCGTGAACGTCCTCATCTCCGGGGCCAGCATCGCCGGTCCCGTGCTGGCCTACTGGCTGACCAGCCAAGGGATCGACGTCACCGTCGTGGAACGCGCACCGGCGCTGCGCAAGACAGGCGGTCACGCCATCGACCTGTTCCGGCCCGCGATGGAGGTCTCCGAACGGATGGGCGTACTTCCGCAGATCATGGCCCGGGCCACCGGGACGACGCTGCTCGACGTACGCCGACCCTGGACATCGCGACCCGCCCTCATCGACTACGTCAAACTGGCCGGTGCCATGTCGGAACGGCACGTCGAGATCATGCGCGACGATCTGAGCGAAATTTATTACCGCGCAAGCAAAAACGATGCCGAGTACATCTTCGGAAATCACATCACCGCGATCGCCGAGGACGGCCGGGTGCGCTTCGCGCACGGCCCGTCCCGAGAATTCGACGTGGTGGCCGGAGCCGACGGGCTGCACTCGGGCGTCCGTCAGCTCGTTTTCGGCGAGGTGCCCGAGCGATTCCTCGGCGGATACCTGGCCGTGGTGTCGGTACCGAAATCCTTTGCCCGAGCGGGCGAGATGACCGGGTACTACGAGCCCAACCGGGTGGCGATGATCTACACCGCCGACCATCTCGACGATGCGCGGGCGGTGTTCATCTTCCGCCCACAGGTGCTCGAGTTCGACCACCGCGACACCGAGCGGCAGAAACGCCAGTTGCGCACCGCGTTCGCGAATGTGTCCGGCGAGGTCGACACCTGGCTGGCCGAAACCGACCGGACGCCTGCGTTCTACTTCGACGCCATCACCCAACTGGAAATGACCAGCTGGTCGCGCGGGCGCGTCACGCTCGTCGGCGACGCGGGATACTGTCCCGGCCCCGCCGTGGGCGGCAGCACCAGCCTGGCCGTCTACGGCGCCTATGTGCTGGCCGGCGAACTCGCCCGCGCTGGAACCGATTACGCCGCGGCTTTCACGAAGTACGAGCAAATCATGATGCCGTCGGTGCTCGCCGCCCGCGCGTTCGCCGCGACGGTGTCGAAGACCATCGTGCCCAGTAGCCGCCTGGGGGTGAACGCGCTCGTCGCGGCGGGACGGGCGATCTCGGTGCTACCGCTGGGTGTCACGCAGGCGCTGGCCCGGCTCAACAGCAAGGGCGTCCGGCTCTACGACACCATGCCACTGCCGGCCTGAAAGCACGAATCCCCTGGAACCACAACAGGTTCCAGGGGATTCGCGTGAAACGACTAGCTCTCCAGCGACGCCGGCGGGTTGAAGCGCTCGCCGTAGCGGGCGGCCAGTTCCTTGGCGCGGGCCACGAACGCGGCCTTGCCGACACCGAGGGGGCCCTCGTAGCCGACGATGTACTGCGCCGAACCACCGGTGTACGGCGGGAAGCCGATACCCATGATCGAGCCGATGTTCGCGTCCGCGGTCGAGGTCAGCACGCCTTCGTCGATGCACTTCTGGGTTTCCAGCGCCTCGGCGAACAGCATGCGGTCGATCGCGTCCTGCAGCGGGATCGTCGCAGACCCGGAGTTGAAGGTCTCCTTCAGCCCGCTCCACAGACCGACCCGCTTGCCGTCGGCGTACTCGTAGAAGCCGGCACCGGAAAGCCGTGAAGGACGGCCGATCTCGATCATCTTCTCGACGACCGCCTCGGCCGGGTGCGGCACGTGTGTGCCGCCCGCGTCCTCGATACCCTTGCGGGTGGCGACGGCGATCTTGTGCATGAGCTCCAGGTTCAACTCATCGGAGAGCTGCAGCGGCGCCGCCGGGTAACCGGCCTGCGAACCCGCCTGCTCGATGGTCGAGGGCTCGATGCCCTCGCCCAGCATGGCCAGCGCCTCGTTGACGAAGGTGCCGATCACGCGCGAGGTGAAGAAGCCGCGGCTGTCGTTGACGACGATCGGGGTCTTCTTGATGGCCAGCGTGTAGTCGAACACCCGGGCCAGCGCCTCGTCGG
>JAHFVC010000148.1 GCA_023264765.1 Mycobacterium sp. | reverse complement strand
CGGCTCGATGAGGACCCGGTGAGCCTGCTGCTCATAACCGGCACCGATACCGGCGTCGGCAAGACGGTGACCACGGCGGCGCTGGCCTGCGCCGCCCGACTCGCCGGCCTGGACGTCGCGGTGTGCAAACCCGTACAGACCGGCACCATCGACGGCGACGACGACCTCGCCGAAGTGGGCAGGCTTTCCGGCGCCACCGCCTTGTACGGCGGTTGGCGCTACCCCGAGGCGCTGGCCCCGGTGGCCGCCGCGCACCGGGCCGACATGATCCTGCCGACCCGCGCCGAGTTGGTGGCGTCGGTGCGCTCCGTCGATCAACCCGGGCGCCTGACCCTCGTCGAGGGGGCGGGCGGATTGCTGGTCGAACTCGGCGCCGATGCGGTGACCCTTCGTGACCTGGCCACCGATCTGGGTGCACCGGTGCTGCTCGTCGTCGCGCCGGGACTGGGTACCTTGAACCACACCGCACTCACGCTGGAATCCCTTGCGGCCCAAGGTGTTACCTGCGCCGGATTGGTCATCGGTTCGTGGCCGGGCGATCCGGGCGTGGCCGAGGCGGGCAATCGGGACGCGCTGGCGGGTCTGGCTGTCATCCGTGCCGTGTTGCCCGCCGGTGCCGCCGCCGCTGCGGATTTCGAGACGATGAGCGCTGCCGCGTTCGACCCGGACTGGCTGGCGGGCCTGGCGTAGCGGTGGCCCACTCGGTCGAGTTGCTGCTGGATCCGGAGGCAGACCATGCGATCCGTGGCGTCTGGGCTGCGCTGGCGGAGGCCGGGGTACGCAGTCAGGCCGGTCACCGCGCGCCGAGCAACCGGCCGCACGTGACGATGACGGTGTCCGCGGCGATATCCAGCGCCGCCGACGCGGAATTGACTGCCATGGCGAGTGCGCTTCCGCTGCCGTGCCGGATCGGGGCGCCGATCCTGTTCGGGCGCGGACCGTTCACCCTGGCGCGGCTCGTGGTGCCCTCTGCCGAGCTGGTGGGTTTACATGCCCAGATCTACCGGATCTGCGTGCCGCACATGCCTTCCGGTCCCTTCGGGCACGCCGCCCCCGGTCACTGGACCCCGCACGTCACGCTGGCTCGGCGCCTGCAGGGTGCGCTGCTGGAGCGGGCGATGCCGTTGGCGGGCGAGGAGATCGACGGTACGTTCGCGAGCCTGCGGCGCTGGGATGGCGACGCCGGGCGCGAATACCGGCTCGGCGCCTGAGCTCATGGGTGAGGCTGCGCGAGCCGCCCGGAGACGATGTCGTTCAGCGCGGCGACGTGCCCGGCGAACGCACTGCGGCCGGCCTCGGTCAGCTGGGCGCGGACCTTGTGCCGGTTGCCTTCCAGTCGCCGCTCCGTGTGCAGATATCCGGCGTCCTCGAGGACGGTCAGTTGCTTGGACAGGGCAGAATCGGACAACCCGACCCGGTCTCTGAGAAATCCGAATTCGGCCCAGTCCGCCGCGGCCAGCGTGGCCACCAGGGCGAGCCGGGTGCTGGGATGGATCAGCTCGTCGAATCGCGCCGGTTCAGGCATGTGCCCACCGGCGGGTGACCCGGAAGATCTCGGGTCCACCGAACCCGACGACGGCGGCGGCCAGCACCGAGGCCCAGGTGCCTGCGTGCCGAACTCCGTCCGCGTGCAGGACCAGCGCCGCGCCGATCGTCAACACCACCAGGCTGACCAGGATGCCGATCACCAGCAGCGGGACGCGATGACCGGCGGTGTCGGCGCTGACCTGCAGCCGGTCGGATCGGTGCCTGCCGCTGAGCAGTCGTCCTGCCACCGCGCTGTGGCCCACCGCGAAGGCCACGGTCGCGACGGTGGCCAGCCAGCGCGGACCGAAATCGCCGAGAGCGCCCAAGCCCACCCAGCCCGCCGCCATGGCCCACCAGTAGCCGCGCGGCAGTCCGACCTCCGCGGCGACCTGTTGCCTGGCCCGCTCGGCCGTCTCCAGGGCGTTGCGTGCCCCCTCCGGCGTGATCCCGTCCATGCCGCCCTCCCTTTCCTTCATGGAAACAAGGCTTCACTTTCCGGTCTGGAAAGTCAAGGGCGGAGCGGTTCGGTCTCGGTGACGGGGGAGCCGTCAGCCGAGGCGGCGCTGCGCGAGGTCGTCGGAAACGGCATGCGCTGAACCGGTATCGCCGTGCGCGGCCAAGCCGTCGATCAGCACGGCCAGGCCGAAGGCGAACCGGCGGGACGGCTCCGCGGTGAGCACGGACTGTCCGTCGGGCAGAGTCGCGCCCGCGGCATCCCATTGCAGTCGGGATTGTTCGTCGGCCGTGAAGCCCAGCACGTAATAAACGACGGTGCGCGCGGCCAGTTCGGCATCCGAACCTGTGACGCCGGCATCCGCGGCGGCGGCCGACAGCCTCGTCACGATCTCGGTCATGGCCGCCGACTGCCCGGCCGCGAAGCTGGCGGAGACCAGCTCGGCGCCGTCGGTGTGCGACAGCAGGGCGTCGCGAAGCCGGCGGCAGCCGTCGGCGATCTGGTCGCGCCAGCCGGGCGTGCGATGCGGTTCCAGCGCTGGTTGCAGAATGCGGTCGGCGACCGCGCCCAGCAGCTCCTGCTTGTTCGCGAAATGCCAGTACAGCGCCCCGGGGGTGACGGTGAGTTCGCGCGCCAGCCTGCGCATCGTGAGGTCGGCCATCCCGAAGTTGTCCAGGATCGCCGTCGCGGCATCGACTACGTCACGTTTGTGCAGCTGCACACCGTTACTCTAACCTGAACAGTGTTTAAGTGTCGGCACCGCCGACGTGTTCAACTGTCGGCATGGTGAGGGAGCGCATCGAGTGAGCGACATTCTGGTTCAGGCACGCGAGCAGGTACTCGACCGCGGCGTGGGCCTCGATCAGGATCAGACCCTGCAGGTTCTCCAGCTGCCCGACGATCAGCTCGACGAACTGCTGGCGCTGGCGCACGAGGTGCGCATGAAGTGGTGCGGACCCGAGGTCGAGGTCGAGGGCATCATCAGCCTCAAGACCGGCGGCTGCCCCGAGGATTGCCACTTCTGTTCGCAGTCAGGGCTTTTCGCCTCCCCGGTGCGTAGTGCGTGGCTGGATATCCCGAGCCTGGTGGAGGCCGCCAAGCAGACCGCCAAGAGCGGCGCCACCGAGTTCTGCATCGTCGCGGCCGTCCGTGGCCCCGACGAGCGTCTGCTGGCTCAGGTCGCCGCGGGCATCGAAGCCATCCGCAACGAGGTCGACATCCAGATCGCATGCTCGCTGGGCATGCTGACCCAGGAGCAGGTGGACCGCCTCAAGGACATGGGCGTGCACCGCTACAACCACAACCTGGAGACCGCGCAGTCGTACTTCCCCAACGTCGTCACCACCCATTCCTGGGAAGAGCGCTGGGGCACTTTGGAAATGGTGCGCGAGGCCGGCATGGAGGTCTGCTGCGGCGGCATCCTCGGCATGGGTGAGACCTTGGAACAGCGCGCCGAGTTCGCCGCCAACCTGGCTCAGCTCAACCCGCACGAGGTGCCGCTGAACTTCCTGAACCCGCGTCCGGGCACGCCGTTCGGCGATCTGGAGGTGCTGCCGGCCGCCGATGCGCTTCGGGCCGTCGCGGCTTTCCGGCTCGCGCTGCCGCGCACGATGCTGCGCTTCGCCGGCGGCCGTGAGATCACCCTCGGTGACCTCGGCGCCAAGCAGGGCATCCTCGGCGGCATCAACGCCGTCATCGTCGGCAACTACCTCACCACGCTGGGCCGGCCCGCCGAATCGGACCTGGAACTGCTCGAGGATCTGCAGATGCCGATCAAGGCCCTCAACGCCACCCTGTAGAACGTGGTGGTGATCCTGAACGAGAGTGCCGCCCTACCCACACCCGTGGGCGCAGGGGTCTACAACGTGTACACGGGGGGCCCGGCGGGTAGCTCCGTGCCGACCGCGGCCCAGCTGGGCCTGGAGCCGCCGCGGTTCTGTGCCGAGTGCGGGCGCCGGATGATCGTCCAGGTGCGTCCCGACGGTTGGTGGGCCAAGTGCTCCCGACACGGTCAGGTCGACTCCAAGGACCTGGATACCAGGCGATGACCACGCCGGACGCGAATAATGTTGGGGTTCCTAAGATTTCGCGGCGCGCAGCAGCCGTGCGGGTGGCGGCGGGTGTCGCGCTGGCCGGTGTGCTGATCGGTACCCTGTGGGCTTGGCTGGCACCACCGATTCACGGGGTGATCGCGCTGACCAAGAGTGGCAACCGGGTGACGGCGTATCTGGGCAACGAGTCCGACAACTTCTTCCTCGGTGAATTCCTGCTCGTCGGCATGTTGACCGCCCTCGCGGTGGTGGCAGCCGTGCTGGTGTGGCAGTGGCGCCCGCATCGCGGGCCGGTGCTGCTGGCCGCGTTGACACTCGGCGCCGCCGGAGCGGCCGGAGCGGCCGCGGGAATCGGCGCAGTGCTGGTGCGCTGGCGCTACGGCGTGGTCGACATCGCTTCGGCGCCGGTGACACCCGAGCACCGCATCCACTACGTCACCGAAGCGCCCGCGGTGTTCTTCGGCCACGGTGTGCTGCAGATCGCCGCGACCATCCTGCTGCCTGCGGCGGTGGCGGCGCTGGTCTACACGCTGGCCGCGCTGTCCACCCCGCGCGACGATCTGGGTGCATGGCCGCCGGTCGAGTATGCCGGGGTGTACCCGCCGATCCCGGTGCCGGTCACCGCGGCGGGCGGGGCTGTCGACCCGCCCTCGACCCCCGGAATCGCCCCCTAACCGGACTTATGTCCGGGTGGTGTGGATGTGGCAAACGTAGCCCCCACAAAGGCCGCGCTGATAGGTAAATTGACGCCGCATAGCTGATTCACAGCAAATTGCCGTCGCGTCATTTATCAACAGTGAGGTCTTGTTCATGCGCATCGTGTCCTTCGGGTTCCAGACATGGGGAGTGAAGACACTTCAAGCATTGGTTGATCTAGGGCACGAGGTGACGCTTGCGGTCACCCACCCGGCGAGCGACGACTCCTACAAGGGAATTTTCTCCGACTCGGTCGAGGAGCTGGCCGAGAGCCTCGGGATCCCGGTCCATCTCACCGAGCGGGTGGGCAACGACACCATCGACCTGGTCAAGCGCGCCGAGCCGGACGTGATCGTGGTGAACAGCTGGTACACGTGGATGCCGCCGGAGCTCTACGAACTTCCGCCCCACGGCACCCTCAACCTGCACGACTCCCTGCTGCCCAAGGGCACCGGGTTCTCGCCGGTGTTGTGGTCGCTGATCAGCGGTGAATCCCAGATCGGGCTGACGATTCACCGGATGGACGAGAACCTCGACACCGGCGACATCCTGGTTCAGCACGCGCTGCCGATCGGCCCCCGCGACACCGGCACCGAACTGGTGGAACGCGGCATCGCCCTGATTCCGGGCGCGCTCAAAGAAGCACTTACCGCGCTTGAGTCCGGTACGCCGGCATGGCGGCCGCAGAACAAGGCCGAACGGACCTACTTCCACAAGCGTTCCGAACGGGACAGCCTGCTCGACTGGAACTGGCCGGCCGAGGTACTCGAACGCTTGGTGCGCGCCCTCTCCGAGCCCTACCCGCCGGCGTTCACGTTCTACCGGGGCGAGCGCATCGAGGTCCTCGAGGCGAAGGTCTCGGAGGTGCGATACGGCGGCACCCCGGGCCGGGTGATCGTCCAAGAGGATGGCGGCGCAGTGGTGTCCGGCCCCGAGGCCTATCTCGGCGGTAACCGCGGTCTGGTCATCACCAAGGTCCGATCCGCCGACGGGGCCGAGCACAGCGGGGACAAGTTCTTCCGGCGGGGCGGCTACCTCACCAGTCAGGCCTGATCCCATGCCGATGCTGGAATACAAGACCACGCCGTCCTGGCTGCGGGCCGCACGGCGCCGCATGGTCGCGTTGATCCCGATCCGGTTGATGCGACACGTGTTCTACGTGTTGATGATTCGCAAGCGGGGCAATTTCACGGACCCGGAGACGTTCAACGAGAAGGTGAACTGGCGGATCTTCAACGACCGGCGGGACCGGATCGTGAAAGCCTGCGACAAGATGTGGATGAAGGAGATGGCCCGCGCGGCGTATCCCGGTGCGGACCTTCGCATTCCGGCCACCTATTGGTCGGGCACCGATCTGCGCGACGCCCCCGACCTGACGGCGCTGCCGCCGTGGGTGCTCAAGCCCAACCACAGCAGCGGGCACGCACTGTTCGGCCCCGATCCTCGGACCGATCTGGCCGACCTGTGCAAGCGCACGCAGATCTGGTTCGAGGAGACTCCACTGGAACTCGGTGAGTGGGGTTACAGCGAGGCCCGCCCGCAGCTGCTGCTCGAGGAGCGCATCCCGACACCCGACGGCAACCCGCCGGTCGACTACAAGTTTTTCGTCTTCGACGGCCGCATCGAGCTCATCCAGGTGAACCGCGGCCGGTTCGGCACCCACCAGACCGCGACCTTCCTCGATGCCGACTGGCGCCGGCTCCCGGTGCGGTGGCGGATTCAGCCCGTGGCCGACGAGCAGCGACCGCCCGAGCTCGACAAGATGATGGAGATCGCCGGCATCCTCGGCGCGGACTGGGACTTCATCCGGATCGACCTGTACGCGGTCGACGGCGAGGTGTGGTTCGGCGAATACACGCCCTACCCGGGCAGTGGACTGCTGCGGTACCAGCCGATGAGTTTTGATCTCGAGCAGGGCCGGCACTGGCAGTTGCCGACGCCGGCGCAGGTGCGCAGCGGGCAGCCCTGACCGCTCAGCGGTCGAACACCGACAACGGCAGGTGGCGAATCCGTTGTCCGGTGAGCACTTTCGCGGTGATGACGGCCAATCTGGCCATTCCGCGGTAGGTCGAAGGATTGAGCAGGGTGGGCCATTTGGTGCGCGCCAGGTTGGCGTCCAGCGGCCGCCCGGCGAAGCGGTCGGAAAGCCAGCGCAGCGCCATCGGGGCCGACAACGGATGCAGCAGCAGATGTTCGCTGAGCATGTCCCGGTGATAGGTGACGTGCGCGCCGCCCGAGGAGTACGTCTCGGCGAGTTCGTCGATGCCCTCGACCGAGATGATCTCGTCGTGCACGGCCTGGATGATCAGCACCGGCGGTGTGGGCACCGCGGCCCCGAGCTTGATCTCGTCGAACACGTGCCGCACTTCCGGCGTCGACAGGATCTGCTCGAGGGGTTGGTCCAGCATGTCGCCCATATTGGTGCGGAACAGCCGCAGGATCGCCTCGGCGGTGGTCATGTGGTGCAGCCGTTCGAGGAGCTCGCGGCCCTCGTCGTTGGCGTGCTCGTCGATGATGCGCCGCAGGCCCGGGTAGACGTCGGCCAGGGCCGCGACCACCAGGGCGGGCAACGCCGAGGCAAAGGTCCCGTTGAGCCGGCGGAACGTGTGCCCCAGATCGCCGACAGGTGATCCGAGCACGGCGCCGACGATGTTGAGCTCGGGTGCGTAGCTGCCGCTCACCTCAGCGGCCCATGCGGTGGCCAGCCCGCCCCCCGAATAGCCCCACAGGCCGATGGGCGCCTCGGGTGACAGGTGCAGGCGGTCACATCCGACGGCGGCCCGCAGCCCGTCGAGGATGCGGTAGCCCGGTTCATACGGGGTACCCCAACTGCCGTCGCGGCCCTCGTGGTCAGGCACCGACACCGCCCAGCCCTCGGCGATGGCCGCGGCGATGAGCAGCAGTTCGAACTGGGGCACCGCGCCGGGGGCCACCGACCGGCGGCGCAGCGCGTAGGACGGGAAACACCGTGAGGTGATGGCGTCGATGGCGCACTGGTAGGAGATCAGGGGCGCCGTGCCGGCGTGTTCCCGGTCGGCGGGCAGCAGGACGGTCGTTGCGGCGGCGTCGGGTCGGCCGTTCATGTCGGTGGTCCGGTACAGCAATTGGACGGCGCGCACCTGCTGCGGGATCAGGCCTAGGAAGGCGACCTCGACGTCGCGGCTGCGCAGAACCGTGCCGGGGTCGGCGTGCTGGAAACCGGTCGGTGCGTCGTAGAAGGGGTCATCGCTGGGCAGCGGGGGGCGGACGCCGCGTTCGAGCGCCTGATGAGGGACGCGCCCGATCCACTCGGCACCGGTCGCGCTGGCCGCACTGCCCAAGTCCATCCAGGCATTGTTGCTTAAGAAGGGTCTAAGAAGCCAGCCGACTCACCCGGGAGGCCGCAAAGCGGCGAATTCGTCGGTGACGCGATAAGTGGACTCGGTGAACCGGTAGAGCGCAGCCGGGCGGCCGCCGCTGCGGCCGGAGCGCGCCGTGGTGCCCGTCCTGGTGATGACGTGCCTGCGTTCCAGGACGCGTTGCAGATTGGTCGCGTCGACGGGGTGGCCGAAGGCGGCGCTGTAGATGTCCCGCAACGTCGAAAGGGCGAATTCTTTTGGTGCCAAACCGAATCCGATATTGGTGTACGACAGTTTGGCGATCAGCCGGGCGTGCGCGTTGATGACCATCTGGCCATGGTCGAACGCCATCGGCGGCAGCGCCGACACCGGATGCCAGCGGGTGTCCGGGGGCAGTTCGGGGGTGGCGGGGGAGGGCACCAGCCCCAGGAACGTGGACGCGATGGTGCGGGGGCCGGGCACGCGCGCGGGGTCGGAGAACACCGCGAGTTGCTCCAGGTGGGTCAATTCACGCAGGTCGACCTTCTCGGCGAGTTGACGCCGGACTGAACTGATCATGTCTTCGTCGTGACGCAGCCGCCCGCCCGGCAGCGCCCAGGCGCCACGCTGCGGTTCCATCGCGCGTTCCCACAGCAGGACGCTGAGCTGGGGCTTCTTCGTCGACAGTTGACGCACCTGGAACACGACGGCAAGCACTTCATGGTCGGTGCTAGTATGTGACATGTTTTCGATTGTAAGTCGAAAACCTGGCTTGGCACAAAGGAGAAGGCCATGACGGTCCTGGATCGCACCGCAGAGCGGTCGAGTGTGCTGGCGTCGCGCATCGTCGACGGTCCCGGTGGCTACGGCGGCGTCATCGGGGACGGTGAGTGGGCCGCGGAGATCCGCAGGCTCGCGGATCTGCGCAATGCGACGGTCCTGGCGCACAACTACCAGCTGCCCGAGATCCAGGACGTGGCCGACCACGTCGGGGACTCGCTGGCGCTGTCCCGGATCGCCGCCGAGGCCGCCGAGGACACCATCGTGTTCTGTGGCGTGCATTTCATGGCCGAGACCGCCAAGATCCTGTCACCGGAGAAGACGGTGCTGATCCCGGACCAACGGGCCGGCTGCTCGCTGGCCGACTCGATCACCGCCGACGAACTGCGGGCGTGGAAGGACGAGTTTCCCGACGCCGTCGTCGTCTCCTACGTCAACACCACCGCCGCGGTGAAGGCGCTCACCGACATCTGCTGCACCTCGTCGAATGCGGTCGAGGTGGTCGCCTCCATTCCCGAGGACCGCACCGTGCTGTTCTGCCCGGACCAGTTCCTCGGCGCGCATGTCCGCCGGGTCACCGGGCGGCAGAATCTGCACATCTGGGCCGGCGAATGCCATGTGCACGCCGGCATCAACGGTGACGAACTGGCCGCCCAGGCGCGTTCGCACCCGGACGCCGAATTGTTCGTGCATCCCGAATGTGGTTGCGCCACTTCGGCGCTGTACCTCGCCGGCGAGGGAGCGGTGCCCGAGGACCGGGTCAAGATCTTGTCCACCGGCGGCATGCTCGACGCCGCCCGGGAGACCAACGCCCGCCAGGTTCTGGTGGCCACCGAAGTCGGCATGCTGCACCAGTTGCGCCGTGCCGCACCGGATGTCGACTTCCTGGCGGTCAACGACCGGGCGTCCTGCTCGTACATGAAGATGATCACCCCCGCGGCGCTGCTGCGCTGCCTGGTCCAGGGTGCCGACGAGGTGCACGTGGACATGGATGTGGCGGCGGCCGCCAGCAAGAGCGTGCAGCGCATGATCGAGATCGGACAGCCCGGCGGCGGGGAATGACTCCCTCCTGCGGTGGTGCCACGTACTGGCAGCAACGCGCTGACGTCGTCGTCGTCGGCACCGGGGTGGCCGGATTGGTCGCCGCCCTGGCAGCGGTCCGGTCGGGTCGCAAGGTCGTGGTGCTCAGCAAGATCGCCGAGACGGCCACCTTCTACGCCCAAGGTGGCATCGCGGTGGTGCTGCCCGACGCCTTTCGCGCGGACGGTGACTCGGTCGACGCTCACGTGGCCGACACGGTGGCCGCCGGTGGCGGACTGTGCGATACCGAGGCGGTGCGCTCCATCGTCGCCGACGGCTATGCCGCGGTTGCCGAGCTGGTGGCCGACGGCGCCCGCTTCGACGAGGCCGGACCCGGGCATTGGTCGCTGACCCGCGAGGGCGGGCACACCCGCAGGCGGATCATCCACGCGGGCGGGGACGCGACCGGTGCCGAGGTGCAGCGCGCACTGAACCTCGCCGCCAGGCATCTGGACATCCGCCGCAACCATGTGGCGCTGCAGATTTGCCACGACGGCGACCAGGTCACCGGGGTGCTGGTGCACAGCCCGGACGGCCTGGGTGTCGTGCACGCGCCGTCGGTGATCCTGGCCACCGGCGGACTGGGCCATCTGTATGCGGCCACCACCAACCCAGACGGTTCCACCGGGGACGGTGTGGCGCTGGCCCTGCAGGCCGGCCTCGCGGTCAGCGACCTGGAGTTCATCCAGTTCCACCCGACCATGTTGTACACGGGCACCGCCGCGGGCCGCCGGCCGCTGGTCACCGAGGCCATCCGTGGTGAGGGCGCCATCCTGATCGACCGCCATGGCGACTCGGTGACCGCCGGCGCCCATCCGATGGGTGATCTGGCGCCGCGCGATGTGGTGGCGGCCGCCATCGACGCGCGGATGCGTGCAACCGGGGATCCGTGCGTCTATCTCGACGCCACCCGAATCACCGATGTGGCACAACGATTCCCGACGGTGACCGCGGCCTGTTTGGCCGCCGGGATCGACCCGGCTCGCAGGCCGATCCCGGTGGTGCCCGGCGCGCACTACAGTTGCGGCGGCGTCGTCACCGACGTGTCGGGCCGCACCGATCTGCCCGGTCTGTTCGCCGCGGGTGAAGTGGCGCGGACGGGCATGCACGGCGCCAATCGGCTTGCCTCCAACAGCTTGCTGGAGGGTCTCGTCGTCGGTGGCCGGGCGGGTGCCGTCGCCGCTGCCCACGCGAGCGCCTCCGGAGCCGTCCGCGCCGAGGTTCCCGACGCTCTTCGTCGCCCCGCCCTCGAGCGTGTCACCCTGCAGCAGGCGATGAGCCGGGACGCCTCGGTGGTCCGTGATGCCGACGGCCTGCACCGGCTGTCCGGTCTGCTGGCCACGGCGAGAGCCCACACCGTCACCAACCGCACCGACTTCGAGGATGTCGCCTTGACCACGACCGCACGCGCGGTGGCCGCGGCCGCCGCTGAACGCACCGAGTCGCGGGGTTGTCACCACCGTGCCGATCACGCGGAAAGCGATGCGGCGCAGTCGAAGAGCATTACCGTGCGAGTCGACGAGGCCGGGATCCCCGCCGTGGTCGCTGCGGCGGGTGCCCGGTGAAACTGTCCGCCGACGAACTCGCCGAGGGCCGCGCCGTCATCGCCCGTGGCCTCGACGAGGACCTGCGCTACGGACCCGACGTCACCACGGCATCCACGGTGCCCGCCGATGCCGTCACGGTGGCGTCGATGGCCACCCGGGAGCCGGGCGTCGTCGCCGGTATCGAACTCGCGCTGCTGGTGCTCGACGAGGTGCTGGGCCCCAACGGCTACACCGTGACCGATCGGGTGCAGGACGGGGCGCGCCTGGCCGCCGGCCAGTCACTGCTCACCTTGCGTGCACCCGCGCAGGGTCTGCTCACCGCCGAACGCACCATGCTCAACCTGGTCTGCCACCTTTCCGGCATCGCGACGGCCACTGCCCACTGGGTCAATGCGGTCGAGGGCACCCGCGCGAAGATCCGGGACACCCGAAAGACGTTGCCCGGCTTGCGGGCACTGCAGAAGTACGCCGTACGCGTCGGCGGGGGAGTCAACCACCGGATGGGCCTCGGTGACGCCGCGCTGATCAAGGACAATCATGTCGCCGCGGCAGGCTCGGTGCTGGCGGCGCTGACGGCGGTCCGGGCTGCCGCACCCGAGCTGCCCTGCGAGGTCGAGGTCGACTCGCTGGAGCAGCTCGACGACGTGCTGGGCGCGGACGTGGAACTGGTGCTGCTGGACAACTTCCCGGTGTGGCAGACCCAGATCGCCGTGCAGCGCCGCGACAGCCGTTCGCCGGCAACGAAACTCGAATCATCGGGCGGGCTGTCTCTGGAGTCCGCGGCCACCTACGCGGCCACGGGGGTGGACTACCTCGCAGTCGGGGCGCTGACCCATTCGGTTCGGGTACTCGACATCGGGTTGGACACCTAACGTCCCAGCAGGGCGCGCGCGGCAGCCTTGGCGGCATGCAGCGCGCTGGGCTCGCCCGATACCCGCGACAACAACAGGGCGCCCTCGATCAGTGAGATGATCGCCCGCGCAGTCTCTTCCGCGTCGTCGGACGACCTGCCGTCGGCCCGCAGCCGGTCGGCGACCGCGCCGATCCAGTCACCGAACGCCCGTGCCGACGCCGCCCGCACGGTCGGGCTCGCCGTCACCGACTCGGTGGCGATCGGCTCGATGGGGCAGCCGTCGCGCTCATCGGCGGTGAGGTTGGCAGCCATCACATCGACCCAGCGGTCCATGATGTCGGCCGCAGGCTCGTCGGCCGCCAACAGGGTGCGCAGCAGCGCGCCGATCCCGCCGCCGACCCTGTCGACCACGGCCGCCGCCAGTTCGGCCTTGCCGTCCGGAAAGTGGTGATACAGCGACCCGGCCCGGACCTGCGCGACCTCCAGGATCTGGTTGATCCCGGTGGCTGAATAACCCTGCCTGCGAAACAACAGGGCCGCGGTGTCCATCAGGGCGGCTCGACTGCGGTCGGGACGGGGCATGGACAAATGGTACTTGCGGTTCTGGAGAGATCGCTCAAGAATACTTGAACAACCACTCAAGAAGGAGCGCCGCGTGCAACAGCTGGTTTTCGAAGACGTCGGTCGCTACGCCTGGCAGGAAGCGGCCGAGCCGCGACTCACCGATCCCCGTCAGGCTCTGGTGCGGCCGCTCGTGGTGGCCTGTTGCGACCTCGACGTCGGAGTGGCCCAGGGCGCGCTGCCGATGCCGCCCGGCCACCCGGTCGGCCACGAGGGCGTGGCCGAGGTGGTCGCCGTGGGCGATGCCGTCACCGCCGTGCGGGTCGGCGATCGGGTGGTGGTGCCGTTCCAGATCAACTGCGGCGACTGCGCGCCGTGCCTGCGCGGTGTCACCGGGTCCTGCGCGGCGCTGCCGCTGATGGCGATGTACGGCATGGCGCCACTGGCCGGGTTGGACGGCGGCGGCTTCCTGGCCGATCTGGTGCTCGTGCCGTTCGCCGACGCGATGCTCGTCGCGCTGCCCGCAACGCTGGATCCGGTCGCGGTGGCATCGTTGTCCGACAACATCCCTGACGGTTGGCGCTGCGTCGGGCCATACCTGGACGAACTGGCCGCGCTCGACGAGGCCGACCGGCGGGTCCTGGTCGTCGGTCGGCTGTCCATCGGGTTGTACGCCGCCGGCTTGGCCGCGGGCCTGGGTCTGCACGTCGACTACGTGGACACCGATCCTGGCCGGCTGGCCGCCGCCGAACGCCTCGGCGCCACGGTGCACGACCGCATCGACCCGGACCGGCGCGCGGCGCCGTACCCGGTCACGGTGCACACCTCCATGAACCCGAAACTGCTGGCCAAGACGTTGCGGGCGACGTGGCCGGACGGGGTGTGCACCGACACCGGCATCTACTTCCAGGATGGCGTGGAGATGCCGCTGCTGCCGATGTACACCCGCGGCGTGCGCTTCGTCACCGGCCGGGTGAACGCCCGCACGGTCATCCCCGACATCCTCGACGTGCTCACCGCCGGTGTCGATGCCGCGCAGGTGACCGAGCGGGTGGTGTCATGGGACGACGCACCGCAGGTGTGGCCGACGATGACCGGAAAGACCGTTTTCAGCAGGCTCTAGGCCGCGACACCGCGCCGCACAAAAGACAGCACCACCGCGGCGGTGGCGAACAACGCCGAGAACACCCGGTTCAGCATGGTCTGCTGGCGCGGGGTGTGCAGCCAGTCCACCAGCCGCACGGCCAGGCCCGTGTAGAGGCCCATCACCACGATGTCGACGACGATCATGGTCGCCCCGATGGCGAGGTATTGCGGCAGCAGCGGTGCGGCAGGCACGACGAACTGCGGCAGCACCGCGAGGAAGAACACCAGCCCCTTCGGGTTGGTGGCGTTGACCAGGAAGCCACGCACCGTGAGCGCGACACGGCCGCCGGCTCCAGCCCTCTGAGCCTTGCCCACCGTGGCACGCAGATCGGTGGTAGCGGTGCGCCATTGCTTGATGGCGAGGTACGCCAGGTATGCCACGCCGATCCACTTGATCACGGTGAAGGCGATGACCGACCGGGTGACCACCGCGCCCAGACCGGCGGCCACCAGGGCCAGCTGCAGCATCAGCCCGATCTCCAGGCCCAGGATGCTCCAGTAGCCGCGGCGCAGGCCGTGGGTCATGCCGGTCGCCATCGACTGCACCGCGCCCGCGCCAGGGGACACACTGATCGCGATCGCGGCGCCCAGGAATGCCAGCCACACCTGCCAGGTCATGGGATCAGTGTTGCAGCACGGGTCAACTGATATCCGCCACGAACACACCGGTCTTGCGCGCGACCAGGCGGGCGATGCGTGGCAGCGACGGGTCGTCGGTCCCCGCGGGCAGCACCCGCGGGTTGGTGATGTGTACGTCCCCGGAGAACAGGTGGACGTCGGCCTCGCCCGCAGCGAGCACGTTCTTCACCCAGTTGGTCTTGCCGTGGATGAGGCCGATGGCCAGGGTGTTGCCTTTGCGGAACGAGTTGACCGTCGTCTCGTACGGCGTGCCGGAGGTGCGACCGCGATGCTTGACGACGGTGAACCCGGGCAACCGCTTGGCCAGCG
>JAHFVC010000147.1:7361-14969 GCA_023264765.1 Mycobacterium sp. | reverse complement strand
GTTCACCTAGGCCACCCGGCCGCGTCGTTTGGCTAGTTCGTCGTGCATATCGTTCTGTCGGCCGCCCTTGACGGCCTCTGCCGGGAAGCTGCGGATGTCCTCACGCAGGCCTGGCAGCGAGGCACCGACGGCGATGCCGAACACGCCCTGGCCCCCAGCGAGTAGGTCGACGACTTCGTTGGCGGTGGTGCATTCGTAGATGCCCACACCGTCGGAGACCAGCGTGAGCCCGGCCAAGTCCTTGACGCCCCGATCGCGCAGAGCCGCGACGGCGGTGCGGATGTTGACCAGTGATATGCCCGCGTCGAGGAGGCGTTTGACGACGCGCAGTACGAGCAAGTCGTGGAAGCTATATAGGCGCACGCTTCCAGATCCGGCGGCGGTAGCGATGGACGGTGGAACGAGATCTGTGCGTGCCCAGTAGTCGAGCTGCCGGTAGGTGATGCCTGCGACCGCACAGGCCGCTGGCCCACGCCAGCCCCGTGTGGTGTCAGCGACTTCGGATGCGGCCGTGAAGGTACCGGCGTCCAGGTCGTCGAAGCTGAGTTGCTGTTCGGTCATGGCGGGCCCCTCCGGACGTTCTCTACCTGTCCCCTGGCCCCATGGTAAGCCGGTGCCGGGATCTCGGGTCCGATGGCGCGCGCGGCGTCATACCTGGATTGATCGTGCGGATTTGAGCACTGAAGCATCCCAGATCACCGTTGCCCATTGTGGGAAAATGGGTTAAGTTGGTGTGGTGACTGAGCTTGCATTTGTCGAAACCGATGGCCGGAGCCGCGCAGTCCTCCCTGGCCGGCCCAACGAGCGCTTCGTAATGCGTGAAAATCCCGATGGCAGCTTGCTTTTGCAGCCCGCGCGAGTGGTAACCGACGCTCAGCACGAATTCGATACTGACCCTGAACTGCGCGAACTACTGGCGCGCGCTGCGGCATCTCCGACCGTGCGTCGGACGCGGGCTCGTCGGACGTGAGTGTTGGGGGCGATTATTCGGAAGTCGCTGACACCCAACTTGACGAGCTCGAAAGCGGCTCAGATGTGGACTTGTACGACAGCGTTCTGGACACCATCGATTTCATCTTCCGGCTGCCTGGGCAGGCGCAATCTCTGTCGACGGCGATCACCACACCAGCCGGCATTCGCATGCGTCTGCCAGTCATTGGGCACGCGCCCTACAAGGTCTTCTGGTCCACCGAAGGCCCTCGCATTGAGGCGGTATTTCCGCATCCATAACAGCCGCCGACCCTCTGGGTTCGGGAATAAGCAGATAGAGGGGGGATTGGCATATGCCTTACGAGATGCGCATCGCAGAGGGATCGACCGTCCGATGGGTTGAGACGATCGTCGGAGACTCCTACGGTGACGCGGCTCTGTTCATCGCTTTGAAGCAGCTGCGAGCGCTAGGCGCTGCCGAGACTGAATTAGCGGCCTTCGACGCTCACTTACGACACGTGCACGAGACACAGCACGGAGAACTGAATATCGGAGTTGGCGACACCGTCTCTGGGCGAGCCGGAAAATTCGACGTGCTGATATCGCGCACGTAGAGCCAGCCGAGGCATATCGAGATGGCAGCGCCGACGTCGCCCAGGTTCATGATCACCCTGTACGGGATCGACCTTGAGGCGTGGCGCGAGGAGTTCGACATGGCCGGCGCGAGCGACCGCCAGGTCCTCGCCAGCATCAAGGACTATGCCGGTCGGTACATCAATCAGCACTTCGATCGGCTTGGTATCCAAGTCCACTGAACGTACGAGGAACGACGACAGGGAGTTTGGCGATATGGCTGACCACTTCGGCGTGGATCTAATGCGTAATTCGCGAGGAAGCCTCGGCGTCAAGTTCGACGAACCGTCTCGCCGAATTCTCGTGGGCACGATGAATGATGCACAAGACGACCTTCTTGATGAGAAGGAAGACGTTACTAGCACGGCTGTGGTGGCGGTGGCTGACTATGTGTTCGCTGGTACCGGGGCAATCGAGGTCAACCTTGAAGACGACACCGCCTATCGGATCGAGGTGGTGAAGATCGGCCGCACCCGATCTGGTGACCGGATCGCGTTGCTGCCCGGATCGGGAATTGTCGGGTTGCCGGGTGACGACGGCTATCCAGATATCGGATAGCCGAGTCCAGTAATCGTGAGTCGAGATGTCACACCCACCGAGGAGCATCGAGAAAAGGAGGTCCGACGTGTTCCGCAAGAAGAAGACGGTAAAGCGAGATGGTGGTGCGCCGTCAAGTGAAGCTGTTCCCAGTTCATCTGCCGACCTGGAGACGGCCAGCCTTGGGGAATCGTCGCTGTTGCGCATATCGATCCGAGTCACGCCCATGAGAAGCATCCGACTAAGTTCGGCGCTGAATCGGGGCATCCGGTGGTCACGGTGTATCCGCCGCTGGCGCAGTTTGCGCCCCACCACTACACAGGCCTCCGCCGGTTAGTGCAATGGCGGCGGGTCGCACCCGTGGAGGTGTGCAACCACTGAGCGGTCAGGCCGTCCGGTGAGGGTGCGAATAGCCAACCGCTACAGGAGTTTTGAATGAGGCTTTTTGACTTCCCGGACGTGCCGTTCGCCAGCCCTTACGCGGTTGTTTCTGCCGATCGGCCGCGTGAGTCCAGTGATCGGACCTACCGCTCGGTGCAAACCGCGGTGTTCTCAGGAGGGCGGAGAATCACCTTTGCCAGTGTTGAGCCATACCAGCCAGGCACTCACCTGCTGTTTCCGCAAGCAGGGGACCCGCCAGCGGTGTCAGTCGATGGCGTCCGGGTCGACTTCGTTGACTTCGTTGTCCCCTGACAGCCTCGCTGCGAACGAACCTGTTCATCCGGGCGGTCCGGTGAAGGTACGAGAAAGAAGGAGAACGCGATGTCCGTCCTGGTGGTTGGCCCCCGCGAGCTGCGCCCCGGCGATGAGATTGTCGGGGTACAGAGGCGGGGCGTTGGTGACGCTGTCTCCCCGCGAACCGGCAAGATTGTCAAAGTCGGTGCCGGCAGGCACCCCCGTGGCGGGGAATGCATCCAGCTGCGGCGCCGGGAAAGTGATCCGGACTGGTATGAGCTGAATCTCTGGAGGGGAAACGAATACGTCGACCAGACCTTGTTTCACATACGACGGGCCTGAAGTTGAGCGGCGTAGTCGGGCACGCGAATGGCGAGCGGTCGATGATCCGAGTTCCGCGCATGCGGCGCCGCTGCCCGTGTGGGTGCGGTGGTACCTCGACTCACAGTGGTCGCGGTACGAACGGTGTTGCGTTGATGTGGGGATGCGAACTGCATGTGCGGCGGTGGGTACGGGACGGTTACACACCCGAGGTGCTGGGGTGGACGTTGGGCGAGGATGGGTTCTACCGCAAGGACGGTGTTGCGATTCTGACCGTCGCGCAGCAACAGCATCTCGTCGATGACTTTCGCTCCGGTAGGTACACGGTGGATGAATTGATGGAGCTGTATCCGCTCGAAAGTGAGGCGGTGCTTTACGCGGCGGTCGCGCGGCTGGCGCCGGGTTCACGGTCATCGACCGATCGGCGCTGAGTGCCAGGGCCTCGCTGGTGGTCGCCCAACCGTGGGACGCATCGCTGGCGGCTCACAGTGTGGCCTCGAGGAGTTCCGCGTCGCCACGGCGACCCAACAGTGCGGCGACCTCTTCAGGTTGGCAACGCAGGCCGCGGGCGAGGTCGGCGACGGGGTTGCGTACCGGTTTTCCGAGCAGGACGCGCAATCGCTGTCTTACGTTCTCGCCTGCCCGGATCCGCGTTGCCTTCACCGTTGAGTCACGCACGTTGAACGCCAGCACGATGGTGTCGTCCATGTCGGCGCCGAGCGCGGTAGCCAGCCCGCGTAGGGAGCCGACGCTGGCGCCGTTGGTCGCGGACAGCCGCCAGAACAGGTCGATGTCGTGGGTACCGGAGAACGACCGCCGCTGGCCGGGGTGGATGCCGAGCGCTGTGGCCGTCGCTGGGCTCAGTGTTTGTCCGGAGCCGCGTAGGAGGTCGTAGTCCACTGCTATCGCGATGCGGATCTCGTTGCGGCCGTTGTGGAATGCCCCGCGGGCGGCGTACAGCGGTGCGACCGTCGGCCAGCCGTCGGATTCGGTGCGCCGGCGCACCATTGCGTTGTCGATCACGAAGCCGGGCGTACTCAGATAGCTCCGGATGGAGCTTTCGGCGACGTCCGGAAAGGTCGCTGTCATGTCGTCGACGATGGCCTTGATGCTGATCGCGCCGCCCGCGGTGTCGATGCGCGCGGCGATCTCGGCGAAGACGCCGATGTATTCGCTGATGCCCCATTGACGAAGCGCCCATGTCTGTTTGGTGGCGCGGGTGAATCGTGGGTCGCTGTAGAGAACGTCGCGCACGGACCGTTCGTGGCCTCCTATGGTGGCGGCGATGAGCGCGGCGGAGGCCGGGACGCCGGACAGGTGGAGGGCGGCTTCGGTCTTGTCGGCGGTGGTGGGTCCCCATCGCACCCACCGGTCGCCGAAGCGGCGCAGTCCGGGGCGGCTGTGAATGAATTTGCTCGCGGTCTGCGGGGGAATGTCTAGGGCTTCGAGTTCGAGGATGAGGGCCGCGGTGGTCGGCGCGCCCGTCTTGGCGAAGGCTGCGTCGAGGGTGTCGCTCGCGGCGCGCAGGCCTTGGGCGGCGGTGTCTTCGAGCCAGGTGTCTCGGCGGGAGTAGGGGCCGGCGAGGTGCAGCAGCAGTTGTCCGGCGTCGGTGGTTAGGTCGAGGCCGAGGTCGTTGAGCGCCCGTTCGGCGGTGTGTTGGTGTGTTAGTGGGCCGAGTCGGTGGCGCAGATCTTCGGCGACCTCGACGACGGCGGCGTGGGTGGGATCGGCGAGCAATTCCCGGAACCGGCGGTCGGCGCGGGGCTGATTGCGCTGCACGTTGACGGGTGCGACGCCGAGTTGGCGGGCGGTCACCGGAATGGTCTGTGGGTTCAGTGCCCACCCCCGGGCGGACAGCAGCTTGTGGTCGTAGTCGGTGAGTCGATCGAGCAGTCGGTGGATGGCCGTCGCGGCATCCAGGTCCTCGTCGAGCCGGGTGGATCGGGCGAGGGCGACGGCGTCGCGGGCGGCGATCATGATGGCACGCACCGTGCCGATCCCGCCTTTGGGCCGGTTGACCAACGACGAGATGGTCTCGCCAGCCAGGTCTGACCAGGTGGCGAAGTCTGTGCCATAGAAGGTGCGTGCGCGGCCCGGTAACCAGCCGTACGGGATGGCCTGTTCGGCGATCTCGTCGAGGCCGGCGACGAGATCGCGGATCGGGGTTTCGGTCAGATCGTGGATCGTCTGCCACCAGGCGGCGGAGTCCAGGTGCTCACTGACCACGGCCTGGGTCACGACGCGTCGCTCGGGGGCGTCGGACGCGTTGAGACGAAATCCGTTCCCAGTTTCGTGTCGTGTGGGGCGTGCGCCCTCGCGGCATCGCTCGTCATGGACGAGCGTCTTCGGGTTGCTCCCACATCGCGTTGGTGGCTTCCTCGTCAGCCTCGGAGCTCTGCGCCATCCGGTCCATCAGAGCCCGTGAGGGATTCTTGCGCAGCGCCGCGTGAATAGTGTCGTCGTTGTCGCTCGTCATGGGATTGCCAGTGCGATTCGTAGGCCGGTGTTGACCCGGATGATGGTGGCCGGGCTCAGGGCGCCGAGGTGGTCGGTGAGTTCGTCTTTGGTGAGCTGCTGGAGGTCGTCGCAGACGATCCAGCCTGTCAGGGGGTCGGCGGCGGATAACGGAATCCAGGTGGGCAGATTGGCGTGCTTGGTGGTGGTGGTGATTCGCACGGCCAGGAGATCGCTGAGGGCGGTGTTGCGTCGGTTGTTCGAGACGACTAGCCAGGGCTTGGCGCCGAAGCCGATATCAGCGCGATAGACCTGGCCGCGAGCCGGGCGCGCTTGCACTAGCTGTCCGTGTTCGCATCGACGCGAAGGGCGTATCGGCGTCGGCGCTCAGCGGCTTCTGGCGCGTCGTGGACCTCGGGATAGATCTGGGCGAGCTCCTCGTATCCGAGTTCGAGCGCTCGTTGTTGGACCGTCGCCGCTCCGGTGGCGATCAGCGCCCTGATGAGGGCTGATTCGGACTTGTCGCGGATGTCGACGCCTAGCTCTTCTGCGATGGCGTGAAGGGATGTGGATTCGGGTCGCGTGGGGTCGGCGACTGCTTCGAGGACTTCGAGGTCCCGGGAGGTGAGTGTCACCGTGGTTCGTTTTGCCATCATCACATCGTACATCATTATGTGATGCGCAATGGTGCATCACGCGGTGGCGCCGGTAACGGCGGCGGCGCGGAGTATCTAGACCCGGGATGCGTGGCCGCTGGTGCACGAGGCCCTGGCGGCGGCGGGGCGGGCGCTCGGCGCCGAAGGCAGCGGGACGGGGCGTTCAGCGCGGTGACCTGCAGCGACGGGGAGTCCGCCCTGTGGCGGAGGCCTCGAGCTCCCAGAAGAAGAGCAAGCACTCTTCTTCTAGGGCAGGAGGCCCATCGTGGCTTCGGACAACACGTACCTGTGGCGGCGTCGAGCCGCCACCACTCTGGAGTGGATGGCGGTGGTCGGTGATGTGACTGCCGGTGTCACCACCCTCACCGGGGCGGCACATTGGTCGGCGATCGCTACGATCGTCGCGGTGAGCGCGAGGGCGGCGGCCGAGGCCGTCGCGCCGCCGCCGGATGATCCGCCGCCGAACGGCGGCTGAATCGACTTGGTCGTGTCGGCATGGGCCAGAAGAATCGTCGGGCATGAACCTCGTTCTGTTGATCTTCCTGATCGTCGCCGCCGTCGGGGTCTTCCTGATGTGGCCCGGACGGCCCGGCACGGACTCCTGGTGGATCGGGTCGGGGACGCGGGACAGCCGGGGCGGGCGGATACGGCTGCTGATCGGTGACGTGCTGCTGATCGGCGGTCTGATCGGGACGACGGTCGTGCAGCTGATCGGTGTGCGCTGGGGTGTGGGTGTGGTGATCATGCTCGTGGTGCAGGTGGTCCTGGTGCTGCTCGTTGGGCGGCTGGCAGTCCGGCATTGGCGCAGCACGCGGAATGCTCCGCAGCCGCCGACTGCCTGATCGCCGCGACGACCGGTGTGCGATCGAACGTGCGGTCGGTGTAGCCGGTGCATTTCTTGGCGCTCGAATCGGACTCGGCTTCCTTCGCTGGCGCGGTTCTCTTAGCGTGTATTCATGACCAATCCGTCGGGGCCCAGCCAGCGTGACGTGACGAATCCGGCGGGGACCAGCCAGCGCGAGTCCGGCTTCCGGCGGGCGGAAGCCCGTAACTGGACCACACGCATTCAGGTGTCCGGTTGGCGGTTCATGTTCCACCGGCTGGAGCACGCGTTGGTGCGCCGTGACACCCAGATGCTGCACGATCCGATGCGGTCGACGTCACGGGCGATGATCGTCGGGGTGATCCTGGCGGTGCTAGCCGGCGTCGGTGCGGTGGTGTGGTCTTTTCTCTCGCCCCAGGCGAAGTTGGGTGACGCCGACATCGTGGCCGACAAGGACACCGGGGCGCTGTACGTGAAGATCAACGAGGTGTTGCATCCGGTGTTGAACTTGGCGTCGGCGCAGTTGATCACCGGCAGTCCGAAGAATCCGTCCTTCGTGAAGCCGGCGGAGTTGGCGAC
>JAHFVC010000147.1:0-7351 GCA_023264765.1 Mycobacterium sp. | reverse complement strand
GGTGGGGATTGCGGGGGCTCCGGAGCGGACGCCGAATCCGGTGGCGGCCTCGGAGGGCAAGTGGTCGGTGTGTGATGACACCACCCCGGCCGGTGAGACGACGGTGACGGTGATTGGGGCTGCCCCGACGCTCAGTGACGCGATTGGGCCGTTGCCGGCCGGGTCGGGCATCTTGGCGGGGTTCGAGGATCAGGCATTCCTGATCTATGACAACAAGCGGACGCCGATCAATCTTGAGGATAAGGCGGTGGCGTTGGCGGTGGGGGTGGATTCGTCTGCGCCGCCGGTGCTTCCGATCAGCCGCGGGCTGCATGATGCGTTGGAGGAGACTCCTCCGTTGGTGGTGCCGGCGATCGCGGAGGCGGGTTCGCCGTCACCGTGGCCGCTTCCTGCGTCGGTGGTCATCGGGTCGGTGATCAAGGTGCGGCCCGTTGATGGTGGTGAGGACGCGTTCTATGTGGTGCTGACCGATGGTGTGGAGCGTGTCAGCGCGGTGACCGCGGCGATCATCCGCAACGCCGATCAGCGTAACCCGCCGCCGCCGGTCGAGGTGGCGCCGAATGCGATGCTGTCGATCCCGACGAGTAGGGCGTTGAATGTGGACTTCTATCCGGATAAGCCGCTGAAGCTGATCGACCCGGTCGCTGCGCCGGTGACGTGCCTGGCGTGGACTCAGTCGCGTGATGAGACCAAGCCGCGCACCGCGGTGTTGACCGGGCGGACGTTGCCGCTTCCCACGGATGCGCATCCGGTGTCGGTGGTGACCGCCGACCCCGCCGCCGGCACGGCCAGTGCGGTGTACATCCCGCCGGGTACCGGTCAGCTGCTGCAGATAGCCGGTGGTTCGCCTACGGCGGCGACCGGGGAGTCTCAGTGGTACATCGCTGACACTGGGGTGCGGTACGGGTTGGTGACGAGTGGGGCGAATCCCCGTGACAATCCACAGGTTTCGTTGGGGATCACGGCGCAGCCGTTGCCGGCGCCGTGGAGCATCGTCAGCTTGCTGCCGGCGGGGCCGGCGTTGTCCAAGGATGATGCGTTGATCTCTCACGACTCGTTGCCCGCGGATCCGCGGCCGGGTGTGGTGTCGACTAAGGCGAATCAGGCGGGCGGCTGAGATGGTCTGTGGTGGCATGGTTTTCATCGTTGAAGGGGAGATGCGGGCATGAGCACGACTACGGGGTTTGTGCGGCCGGATCGGTTGGATGCGCCGAAGATTCCGGGCGGCAAGCACGATCTTGGGTCACCGCCGGAGGTGCCGCGCAAGACCCCGACGCCGATCGTCCAGTTCATCTTTCCGGTCGTCATCGTGGTGATGCTCGTCGGCATGGTGGTCGTGATGGTCAGCTCCGGGGGTGGGTTGTCCGGGAAGAGCTTCAGCCCCTACATGATGATCTTCCCGCTGTTCATGTTGATGAGTGTGATGGGCATGGCCAGCCACAGTGTTGGTGGTGGCAGCCAGATCGGCGAGGTCACCGAGGACCGCAAGGACTATCTGCGTTATCTGGGGATTCAGCGTCGCCGGGTGCAGAAGACCGGCGAGATTCAGCACCAGGTTCGGCAGTGGGACAACCCGCAGCCGGAGGTGCTGCCCTCGTTGGTGGAGTCGGCGCGGATGTGGGAACGCCGTAGTGATTCACCGAATTTCGCCCAGGTGCGTGTCGGGCTGGGTACCGAGCGGTTGGCCACCAAATTGGAGCCACCCGATACTGCGCCGATCGATGAGCTCGAGCCGGTGACGGCGCGGGCGTTGCGTCGATTCGTCGACACCCACAAGACGCAGTCGGGGATGCCGCTGGCGATCGCGCTGCGCACCTACCCGTTCATTTCGATCACCGACGAGGCCGGCGGCGCCGATGCGGCCGGGTTGGTGCGGTCGATGATCTGTGAGCTCGCGACCTTCCATGGTCCCGACGATCTGCTGGTGGCGGTGATCACCGAGGATCCGGACGGGCCGGCGTGGGGTTGGGTGAAATGGCTGCCCCACAATCAGCACCCGAGTGCTGAGGACAGTGTGGGCAGCGCGCGGATGGTCTATCCGGACGTGCCGACGGCGCGGGAAGCGCTTGACGGTTTGGTGCGTCAGCGCACCGCCCACAACAAGGACACGACGACGTCGGTGCCGCAGTTGGTGATCGTCTCGGATCGTGCTGAGTCGATGACGTCGGCGGCGAGCCTGATCGGGCGTGACGGGATTGACGGGGTGACGTTGATTGATCTGCAACCCGGCGCGGTGTCGGAGACGTTGAAGGCGCCGTTCCCGTTGACGATCGTCGATGGTCTGCTCTATGCACCCGATGATCGGGGTAAGCAGACGAAATTTGCTGCTCCGGACTCGGTTTCGGTGCAGTTCGCCGCCGATTCGGCGCGGATGCTGTCACGGTTTAGGCCGGCCAGCGAGATGGACATCATTGAGCGGCAGGTGACTCGTAAGGTCGCCAAGGCGGGCTTGTTGGGGCACTTGGGGATCCACGATGCGGCGATGGTGGATCCGGCGGTCACGCAGCGTTCGGCGATCGAGATGCGTGACTTCATGCGGCCGGCGATCGGGGTGACCCCGGCCGATGAGTTGGTGTATCTGGATTTGAAGGAGACGGGCCAGGGCGGTACCGGGCCGCACGGCATCACGATTGGTGCGACTGGAGCGGGTAAGTCGGAGTTCTTGCGCACCTTGGTGTTGTCGCTGGTGTTGACGCATTCCAGTGAGCGGCTGAACATGCTGCTGGTCGATTACAAGGGTGGTGCGGCGTTCCTCGGGTTCGACGCGTTGCCGCACGTGTCGGCGATCTTGACGAACATGGAGGCCGAGCATCATCTGGTCGACCGCATGGATGTGGCGATCCGTGGTGAGATCAACCGCCGTCAGGAGGTCTTCCGCGCTGCTGAAACGCGCCCGGACGTCCATACCACTGTGCCAAATATCCACAAGTACAACGAGATTCGGGCATCCGGTATCCCGTTGGAGCCGCTGCCGGCGTTGTTCATCGTGGTCGACGAGTTCTCGGCGCTGTTGGAGCAGAATGCCGACTTTGCGAAGCTGTTCGCGCTGATCGGTCAGCAGGGCCGGTCCATGGGTATCTATCTGCTGCTGTCGAGTCAGGAGCTACGCTCGGGTCGTATCTCCCAGGTGGAGGCGCACCTGTCGTATCGGATCGCGCTGCGCACCAACAACGTCCAGGAGTCGCGCGACGTTCTGGGCACCGGTGATGCCAGCGAACTCCCGGAGACCCCTGGGTCGGCGTACATGAAGACCGTCAGTGGGGATCTGATCCGGTGGCGGGCGTTCTTCACTGGTGATGCCTATGTGGCGCCCAAGCGGTCGGTGGCGTCGGCCATGACGGCCATCGGGGCGGCGCCGGATCGTCCGCGCCCGCGGTTATTCACCGCGGCGCCGGCGCTCACCGCTGCCGAGCAGCAAGCCGAGTTGGCGGCGCGATCGGCGCCCGAGCTCGCCGCCGGGAGTAACGGGCACTCCCCGAACGGGACGCCTGGTGTCGGTGCCGCTACCCCGGCCGGGGACTATCACGCTGTCGGTGGTGTGTCGGCGGCCGTGGTGGCTGCCGTGCCGGCCGCCGCGGTGCCAGCGGGTACGCAGGCGGTGTCGGGTGCTGGCGCGGCGCCGGCGGCCGCGGCCAAGACCGACAGCCCCGTCACCGGCATCAACGTCAGCACCGTCGCCCAGGTCCTCGTTGACCGGCTCAAGGGTCACGGCTTGGAGGCCCACCGCATTTGGCTGCCGCCACTGGACTACACCCACAGCGTGTACCAGGTCCTTCACGATCCGGACTTGTACTGGCCGGTCCAGCGCGGGCCGCTTCGGATCCCGATCGGCGTGGTCGACACGCCGTACTATCAGCGGCGCGACGCGATGGTTATCGATCTGATGGCCGACAACGTGGCGGTCATCGGCAGTGGTGGAAGTGGTCGATCGACGGCGTTGCAGACGTTGATCATGTCGGCGGCGGCTACCCATTCCAGTGGTGAATTGCAGTTCTACTGCTTGGATTTCAGCAACGGCAAGTTGATGGCACTGTCTGGGCTGGCGCATGTGGGGTCGGTGGCCACCCGCAACGAGACGGCGAAGGTGTCGCGCACCATCGCCGAGATGACCGCGATCGTGCGGCGCCGCGAGAAGCTGTTCGTCGAGCACAACATCAACGGTCTGGCCGACTTCCGGCGCCGCAAGGCCCAAAACGATCCGGCGCTGCGCTCAGACAAGCACGGCGATGTGGTGCTGGTCATCGACGGATGGACCACCATCACCAAGGACGAGGCCGCTGGATTGGATCACCTGGAGAGCGCGGTGACTCTGCTGGCCGCCCAAGGTAAGTCACTGGGTGTGCACGTGGTGATCGCTTCGTCGCGGCACGCCGATTTCAAGCCGGCCATCAAGGAGGAGCTCGGGTATCGGCTGGAGTTGCGGCTCAATGAGGCGACCACCTCGGAGGT
The DNA here is from genome assembly GCA_023264765.1 of Mycobacterium sp. Lineage (GTDB taxonomy): Bacteria > Actinomycetota > Actinomycetes > Mycobacteriales > Mycobacteriaceae > Mycobacterium. The sequence continues at coordinate 2,902 of JAHFVC010000147.1, read as the reverse complement.
GTCGCGGAAGAAGGCCGACACGGTGCCCAGTAAGCCGGGTCGCGGCATCGTCAAGTCGACGCGTCCGCGCAGCGGGGACGTGTACAACCCGGAGGTGCTCGATCTGCTCGTCGCGTTGCCGATCCTGACCGCGGACATGCGGCCACAACCGTTGAGCACCCAGCTCGAGGTTGATGTTCGGGATTCGATCGCTCTGGTCAACGGCACCAATCCGGTTCGGGCGCCTCAAGTTCGGCTGCTGCCCAATGATCAGCCACGCGCCGAGTTCATGTCCTTGGTGCCGCCGCAGCCGCCGCCCCCGGGGCCGCACAGGGCGCAGCTGCGGGTGGCGCTGGGGTTGGGTGAGGCTGAGTTCGATCCGAAGGTCGTGGACTTCAACGACAACACGCAAACGCATTTCATCGTGATCGCCGACCAGCAGAGCGGTAAGACGACGGTGTTGCGGCACTTGGTCACCAGCCTGATCGAGCAGAACGGCCCCAACGGGGTGCGGTTCCTGGTCGTCGACTTCCACCGCCGGCTGCTCGGTGTGCTGCCCAGCGCCGAATATGGGGTGTACGCCACCACTGACGAGGAGTTGCAGCAACAGGTCGCGGTTCTGGCCGAAGCGTTGCCGGCGCGGTTCCCGCCCAGCGACATCAACCCGGCTCGGCTGAACCGCCGCGACTGGTGGACCGGGCCCGACATCTTCGTCATCGTCGACAATGCGCACGAACTGGCCGGCCAAATGGGTCGCCCAGATGCGCTGTACCCGCTGCTGAAGTTCCTACCCCGCGGGCGTGACGTCGGCCTGCACGTGGTGGCGTCCTACCGCACCGGTGGTGTGTCGAAGTTCATCTACGGCAGCGGTTTGCTTGGTGAGCTCAAGAACCTGAACTCGCCGGGCATCGTGATGAGCGGGTCCAAGGACGAGGGGCCGCTGATCGACACGGTGCGGGCGACCGCCCAGCCGCCGGGGCGCGGCACGTTGGTCACACGCGAGTTCACCGAGCTCGTCCAGGTGCCGAACCTGCCCGCACCCGACGACGAATAGTCCGCGCAGCCCCTCACAATGTGTATGAGCCAAAAGAAGAGAGCGCCATGACCGACCCCGCTGGCCTGAGTAGTCGCCAGGCGCCGAAACGCCCTCCCGCCCGGATCGGGGACCTGTCGCTGCTCGTACGCGTTCCTGGCCGACCAGACGCCGTTCGGGCCTTCACCGCCGCCGAACAAGGCGACGCCGACACCTACGCGGCCGCCGCGGGCGGAATCGTCGAGCCACTTCCACTAGCTGTGCTGTCTCAGGACATTGGTTACACGGAGTATCTGCAACTACGAACTAGGGGAATCTTTCATGACCGCGAACGAAGCTCAGCTGTCAGCGCTGTCGGAGCTCGGCAATAGGGTGCTTGTTAACCGTCATCACGGTATCGGACCCGGTGCGGCCCACGACGAAGCGCGTGCTGCGCGCGTTGCGGCGCAGGCCCACAAGAGGGGTATGACGATGGCCGAGATCGCGGCGGCCATGCACCTGGCCACCGAGGACATTAAATCGTGGCTTCAACAGGCGGATTGAAGTGAGTAGATCGGCTCGAACTCCGCACTGGGGGCTAACCCCGCCCGGCAGCATGGGTTCCGCTGGCCACCTACGGACTGAGCGCAGCCGGAATCGTGGTATCTCAACTCCCAGAGCGACCGTGCAACTCGCATTTGATGATTCACCGCGTGACCAATCTCGTGAGATAGCACAACTAGCCCCGTAGCGCACCGCAACGCACACCAGAGGCAGGGAGTAAGAGATGCCATACGGAATCGACTACGGCCACTTCAGTGAGAACATCCACATCGGGCGGCTTAACAAGGCCCGAACAGAGTTCGTGACCAAAGAGGATCACACCATCCCCGCTGCACTAGCGGTGGCCGCGTGGGTGACCAACGCGCATGGCGGGGAAGTGGATCTCACGCAGACGAACGGTGGATCTGGGTTCCGGATCACCGTCGAGCGTATCGACAGCACAACGTAGCGGCGGTTGTCGAGTCAGATCCGCTGTACGGCAAAGCTCTTGGTGTACGAGATGGGTGATGGCCGGCTGCGGCGCCGTCGGGGTTTCCGCTGGTCTGCGAAGTCTGCCGTGGCCAAGGTGATCTCAGGTCACGGCTCGGGTTGATCGTGGGGATGTTCGGTGTCGGGCGCCAACCACCATTGCCATTGGCGTGCTTGTTGGGGGGCCAGGGCGGCTGCTTGTTGTAGCTTCTGCGGCTCTGCCGTCGCCCACTGCCTTACCGGTTGAGACTCACTCATTTTGGGGTTTCTTTCTTGCGTTCGCTGGTCGATGACGAGCGCCGGTGTCACGGTAGGTCAACGCCCGGTGTCTAGCGGCTTTGTGCCGCTTCGGATTCGGCTTCAGCGGCTTTCTGTATGCCGCGGGTGATGTCTTCGCCGGTGAGGTCGGTGTGTTCTTCGATTTCGTCGAGGTCGGTGCCGGCGCGGACCAGTCGGCGGTTGCGCGCGGTGGATGCGTGCTTGATGACCTGGCGGATGAAGCGTCCGTTGCCGAGGGTGTCGATGCGGCGCAGCCCGGTATTGGGGTCGATGTCGTTGTAGATCTCGGTGCATGCGGCGCGCAGTGTGTCGCGGGCGTCAGCGGTCAGTGGGGCGCCGGCCTTGGGGGCTAGCACGTCGGCGATGGCGACGAGTTGGTCGGCGTCGTAGGAGCGGAAGCGGATCCGCTGGGTGAAGCGACCCAACAGGCCGGAGTTGGTGCGCAGGAATTTGTCGATGTCTTCTTCGTAGCCGGCGACGATGACCACGAGTTGTTCGCGGTCGTTTTCCAGGCGGTGTAGGAGGCCTTCGATGGCTTCCTTGCCGTGGTTGTGTTCGCGGCTTTCCTTGACCAGTGTGTAGATCTCGTCGATGAACAGC
>JAHFVC010000146.1 GCA_023264765.1 Mycobacterium sp. | reverse complement strand
GACGTACCCCAGCTCACCATCGGTACCGATGGCGCTGACCAGGTCAGGGAGTTCAGCATCTGCCTGCGCGGCCTCGCCGGTTCCGTAGCTCTCACCGTCCGGATTTGTTCCTTGTGCGCGCGCAGCGTCGCCGTCTGCGCGAGGTGCAGCCAGGGCAGCGGGGGCAGGGTACTGGAGGGGGTCGGACGGGAAGGTGACATACTCCGACATGTTTCCACCAGACGGCCACACCGCCACGAATCCATGACTGTTGTAGAAGCCGGGTCCGCAGTCTCGAGTGGACGTAGCGGTCTGAGAACTCGTGTTGAACAGGTTGAACTGGTAGTCCGTCGCCGAGCACAACGCACCCTCCCGGAACAGGCGGGCCTTGGAACCTATAACACCCTGCGGCACAGTGCTTCCGAATGCCGTGTAAACACGCGTCGACGCTTTGGGAACTCCGGCGTTGTCGATCGTCGACGTATGAAGGTACAGCGTTCCGTTCACCGGGGGTGTCGAACCGATCCACCCAGTCCGAACTTCCGCACCTGCAGGAGCGGTGGACAGTACTACGAGCAGGGCGGCCGCTCCGACCGTGAAACCAATCGATGCGGCATTGCGAATCGTCATGTAAGACCTCTCCTTGTTGGATGCTGGATCAGCTGGGGTTGAAGTAGCAACGACCGTTGTTGGTAGGGCACACGAATCGTCCGGTCTCGGGAGGCTTGGGGTAGTTCGGAATCGCGAGAGCGTACTCGAACCCCTCTGCGGAATACTGCCCTCGTCCTTCGGCAAAATACGTGCCGGCATCGGCAAGCCTGTTTCCATAGATCGGGCCGTTCGAGAACCGCCGTTGATTGGGAGCATCTCGAATAGTGAAAGGCGAACCGGCATAGTGGATTCCGCAATTGCTGTCCGGAAGGGGTCCAGGAACAACCTCACGGCAGTGAATTTCTGACCGCTGGAATGTCAGTGCCGGACCGTTCTCGAGGATCATCGTGGTCGTCCACTGCGCCTGCCGACCATTCAAATTGGTGCGGATGATGTAGTCCCACTGCCCCTGTGCGCCCTCGTCGTTACCCCAAGAGAAGTTGAACTTGGACTCGCCCCCGAAACCGGACTCGAGCACCCGGGGACATGAAATCTGTCCCTCTTCACACCACGTGTCGTAGTCGTCAGGGTCGGGTAGGTCGCGGCGCTGCGGGGCGGGCGCAGGTGCGAGGTCAGGCCGGGGTTCCACCGGGAGCACCTCGGTGACCCCCTCGAAGCTGAGAATCGGCCCCATGCAGGTCCATGACTCCAGCTTTCGCACAGATACTGCTTCGTCGATGCACTGTGCCTCTGCGCCAGGAGTATTCAAGTACTCCAGTGGTACTTCTTCGATGGCGACATCCGACGGAACGGACGGTTCAGGAATGGCCGGGTCGTCGGGCTGCGCCAACGCAATCGAGGGACTGACCAGCATGAGAGCGGTCACCCCGACTATTGCCAGCATGGATCGGATCCGGGACTGTCTGGACGGCAACTTCGTCAGCATGTGGGTGTTCCTGACTTGTTATTGGTCGACATCTTCGATCACGAACGGTCTCAATGCAGAATGCACCGAATGCGTTCTCTATCAACAAGTCTGCATCAAGTTCTCTCGGTTGCAGACCGGTCGGTCTCACATACCCTAGCCGCGATGTTGCCAATTACGCTAGCGCAAGTAATGAAACGGTCAAAGGTATTGAACAGGTCGGATCATGTTGTATCACCGCATGTTTTGTGACGGATGTGACTCCGGGGGTCTTCAGAACTCAACATGCGTGCGGAGTTCATACGTAAAGCTGCAGGTGGTGGGAGCTACCGCGACACCGCGCGGGGTCGGTCTCCGTCGCTCCCGCACAATCACCCCGCGAGCTCCACGGCCGGGAGATGGCCACCCGGCCGGCGTCGACGCGCGTGATGCATCCCGCCTGCCGGCGGTGCCGGTCACCCTGCGGGCGTCCCCCGAACCGAACTCCGCTGCGCTCCGCACCGTGAAAAGACATCGAATTTCTTGTCGCACATCTGGCTCCCGGCGATCCTGCCTCACCCGGGGCCCGCCAGCTCAACCCCTCGCTCCGCGTTGCTACGGCCGAGGCTCCAAACACTTTTCGTCCCGTACTCGCTTCGCTCCCACGAAAACTGTCCGGCCGCGGCGTTGCCCCGTCGTCCCCGTGCGCTGCTGTATCTCCTCACGCCAGATGACGGCGACAAGAAATTGGCAGAGCAGGCCGGGGGACCGGTCACCACACCAGTAGGGGAGAGGCCCACACCATGAGCGCATTCACCGTCACCAACGAACACATCGCAGTCCTACTCACCGCCGGACTGACTATCGAACACAAGCCCCTACGGTGGGAGATCCCCGCACCCGCAGACGGTCGTCTCCCCATCGACGCCACCATCGGAAACGGGTCACCGCTGGATACTCGGCCAACACCCCGAACGTCCGCACCCGTACCCTCACCCGCGCCAGCGTCGACGCGATCGGGCAGATGCTCCTCGACCAGAACACCGCCAGCGTCAACCAGCGCTACAGCGACGACGACCTCAAGCTCTACACCTACACCCCACCCCGTGCCTGGCGGACGCCCGTCGAGGTACTGAAAGCCCTCAACTGCTACCGCTACCAAGCAGGCGAAACCAGCGACTGGACCGGCACCGAAGCCCACCACTTCTGCGCTGCCCTCGAAAGGGCCGTCATCAACCAGCTCCCCGGCTACGACGAAGCCGCATGGGCCATCGGTCGCGAGAGCCCCACCCTCGCCGAACAGCGAGCCGAACACCCCCAGCGGTAACCCGCTGCCGCCGGGTCGGTGGCCTAAGGTGCCAACCGACCCGGTAGGAGCTCCATACCCCCGCCGCACATCGAACCCACCACAGGAAGGAACCCGGCCCGTGCCAGCACAAGCCTGGATCACCCTCATAGTCGGCCTCTTCGCCGTCGTCGGCGTCGTCGGAACCGTCAGCCAACGCACCCGAGCCGACAACCGGTCCCAATCCTGGCAACGCATCACCTGGTGCCTCGAACGCACCGTCAGCGACAACCCCGACGAAGTCGCACTCGGCTGGACAGTGTTCGGCACCGTCGCCGCAACCCCCTTCATCGCCAAGACCGACCGCGAGACATTGCAAGCAATCGCAGACCGGGATATCGCCTCCGACACCGACGACCTGGCGGAAACCGACGAAAACAGCGACAATGGACCTACAACACACCGCGAGGAGCGCCCATGACCACCACCGAACCACGCCGGGCCTGGACCCCCGAGCAACGCCGGAAGGTCCGCGCCGCAGCCGCAGGAGCCTCGATCAAGCTCCGCGAATTCGACAAGAAGCCCGTCCCTCAGTGGCTACGCGACGTCGCCGCGGGCAAAGACACCAAGCCGCCCACAGACTGACCACCGATCAACCAGACAAGGCCCGCCCCCACCAGGGGACGGGCCTTCGTCATTCGTGCACGCCGCCGAAACAACGCAATCGACCGCACAGAAGAAATGCCACCCCCCGGGGCGGCCACCGAATCGAACTTCGCTGCGCTCCGCGCTGCCACACCCCCCGAAGCAGAAGACCGAGCGCGGCCGTCCTGCGAACCTACGTCCGCAACGCGTTGCAGCGCAACAGAACTGTCTGTACCCCACGGCACAATCACCGACTATGCGAATCCGAACCATCGACGGACCACCACTACCCGCCGAAATCGCCGAACAGGCTGCCCGCGCGATCGCACTGTCAGAACTGGCGAGCCGGAGCCGCGGACGAATAGTCGACGATGGCCGACGGCATCCGGCTACGGCACGAGGCGTTTCGCAGCAAGGATCCGGCCCGCCCGGGCGACAGCCGCAGCATGGTCAGGCGCATACAGTGCACTGAGAGCGATCTCGACGTACTCGACCATGTCCAGAACATCCTTCGCCGTGACGGTCGATGCAACATGCGTCCCTTCATTGCCGACCCACTTCGCCGCCCGCAAAAAAAGCGCCAGGTCCGGCTCGGATTCGGCGAACTCGTCTAGCCGATTGTCGAGGCTCCGGAACTTGTCGTTGCGCGTCGTCGCAGACACTCCCTGCGCGGTCATCAATGCTTCTACTGCGCTTCGCACAGCTGTCATCGCTGCTGGTGCATCCATCCAGATCAACGCCCCGACTCGGCGCAGCTGATCGACCACCCCGGCAGGAACGTTGTCTGTGTATTCAGCGACCAGAACCGGGGGATAGAAGCTCCGAACCTGGTAGAGCGTGGCGTGAAAGGTCGAAGAGTCCCAGGGATCGTAGTTCGAATTCTGTTCGACGAACATGTCGCCGGAAACTGCGACGACATGTTCGCAACCACCCTTTGTGCACCGCAGGTGCATCGTGAAGACACCCTTGATATCCGTCGGGTCGTCGTACAAGTCCAGACGCCATCGATATTGGACCGGAACATCGACCTCTGAGGGCTTATCGGCCTTTTTCGGCACATGCAACACCCGGCTCTGACACACAGGGCACTCGATGGACGGCCAGAACCCATCCAGGAATGCAGCCGACAATTCCCGAGCATGTCGCTTCACCATCGAATGCACCCTCCGTCTACGTGCGAAAACCAGCCTGAGCATAAGCAGAACAGACCGACTGCCATGACCCGCGCGGGGTCGGTCTCCGTCGCTCCCGCACAATCACCCCGCGAGCTCCACGGCCGGGAGATGGCCACCCGGCCGGCGTCGACGCGCGTGATGCATCCCGCCTGCCGGCGGTGCCGGCCACCCTGCGGGCGTCCCCCGAACCGAACTCCGCTGCGCTCCGCACCGTGAAAAGACATCGAATTTCTTGTCGCACATCTGGCTCCTGGCGAGTGTGCGGCACCCGTGACCGCCGCATCAACCCCTGACTCCGCATTCGCTCCGACCGCCGGCGCCGAACACTTTTCACCTACCCGTGCTCGCTGCGCTCCCAGGTGAAAACTGCTGCGGCTCAGGGGTTGCTTCGTCGTCCCCGTCCGCCGCTCCCTCTCCCTACGCCAGATGACGGCGACAAGAAATTGTCAGAGCGAGAAGGGCCGGGGGCCGGCCGGAGCACAGGAGGAACCATCATGGGGGCACGAACCACGACCAGCGCAGCAGACAAAGCCGAGGCGCGGCGCCAGCTCGCCGTACAGTTGCACGCTACGATCACCGAGAAAGTCGACGCACTCACCGAATCCGACGCCTGGCGCGCCTACCTCGATGCCGCAATGTCGTTCCACGAATACAGCTTTCGTAACATTCTGCTGATACTGGCTCAAAAGCCCGAAGCGACCCGCGTCGCGGGTTTCCGGTCCTGGCAAGGACGCGGGCGTCAGGTCCGCAAAGGCGAGAAAGCTATCCGGATCTACGGCTACAGCTCCCGCACCGTCACCGAAACCGACCCCGGCACCGGCGACAAACAGGACCGCAAAGTCCCGACGTTTCCGATCCTGTCGGTGTTCGACATCTCCCAGACCGACCCGATCGAGGGACACCCGCAGCCCGAGGAGATCGCACAGTTGCTCACCGGCGCCGACCCGGCGAACATCTACGACCGCACCGCCGCCGTCATGACCGCACGCGGCTGGACCGTCACCCGAGAGCCGATCGCCGGATCCGCCAACGGCTACACCACCACCGACGGCTCCCGCCGCATCGTCGTCGACGAGACCCTGGAACCCGCCGCGGCCGCGAAAACGATGCTCCACGAGGCCGCACACAGCCACATTCACGCCCCACAGATCACCGACCCCGACGCCCGGAAAGACCTGCACCGCGGCCGGATGGAAGTAGAAGCCGAAGCCGTCGCCTACGTCCTGGCAGGGCTGCAGGGACTCGATACCAGCGCCTACTCCGTCGGCTACATCGCCGGATGGGCAGACGGCGACACCGCCGCGATCACCGACACCGCGCAGACCGTCCTCGAGTGCGTCCACGAGCTCGCAGACGCCCTCGACGCCCACGACGCACAGCACGAAGCCGACACGACCAACGAGAGCGGCAGCGCCGCGTAGAGGGACCGGCCCGGTTCGCCGGCCCCGCCGAGGTGGTGGCAGGGGTGGACCGGGCCACCTTCGGTGTCCACCCAATGGAGCTCCGCTGCGCTCCGCACTCGCAAGAGCGAAAAGCATCGTTTTTTCGGCGGGTGCTGGCGCCGGCGAGTCTGCATCACCCACGTTCGCCGCCGCAACCACACGACCTCCGCTGCGCTCCGGCCCCTGCGGGGTCCGAGAACTTTTCGATTCCGTGCTCGCTGCGCTCGCTCGAAAACTTCTCGGCTCGGTGGTCTGCACCGTCGCCCGCGTGCGCTGCTGCCTCTTCTCACGCCAGCAACCGGCGAAAAAACGTGGCAGGGCACATGGGCCAGGTCACCAGCAGAGAAGGGACGTCACGACATGCACGAGGTCACCACCCACCAGAGCGGAACACCGGTCGAGAAGGCAGTCATGGCCGCGATCGACGCCGTCCCCGCCGACGTGCGCACCCACGCACTCGGCCAGGTCACCGCCTACACCGCACAAGCTGACCGCGTCGCCGTCGACCCGAACGCCAGCACCGAGGCAGTGCACCGGGAGCAGGCCGCGAAATGGGCGTGCATCGCACGCGAGAACGGTGCCAGCGAGGCCCAGATCACCACGGCCTACCAGGAAGGGCAACACCCCACCTCGACCGCAGCCTGACCACCGCTCGCCGCAACACCCGCAGAAACAAGAAAACACCGGACAGTCCTTACCTGCCCGGTGTCTCCAACCGAAGAATCTACCAGGAGAGAGACACCACATCATGACCGCTCAGAACACCGAAACCGCTCCCGCCGCCACCGAAGCCCCCGCCGTCGACACCACCGTGGCGGCGGGGGCGGGCGAGGAGTTCGCCCGCCTCGCACCCACCACCCTCGAAGTCGGCCCGAACGTCCGCGACGAGGTCGACACCGAGACGCCTGAGTTCCGCGCCCTGGTCGACAGCATCACCGAACACGGAGTCCTACAAGCGATCTCCGCGATCCGCGACGGCGAGAACGTAGTCGTGATCGACGGTCAGCAGCGGGTTCTTGCGAGCATCGAGGCCGGAGCCGAGACGGTGCCCGTAGTGATCCGGAGCGTCACCGGAAACGCCAAAGCACGCGAAATCGCCCGACTGTCGCAGCAGGTCGTCGCCAACGACCGCCGGATCGACCTCACACAAGGCCAACGTGCCAAGGCCGTGACCGGCATGCTCGAACTCGGAGTCTCGGCAACCAAGATCAGCAAAGCGGTACAGATGCCCCGCGATCAAGTGAAAACCGCTGCCGCAGCGGGACGGTCGCAGACCGCCCTCGACGCCCTCGACGGCGGCCAGCTCGACCTCGAGCAAGCGGCAGTGCTCGCCACTTTCGACGCCGAAGGCGACCACGACGCAGTCTGCGAACTGCTCGAGACGCACCGCTACCACTTCGCGCACACCGCCAAGCGGCTGCTCGCGGACCGCGCCGAGCGCGAGGCGCGCGCCGCCGCCGCGCAGCCCTACGCCGAACGAGGCTTCACCATCGCCGACGCCGAACCGTACTTCGCCGATGGCCAGTTCCGCGCCGACGACCTGGTGATCCCCGCCGAAGGCGAGAACAGCGAGCAGCGAGCAATCACCGCCGAGGTGATCGAGGCGCACCCCGCCGCGTGGTCGGTGTGGCTGAGCAAGGGCGAGCAGTTCACCCTCACCGCAACCGGGGAGGTCATCAGCGAGGAGAGCATCGATTGGGGCACCGAGGACGACCCCGAATCGAAAGCGGCGACCGGCTACCACCACTGCAAGGACATCACGACCGAACAGGTGTGGGAGGCGGAGTACTTCACCACCGACCCCGCCGCTGCCGGTGCGGCACCCGGTCCGGTCCTCGCCGCAGCGCTGGCCGAAGCCGAAGCCGACGCCGATGCCGACGCTGTCGAGGTCGACCCGGACGACGCCGCCGCTGTAGCCCGAGCGCGCGAGCAGAAGCGTCTCGCCGCCGAAGCCGCCCACAAGGAGGCCCAGCGGGCAGCGCTGCGCCGCACCAAGGAGCTGAACAAGGCATCGGTGATCGCGACCGAAGTCCGCATCGAATGGCTGACGAAGTTCCTGACCCGCAAGACCTTGCCCAAGGGCGCGGGAAAGTGGATCACCGACACCCTCGTCGACGAGCCCGGACTGCTCACCCAGAACAAGGCACCGCAGCTCCTCGCGCAGCTACTCGGCGTGAATGTTCCTACGGTGACCGGACCGACCGCCGGATACCCCGGAACCGAGGACCGCGCCGCCCGGGAAGCGATCGCCCCGGTCATCGACAAAGCATCCGAAGCACGCGCCCAAGTCATCGCGCTGGCGCAGGTGCTGGCCGCGTACGAAGCACGGATGAACGGGACCGGCAAGGACTGGCGGAAGCGCTCAGGTTTCGGAAACCAGGACAACTACCTGGGCTTCCTCGACCAGCACGGCCACACGCTCACCCCGGTCGAGAACGTCGCCACCGGCGAGCTGACACCCGAAGCCGGGTACGACGCCCTCACCGCACCCAGCAGTGAGACCAGCGCCGAAACCGCAGGACAGTAGCTGCCCGACAACGCAAAGGGGCGAGGCAGACCGTCACCGGTTTCCCTCGCCCCTTGTGTCGTTCCCGGCGTCGGTCGAGGGGGACCTGCGGCGCCCCCTCTAGCACCCCCCGCCGAGCGCGCACCCACCCGGCCCACCACCACAAGGCTGGCGTCTCACCTCACAGCTAGTGGGCTGCTTCGAACGCGTCGACGATCTCCGCTGGGATCCGGCCGCGATCGCTGATCTCGTAGCCCTCGTCGGCTGCCCACTGCCGGATCGCCCGAGTCTGCTCCGGATCACGCTTCGTCGGTGCGGTCTCGGGCGTCGGCGTCGGCGTTGTCGCTTTCGGCGAGGTGGCTGCTGCTTTGCGTTTGCGGCCGCCGACACGAGTTGCATGCTCGATGTAGTAGTCGAGTTTGCGGTGAAACTCGATGGCGTTCTTCGCTTTCAAGTCGATGACGTACTCGACGCCAGAGACCGAGAATTCGATAGCCTCTCCGGACTCGTCGTCGATGACCGATCCGTCGATGTCGTCGACCAATTGCACATACGTTTGTCTCGCCACGGCTTAAATCGCTGCCTTTCGTTCACACGGAATCGATCGAAAAATCTCTTCTACAGCGTAACCAGCAACAACGCGCATCGAGTGCATCGACTCATGTCCGGACCTGCGTAGTGTCCATATCGGCTCTGATGCCTGTGAACGACGAATGCCGCAGCCGCCCCGACGCCGATTGTTCGCGAAATTCGACTATCGCCACCAACACCGGATCGACCCACGTTGCGCCGACCGTGTCGGCGCGCGGAAGCGGCCCGGGAAACGGGTTGTCCGGACGAGCAATCGGATTCAAGGTCTCGCGCAGTTCGCGCCGGACCCGGGCGGTGAAACCCGTTCCGACACTGCCGATATACACCAGATCGCCGCCCTCGTCGTACGCGCCGAGCAGCAGCGCCGCGAGCGGGCCACCGGCTCGGCCACCCGTGGAAACCCACCCGCAAATCACTGCATCCCGACTCATTCTGATCGGCGTCTTCAACCACGACTTCGAGCGAACACCGGGACGGTATATCGAATCGGCACGTTTGGCGACGATGCCCTCGATACCGTGCTCAGCCGCTATCGCCATCAAGGTCTCCTCGTCGACACCCGGCATGTTCGGCGGGACCTGCACCCGCGCCCCGTCCGCCAGAGCAAGATCGTCGAGAATGCGTCGACGCTCGAGATAGGGCAGCTTCCGCACCGATTCGCCGTCGACGCCGAGGACGTCGAACGCGAAATACGCCACCGGCGTCGACCGCAGCAGTGCAGCTGCAGGCCGCGCCACGTGCATACGGCGTTGCAGCAAACCGAAATCGGGTTGTCCCGCCGCGTTCAATGCCACGAGCTCGCCGTCGACGAGCAGCGACCGGCCCGCCGCCGCGGCGGCCAGTGCCTCTACCGTGTCCGGGTACGAGGCGGTAACGTCATTAGTGTTGCGGGAGAACAACTTCACCGCACCATCCACCTCGACCGAGGCCACGACCCGGCATCCGTCCCACTTCCACTCGAAGACCCACTGCGCTCCGGACGGCGGCGCGCCGGCACTGGCGAGCATCGGAGACAACGGATTCGGCGGCACCACTGCCGCATGCCCGAACTATGCGCAGGTCAACCACACCGGCCGTGAACGGCCGGACCGTCCCCTTCGGGGCCGCACCGAGTGGTCACCACAGGGTTCGTACAAGCCGCCTCAGCCTGACATGTCGGGGACCCCGACCAGTCAACCCACGCTCCGCGGGGCTCCGCTCTTCGGGGTTGACAGGCCACCCTCGCCACGTCCGACTGCTGCGTCTCATCCGAACCTCGAAAGGATCTCGCATGCTTCCCGATCGCTACGACGCCGCCATCGCCGCCGCCGCGCAGCACGGCGCCACCGCCGGCGGCCACGACCTCGCCGCACTCCACGCCGACATCGCTTACTTCGCCGGCGCCGAGCACAAGGCCCCCGCCCGCCTCGACGAGCGGATCTGGGACGGGCTGCTCGCCAAACACACCATCGCCGCCGACACGGTCTCGCTCCGGATCGACTGACCGAGGCCAGGTCCCGCCCACACAGGGCGGGGCCACCCAGCAGTGCAGCCGCCGCACGCTGCTGTCTGCACCTTTACCGATCGACCGCGTGGCCGCGTTCGCACGCCCCCTTGCGGGGTCGCTTCCAGTGGTCACCAAGGAGGTCGTACGAGCCGTCTCAGCCTGACATGCCGGGGGCCCGTCCCATCAACCCACGGTCGCACGCTCCCTCTTCGGGGTTGACAGTCCACCCTCAGCCTGTCCGACCGGGACGTCTCATCCGAACCTTCCGGAAGGTCCCCAAGTCATGAACGATCACCAGATCATCACCAGCTACATCGGCGAAGCCGCGCAGCTCCCTGCCGAAGATCCCCGCGCCAAGCGCTGGGCCCTGCAGGCGCTCGCGCTCGCCAGCGCAGCAGAGCTGCCGCTGCTCATCGAGGAAGCCGAAGGAGTGCTCGGGCGCATCGAACACGACACCACCTGCACCTGGTGCGCAGGGGAGCCGGGCGCGGCCATCCCGATCGGATCGTTCTGGTGCACCCACTAGAGACGATCCGCACCTGCCCAGCCCGAAAGGGTTGGGCAGGTGGCCTGTTGGCCTCAACGACAAGAAATCGATCGACAAGCCAACCGGCCCGCGCAGTCGATACACTCCGCCCGATCGGATCGACGACCGCGACCGGTCGCACGTCCCCTTCAGGGCCGCTTCCAGTGGTCACCAAAAGGGGTCGTACGAGTCGCCTCAGCCTGACATGTCGGGGACCCCGACCCATCAACCCACGCTCCGCAAGCTCCGCTCTTCGGGGTTGACGGGCCACCCTAGCCACGTCCGACTGCTGCGTCTCATCCGAACCTCGAAAGGAACTCGCCATGAACCACGTCCCCGATCGCCTCACGGCCATCGCCTCCCAAGCCTGCAACCGCGGCGCCAACGCCGCCACCCACAACCTGGGAGGCCTCCACGCCGACATCCACCACGCCGGACTACCCAGCTCCGGACTCAGCGCCACCGGCCACTACACCGCACCCGCCAACATCCCAGATCACCTCTGGGAACACTTCCTCACCACACACCGCACCGCCTGAACGGAGGCCCGGCCCCGCCCACACCGGGCGGGGCTCACCCCCGTTGATCGACATTCGACGGCGACGGCGCATTGGCACGAGGCCGTGCCGACGGCGGCGGCGGACAAAACACTGGATCCAGGTTGTAGTACCGCCGCCGGAAAGATCGATAGCCATTACCGGTGTCGGATTCGCCATCGAGCCACTTTTCGTGCACCCTCGCCACACCAAGATCGACGAGGCGATCCAGCCCCTTGTTCTTGGTCGCCTCGGACATACCGTGACGCTCCGCGAACGAACCAGCGGCGAACCACGTCCCGTCGCCCATCGAACGATCCTGACGGTAGTAGTGCAGCAGAATCAGATACATCGCTAGCGCCGATCCATCCATACCCCCGAGAATCCCAGGTCGCCGCCACAACGAATCCGGGATTCGGAAGTATGAATCACCGGCCTCGGCCGGCAACTCGTACGTTTCGTGCGGCTTCGCCTCGTTGCACAACGTAATGATCGGGTTCAGACCCTGCCTCTTCCCCGAGGCGTAGATCAGAAACCCGCGACTCTCCAACTCCTGAAAGTTCGATCGAACAGTTCTCGACCCAGCCTTGCCTGGATCAGCCAGACCGATCATCTCCGCCCACCATCGCGCAGAACGCTGCGACTGATACGGCCGAGCCGAACACACCCACAGACACGTCACCACCAATGCGAGGCGAGTGCCACCGCCACGGCCGCCACCGCCCCCGGAACGACTGTTCATCAACGAACCGAGGGGAGAAGTCTGCTGGCTCGCCTTCATCAATACAAAGTCACGTCGCAACGGCGCGCCGAGGCCCGCCCGGTTACCCATGCGACGCGAAAACTCATCAGCGACGGACAGTGGCGACATCAGCAGTGCACTCTTCCTATGCAGATGGATAATGTAATTACTACATATTCACGCTAGCGTACCCCCATATGAACGCTAGACACCCATCCTATTCGATAGGATTGCGCATCCAGCGCCTCGAGGTGCTAGCTTCTACCTGTGGGGCCGTGATTTACAAGATGGACAAAGCGGCGCTTCCGAGAGTGAAGGACGGCGGCATCGTAAGTCGGCGACATCCTGACAGGCGTGAAGTACGTACTCAGGTTTAGTCTCTGCTGCACGCCGAGACGGATGCGGATCTCTCGCGGTGAAAAACCCCGCACGAACACCCCGGGATGCTTGCATCCCGGGGTGTTTCGTTTCCTCCTGCAGTAATTCAAACGAATGACTGGCGGACCGGAACCGTCCGTGGATCGAACACGTCCAATCAAATATGGACAAAGACGAACGACACGCTGTCCGCGCCGATGGTTTCGACCCCGACGACTCGCACGTCGTCTCGGCATTGCGGCAGGTCACAGCCACACTGCGAGCGCACCGGCATCTCCTCGACGGCTACCCCTGGTGCCACATCGCATCCGAGCTGTACCTACCAACCCCGCCTATCCCCGCATTCGACATCGAACGCGTGTTCGAGTAGATTTCGCAGTGTCCCACCGGCACGGCGAAAGGTCGATCCAATGGCCGCAGCCGACCGATCCCGGACCTGACCGGGCTCGACAAAACCGCACAACTCGACGCCCTCCGCCGGAAGATGGCAGCGATCCCCGGCCGCCGCGACCACGCACCCACCGAGCTACCGACCGAACCCGCGACACTCACGCCGATACCGGCGTCGACGCAGAAATTGCCGACTGCCACAACCGACAACGGTGACAGTGGACTTCTTGTCGACCCCGTCGCCAGTAACGACATCCTGACGCCCACTGTGCGCGCACGAACACTGCGCACCATCCCGGTACCCCTCCCGATGGCCGAACTGCTCCCACGAGGCGCGCTGGCCCGCGGAACAGCCCTCACCATCACCGGAGCCGGATCGGTTCTCGTCGGCCTCGTCGCCGCGGCCGTCGCCGCCGGCCACCACATCGCCGTCATCGGCCAACCCAAGTTCGGGCTCCTCGCTGTTCACGAGCACGGAGGAGACCTCACCAAGGTGGCACTCGTCGATCCTGGGGATCCCAGTACGGCTCTCGACGCCGCCAGCATCTGCCTCGACGGTCTCGATTTAGTCGTCACCACCCTCGGTGGCCGCGACATACCGCCGACCCGTGCGCGCGCTCTGCTCGCTCGATGTCGTTCGCTTATCCGGACTACGGCGCTAGAGCAAGCCCTCTTAAATCCTTCGGTCTAGAGAACTGCATCCCCTATCTGGTCATCTCGAACATCAGAGCCTCTTCACGACAATCGGCCCTGCGGCAACAGTTGCAAGCCACCGCCACCGCCCTGCCCGCAGACCAGACATCCAAGACACCACGAGATCCGTCCGGATACTGCTGACGCGAGACCGGATTCTCGCGGATTCGCCGCACGGTTGATCGGAAAAGCCTGCCTCGAACTCATAGCGCCCTGAAAGAGACAGAAATACAACGTACGTCGCCAGCGGACGACCAGTTCACGGCGTACTGGCTCACGTCGGCGGGTAGGCGTGTACAAGTGCACTGTCGAGTTTGGGAACGGCGTGGGTCAAGGCGTGCTCCGCCCGGTGGGCCAGGCGGTGTGCATCGGCGAGACTGGTGGCGGGGTCGATGTCGAGTTCGGCGTCGGCATGCAACCGGTGGCCGATCCACCGCATCTTCACGCTGCGTACTGCCAGCACGCCATCTTCCTCCGCCAGGGCGTGCTCTGCCGCCGCGACAAACGCTGGTTCGACACCGTCCATCAGCCTCCGGAACACATCACGTGCCGCTGTACGCAATACCGCAAGGATCGCGGCGGTAATGATCAGTCCCACAATAGGATCGGCCAGCGGAAACCCCAGCGCCACCCCGCCCGCGCCGACCACGACGGCCAGCGATGTGAACCCATCGGTGCGGGCGTGCAGACCGTCGGCGACCATTGCAGCAGAACCGATTTGCCGACCGACACGGATGCGGTAGAGCGCGACGAGTTCGTTGCCGACAAACCCGACGAAACCTGCCGCTGCCACCCACCCGAGGTGCTGAAGAGGAACCGGGTTGATCAACCGTCGTACTGCTTCGATTCCGGCAATCAGCGCGGACAGCGCGATCATCGCTACCACGAACAACCCAGCGAGGTCCTCCGCTCGCCCGAACCCGTAGGTGTACCGCCGCGTCGCCGCTCTGCGTCCGAGAGCGAACGCGATCCATAGTGGGATCGCAGTCAACGCGTCCGAGAAGTTGTGGATGGTGTCGGCGAGCAGTGCCACCGATCCCGACACTGCGACGATAGCCAGCTGCGCGCATGCGGTCACGGCCAACACGACCAGGCTGATCTTGACTGCGCGGATCCCAACCTTGC
>JAHFVC010000145.1 GCA_023264765.1 Mycobacterium sp. | reverse complement strand
TGCGATCGGCGGTCAGCAGGGCGCGCACCAGCCCGGCCGCCTCGTCGGGCACCTGGGACAGCGGATAGCTGGCCAGGTCTGGTCCGGGGTCCTCGTTGATCGAGCCCTTGGCCGAGGTCGCCCACCCGCCCAGGTAGATGCCCTCGATGCCCATCCGCTTGATCGTCACGGCCTGGCCGGGGGAGTACGGGCCGAAGGTGGTGATGCTCTTCTTCTGGCCGAACAGTTCACGCAGACGCGGGAAGAAGGCGGTCGCGGCCTCCCTGGCCACCGGGTAGTCAGCCGGGATGGTGCCGCGTTGCTCGGCCACCTGGCGGGCCGAGTACAGCCGGGTGATGCCCTCGAACCGCGGGCTGTCGAAATACGCCTGGGTGGCCACCACGTCATCATCGAATGCCGAGGTGGAACTGACGTTGTTCTCGATCGCTGTCATGTCATGCGCTCCTCGTCGAGCTCGGGTCTGGATCCATCATCGTCGCCATCGCGGATCGTCGGACCCGATTTGCGGAGAATCATCGAGGGCCGCGGGCGAAACGCCACAGGTAGTTCGGGAGCCTGCGCAGTGGCAACGTGCGCGGCCAGTCGTCGGTACGGAAAAAGGCGTCGGTCCCGCCGTCGACGAAAATGACGCTGCCGCAGAGGAAATCGGCGGAGTCCGACAACATGAAGCATATCCAGTCGGCCAAGTGGGTGGTGTCGCCGAATCCGCCGACCGGAATCGGGAAGCGGCGTACCGCCGCCCCTTCTCTCGGTGAGGCCAGCTGAGCCTCCAGCAGAGGAGTCATGATCGCACCCGGCGCCCGGCCGCGGCCAGGGCGGGGCGCCATGCGGTGAGCAGATCGACGACACCGAGGAAGTTCACCTCGGCGAGGAGCCTGTTGTCGGCGCCGGGGCCCAGGCCGGCGGCCAGCACGGCGCCGTCCAGCACCCCGTTCGCCGCGGTCAGCACGGCCTCGGCCGCGGCGCGCCGGCCTTCGGGCGTGGACAGGTCGGCGATGACGTCGGCGTCGTGCAGGTCGACGCCGATCACGGTGTGGCCGAGTGTCTCGAGTGCCAGGGCCGCTTGATGTCCCATCCCGGATGCCGATCCGGTGATCGCATAGGTGCCCATCAGCGGGACAGGAACGCCAGAACGGTGCTCTCGAATGCGGTTTGGGCCTCGATCATGGCCCAGTGCCCGCAGTTGGGGAACACGTGCAGCTCGGCGTTGGGGATGGTGCGCATCGGGATCAGCGCCATGTCCAGCGGGCTGACCCGGTCGTCGCGGCCCCAGGTCAGCAGCGTGGGCGCGGCAACCTTGTGCATCTGCGCCCACGGCATCGGTGCGTCGGCGGCGCGCATGGCCGTCATCATCCCGGCGAAAGCAGCCTTGCCGTACATCCGCCGCGCCGCGGCCAGGGTATCCGGATCGGTGGCCAGGTGCCAGCGCTCCTCGATCAATTCGTCGGTCACCAGGCTCTCGTCGAAAACCATCGAGCGCAACCAGTCGACCAGGCGCTGACGGGTCGGGTCCTCGGTGAACTCCTGCAGCAACCGAATGCCCTCGCTCGGGCCTGGACTGAAGATGTTGGTACCGATGCCGCCGATGGTGACCAGCTTGCGGACCCGGTCCGGGTGGCGGATCGCCACGTTGATGCCGACCCCGCCGCCCATCGAGTTGCCGACGATGTCCACCCGGTCCACGCCGAGCGCATCCAGGAACGGCGCCACCACCGTCTGCGCGGTCACCATCGGATGCCCCGGGATGTCGGGCGTCACCCCGAAACCCGGGAACTCCAGGATCAAGCAGCGGCGGTGCGCCGCGAAGGTCGGCAAGATCCCGCGGAAGTTGCGCCAGCCGGTGACACCCGGCCCGGAGCCGTGCAGGAACAGCAGCACCGGTCCGCTGCCGCTGTCGTAGTAGCGCAGCACACCCTGCGGCGTCTCGATCTCCCGAACCTCCGTCATGGCTGCCACCTTAGGAGGGGGCGGCGCACCGTCGGTCAGCGCCAGTCCCGGAATGCCGTGAGCAGTTTGTCGCGGAACGCCGGATCCAATCCGTCGTCACCGGAGGTACCGAGGGTCTGCACGGTGACCTGCCACTGCTGCAGGTAGTTCTGGCAGCCATCGCATTCCAGTAGATGAGCGTCGACACGGGCCCTGGTGTCGAGGTCGAGTGCGCCGTCCAGATAGGCGGTGACAAGCTCCACCAAGTCGTTGCAGTCCATCGAGTCGTCCGCACTCATGATGTCTCCTTCAGATAGTCCTCGAGTGCTTGGCGCACCGCGGCCCGGCCGCGGTGCAGCAGCACCCGCTGGTTCGCGGCGCTGATGTCGAGCAGCGCGCACACCTCGGCGCTGTCGAATCCGACGACGTCCCGAAGGGTGACCACCTCACGCTGGCGTGCCGGTAGCTTGTCGAGCTCACGGCGGGTCACCGCGACCAATTCGACGCCCAATAACGACCCTTCGGGCGTGTCCGGAAAGGCTGACGGCGCCTCGAGGTCTTTCCAATGGCCCGGCCACGGATCGCCGGCTTCGCGGAACCGGCCCGGGTCGACGGTGGCACCGGTGAACGCCAGCACCGCGACGTCGGTGTCGCGGTGCTCCCGCGCGCCGCGAGTCTTCGCGATGTTGATCAGCACCGTGAAAAGCCAAGTGCGCAAGGAGGAGCGGCCCTCGAACGTGTCGATGCCCTTCAGCAGCGCGATCCACGTCTCCTGGACGACTTCCTCGGCGATCTCGTGACTGGGCACATAACCGCGGGCCACCCGCAGCAAGGCCGCGGTGTGCCGGTCGACGAGACCGGCGAACGCCGCCTCGTCGCCGCCGCGCAGGGCGGCGACGAGGGCGGTCTCATCCCTGGTCGACGCCGTCACCGTGCACGAATCGTAGCGGCAAGGGCGTCACTGAGGGTCCACACCGAGACACCCAGCAGCACCACGTCTTTGATCAGGAACTGGCCCGTCATCGACAGCAGCGGGAAGCCGCCCGCCGCATCCTCGCCGATACCGGGGGTGGTGAACAGAAAACTGAGCGTCGCGACGAACAGGCCGATGGCCGCCACACTGCCGATCGCCGAGATCCGCGGCAGCCAGGGCTTCAGGGCCAGTAGCACGGCGGTCCCCACTTCGACCACACCCAGCACCGCACCGAAGGCGGTCACCGAGAAGATGCCGTACAGCCAGCCCATCAGCGGGCTGTTGGCCACCAGCGGCTGGATGCCCTGCGCCTCGTATCCGGTGAACTTCAGCAGCCCGATCCAGCCGATGACGAGCACCAGCCCGTAGCGCAGCACGATGCCGGCGACTGTGGCGACGGTGGACTGGGCCCTGGCGAGTGAGCTGTCCTGCAGAACGGTCATGTCGGGTTCCTTTGCGTTTGTGGTGAATCGGTGACGCAAAGGGAGTGTGTCGGCAGGCGCCGACCGTTACACGCGGACGCTAACTGGCCCTGGACTGCCGGGCGGGTTCGGCCAGACCCAGGTGATCGCGCAGCGTGGTGCCCGCGTAGTCGGTGCGGAACACGCCACGCTCCTGCAGCAGTGGCACCACCGTGTCGACGAACGGGTCCAGCCCGGAGGGCGTCACGTGCGGGACGAGGATGAATCCGTCGCTGGCATCGGACTGCACCAGATGGTTGATCGACTCGGCCACGGTCGCAGGCGATCCGATGAAGCTCTGCCGGCCTGTGACCTCGACGATGAGTTCCCGGGTGGTGAGGTTCTCGGCCTCGGCTTTGGCGCGCCACTCATTCGCGACGGCGACGGGGTCCCGGTTGATCCGCACACTGGCCCGGCCCTTGGCGATGGTGTTCTCGCCGACCACCGGATCCACCGTGGGCAGCGGTCCGTCCGGATCATGGTCGGACAGATCGCGATTCCACAGTTGCTCAAGGAATTTGATCGCGGTAGCGGGGGAGACCTGCGCCAGACGCACCTCGTGGGCGTGCTCGGCGGCCTCGGCGTCGGTGTCGCCGAGCACGAACGTCGCCGCGGGCAGGATGAGCAGCTGGTCGTGGCGCCTGCCGTATTTCGCCAGCCGGCCCTTCACATCGGAGTAGAACGCCTGGCCGTCGGTCAGGGTGCCGTGCCGGGAGAAGATGGCGTCGGCCGACGATGCGGCGAACTCGCGGCCGTGGTCGGAGTCGCCCGCCTGGAAGATGACCGGGCGACCCTGCGGGCTACGCGGCACATTGAACCGGCCGCTGATGTCGAAATGGTCGTCCTGCAGGGCGAACGCACCCGCTCGCGGGTCGGACAGGAACACACCGCGGTCCTTGTCGGCGACGATCTCGTCCCCGCGCCAGGAATCGAACAAGGTCTGCGCGGCGTGCAGGAAACTCTCCGCCCGGGAGTACCGCTGGTCCTCGGCGAGGTAACCGCCGCGGCGGAAGTTCTCGCCCGTGAAGGCATCCCAGGACGTGACGACGTTCCACGCGGCGCGGCCCTCGGACAGGTGGTCCAGAGAGGCAAATTGTCTTGCCACTTCATACGGTTCGTTGAAGGTGGAGTTGATGGTGCCGGTCAGCCCGAGGCGATCGGTCACCGCGGCAAGTGCGGCGAGCACCGTGAAGGTGTCCGGCCTGCCCACCACGTCGAGGTCGTAGATCAGCCCGTTCTGCTCGCGCAGGCGCAATCCCTCGGCCAGGAACATGAAGTCGAACTTGCCGCGCTCGGCGGTCTGCGCGAAGTGCACGAACGAGCTGAACTCGATGTGACTGCCGGATTGCGGGTCGCTCCACACCGTGGTGTTGTTGACGCCGGGGAAGTGGGCGGCCAGATGAATCTGCTTGACGGGCTTGGTCATCGGGAAACTCCTGCGTACCGGTTGGCGGGACGGGACAGGCCGAGCAGGTCGCGCAACGTGCTGCCCTGATAGTGCTCGCGGAATACGCCGCGCCGGCGCAGTTCGGGGACCAGCGCGTCGGTGATCTGCACCAGATCGTGCGGCAGGGAGGCCGGACGTAGCCGGAACCCATCCGCACCGGCGCCGTGCCATTGTTGTAGCAGGTCTGCCAGTTCGGCCGGGGTGCCGACGAAGACCTCTGCATCACTGCGATATTCGGCACCGAGATGCTCATCGAGGCGGGCTTTGCGGGCACGTGCGGCTTCGGTGGTGTCGGCGAGGAAGACGACGAGATCGGCGAACACCCGCACCGGGTCCAGGCCTTCGGGCCGCCGCGCGGCGATGGTGTCCACCAAGGCTGTGGTCTCTGCCGGACTGTGCGGGGTGACGAAACCGATGTCGGTACCGCCCGCGATCAACTGGTACACCGGGTCGACATGACCCAGCGCGGTCACGATCGGCTGGCCCTGGGGCGGGCGCGGGGTGATGGATGGTCCCTTCACCGAGAAGTGGGCGCCCTCGAAATCGATGTAGTGCAACTTGTTCCGGTCGACGAAGCGCCCGGTGCCGACGTCGCGGATCTCGGCGTCGTCCTCCCAGCTGTCCCAGAGCCGACGCAGTACCTCGATGTAGTCCGCGGCCTCGCCGATCAGGTCCTCGGTCAGGGCGGGGGAGCGTTCACCCAGCTTGCGCCGCCCGAAGTGCCCGGCGGCTTCGGGCTGGGCCGCGATCTGGACCCGCACGCCGGCCCGTCCGGAACTCACATAGTCCAGCGTGGCGATGGCCTTGGACAGATGGAACGGCTCGGTATGGGTGGCGATCGCCGTGGGGACGAGGCCGATATGGCTGGTGGTGGGCGCCACCCGGGACGCGATCAGCACCGCGTCGAGGCGTCCGCGCACCCGGTCGGTGCGCTCGTCGGAGCGCCACGGATGGTCGGACTGCAGGGCCAAACCGTCCTCGAAGGTCACCAGATCGAGGTGGCCCCGTTCGGCGGTGCCGACCAGGTCTGCCCAGTACCGGGGGGTGAACAGGTCGTTGGGGCGGGCGTCGGGCTCGCGCCAGGCGGCCGGGTGCCACCCCGTACCGTCCAGGGCGACGGCCAGGTGGATCAAGTCGGAAGCTGCGGGCACGGGGCCTCCCTTTCCTGCGTGGTCTCAGCGACAACGTGCGCGCCGGGACGACCATTCCACCCCGGCGTTGCCGACCCGTCCCAGTGTCCGGTGCTGCCCTGGGCATTCAAGGGATCGGCGCACGGTGATGCCAACGGGTCAGTGGCCGGGGTGGGTTGCGGCGGAGATGACACCGTCGAGCACTTCACGAGAGGCGGCCAGTTCACGGATGGACTTGTCCAGCCGATCCCGTTCGGCGTGCAACTCGGCGACCAGCCGTGGGGTGGCGTCGGGCGACGGACCGCCGTCGGTGTCCCGCATGCAGGGCAGCAGGCCGGCGATGGTGGTGCTGCGCAGCCCGGCGGCGTACAGCTCCTGGATGTGGATCACCCGGTCGACGGCCTTCTCGGTGTACTCGCGCTGTCCGCTCGGCGTCCTGTCCGCGGCCAGCAGGCCCTGCTGCTCGTAATAGCGCAGCGACCGTTCGCTCACCCCGGTGCGCCGGGCCAGCTCCCCAATTCGCATAGGCCCGTTATACCGAACGGGGTTGCCCCTGACACCGGTGTCAGCACCTACGGTGCGGCCATGACCACAGTCCCGTTCGAGTACAGCCCCATCACCGAGCGCCCGCCGCTGTCCTGGCCGGGCGGCGCCAAGGTGGCGGTGTACCTCGGCCTGAACATCGAGTACTTCCACCCGGACGTCCCGTCGACCAGCATCTGGCCGGGTACCGCGGAACTGACGCCCGACGCGCTGAACCACGGGTGGCGCGACTACGGTGCCCGGGTCGGGATCTGGCGCACCATCGACGCGCTGGACCGCCACGGCGTGCGGGCCAGTGCGCTGCTGAACTCCGATGTCGTTGCGCAGCACCGACAGATCGTCGAGGCCGGGGTGGCGCGCGACTGGGCGTGGTTGGCCCACGGGCGGACCAACTCGACCCTGCACACCGGTCTCGCGATCGACGAGGAACGCCGCGTCCTGGAGGAGATCACCCGCACCATCACCGATGCGACGGGACGGCCGCCGCAGGGCTGGATGGGCCCCGGACTCACCGAGACGCACCATACCCCGCAGCTGTTGGCCGAACTGGGCTATCGGTACGTGCTCGACTGGACCAACGACGACCAGCCCTACCCGCTGACGGTGCCGGGCATGCTGAGCGTGCCGTACTCGGTGGAGCTCAATGACCTGCTGATCTTCGGAAAGGGTTTCACCGGAGCCGAATTCGTCCAGATGGTGATCGATCAGTACGAGCAGTTGCACCGGGACGCCGCGACGGGCGGCCGGGTGCTGGCGCTGGCGCTACATCCGTTCGTCATCGGGCAGGCGTTCCGGCACAGATATTTCGAGCAGGCCCTGGCCTTTCTCGCAGGCGCCCCGGACGTGTGGTTGACGACCAGCGACGAGATCGCCGGGCACTACCTGCGTGAGGTCAGCCGGCCAACAGAAGGATGAGCTGGGACTGGACCTCACCGCAGATGAAACCGAGCGCGGCGCCGAGCACGACGATGATCCACTCGTCGTCCTTGAACGCCGGACGCAGCAGATTCTCGTAGGACTGCGAGTCGAGCACCATCATCTTGTCGACCATCACGTTCTCCAGGTCGAGCCGTTCGGCCGCGTACGCCTCGATGTAGGAGGACGTCTCGGGCAGTTTGTCGATGATGGAATCGGCGATCTGCTGCTTCATGTCCTGGTACTGGCGTCCGCCGACGGCATTGATGATCCGGCCGGCGAAACCCATCTGGCTGTCGATCGTCCTGCTGATCTCGGTCTGGATGATGTCGAAGAATTTGTCCGACATCGGGCCGGTGAGCAGGCTCTCCATGATGGCTTTCGGGGTGAAGATCTCGCGGGCCATCAGGGAGGCGTAGCCCTTGATGACCTGTTCGCGCTCGGCCTGGAAGACACCCTGCCATTTGATGCCGGGGAACACGGTCTTGCGCTCCAGCGGGCGGAAGATCATCTGCAGCGCAACGTAGTCGGTGAGACCGCCGGTGAGCAGACCGAACAGCGGCAGCGCCAGGTGCCAACCGGTGAATCCGAACACCAGCATCTGCACCAGGCCGATGATGAATCCGAAGTACAGGCCGGACCTGATCAGGAATTTGAAGGCGGGCTTGCCGATGTCCTGGAACACGGTGTTGAGCGTCGCCTTGTCGCGCACCAGGTTGGTGATGACCATGTGCTTGATGTCGAAGATCTGGTCGACCTGGCCGCGGAACTCGCCGAACATGCCGCGGGCCGCCGTCGGGATCCGGCCTTCGACGTTCTTGACGATGAGATCTTTGACCTGATCGGGCGTCGCGCGCCAGATCTGGGGCTGAAACGACAACATCATGGTGTCGACCAGTTCCCTGGCCGCGTCACGCAGCGGGTCGCCGAGTTCGGCGACCAGTTCGTCCGGGTCGATCTTGTCGAACAGTTCCTCGGGTTTGAGGATGCCTGAGGTGAGCGAATCCACCGCCACCGCTGCCATTTTGGGAGCGCGCTTGGGAATCTGGCCCTGCCAGCCGAGATAGGGTTTGATGCCCTTGAACTCGACCGGGTAGAACATCATCTTCAAGGCGAGGATCTTGGTGACCCAGCCGACGAACGCGGCCCCTAGTGGGATGGTGACGTACACCCACCACGGGTAGGAGAACGCGTGCGCGAGCATCTCAGTCATTTGGCTGCTTCCCACAGTTCCAGGCCCAGGTCGCTGATGTGCACGGTTCGGCGGATCACCCGTGCGCCACGCATCCCGCGGCGCCCCCGGCCCAGGGCGGTGGCCACCGTGTTGTCGGTCTGCAGCATTTCGTACTCGTCGTACATCGAGGGCGCCTCAGGTCCGAGACGCACCAGCCCGAGGGCGAGCATCCGCGTCAGATACAGGGGTGTGTGCATGGGCAGCGACACCCCCGACTGGCGTCCCACCGTCGAGGCGTTCTTCAACACGAACGACGGGGTGGTGCCGACCCCGGGTTCGGCGATGTGGAGCACCGGGTAGGCCGACCCGTCCGAGAGTGCGGCCAGTATCCGCGCCTCGTCCGGTACGAGTGACTGCAGCAAATTCAGATACAGGGTGTCTCTGCTGCCGTCGGGGCTGGTGTACATCGAGCGGTCGAGCAACGAACGCAGCAGCAGAGTCGGGGTGGCGGGTGCGTCCTCCTCGACCTGTTCGGTCAGGGCGACGGCGGGCGGGTCGAGTTCCTCCAGATGCTGGCGGACGGCCCGTACCACGGTGCGTTCCACGTCGGCGAGCAGCGGTAACACCTCGTTTGCCAGCGGCACCTGGTTGACGGTGCGCCCTACGAGCTGCAGGCCGCCGCCGACGAACTGCAGTCCATCGCCGACGAGTTGCCGCCCGCCGGAGAACAAGCCCCCCAGGCTCATGCCGCGCACACCTCCGATGTTTGCCGAGTGCTGCTCCGGGCACCACTTGTGGCAACTTTGCCAGCAACCACGGGCGAAAGCCTAATCGGCCGCGGGTGGCGCGGCGTGCGAATGGACACACTAAGCAAGTTGGTTATGCGCAGGTCAGAAGGCCACAGCGATATCGGGAGCCGGCATTGGGTATGCAGTACGACATGCGGGTAGCCACCTTCAACATTCTTCATGGGCGGACACCCGGCCACGGCGTGGATGTGTCGGCCTTCGCCGACTGCATCCGGTCGCTGGACGTCGACCTGCTGGCGCTCCAGGAGGTCGACGTCGATCAGCCGAGATCCGCCCGTGCGGATCTGACCGCCGTGGCCGCCGACGCGATGGGCGCGGTGGCACAGCGATTCGCCGCGGCCATCTCCGGCACGCCCGGCGCGGTATGGGCGGCGGCCACCGGCACCGAGCAACCGGGTGCGGCCGCCTACGGCGTGGCGCTGCTGTCCCGGTATCCGGTGCGCGACTGGCATGTCGTCTACCTGCCCCGCCTTCCGTTCGTGCCGGGCGAGGAGCCGCGCGTCGCCCTCGCCGGCCGCTGTGACACGCCGTTGGGAACGCTGACCGTTGCCAGTACCCACCTCAGTTTCGTGCCGGGGTGGAATCGGTACCAGTTGCGGCGGCTGTCGCGTGATCTGGACGCGTTCCCAGGGCCGCGCATGCTGCTCGGTGATCTCAATCTGCCGCGCGCCGCGGCGCAGCGCTGGTCCCGGCTGCGGTCACTGGCCGGAGCTCCGACATTCCCCGCACACCGGCCCACCAGGCAGCTCGACCACGCGCTGACCGATCAGCACGGCCTGCAGGTAAGACATTGCAGCACACCGGAATTGGCGATATCAGACCACCGGCCGCTGGTGGTCGATGTGGATGTGTCGGCGCCCGTGTGGGCGCCGCGCGATGCGTAGAGAGTGCCGCATGAATCCTTGCTGAAAGTGCGCGCTGATGTCGGCCGATCGGCCGATTCTCACCCGGCCGACTTGCAAAATTGACGCGTGTGAATAATAAATGCGCGTATGCAGATTCTCTGGACTCGGCGTGCCGCCGCGGTAGTCGGCGCCTTGGCGCTCATCGGCGCCGCGAATGTTCCGCCCGCGCACGCGGAGTCCACCGCTCTGGTGATGGGCGGCACAGCGCAACCCACCCCGACCGAATGGGCAATGGAGAACGCTCTCGACGGTATTCTCGCAGGCAGCACCCTAGTTCCCATCACCACTCCCGCAGAGTGGTGGCCGCTCGTCGGCACGCTGCCGTGGGACGAGTCGGTGGCCGGGGGTGAACAGATTCTGCTGGACGCGATCACCGAGACGGACGGGTCGATCATCGTCTTCGGATATTCGCAGGGCGCCTATATCGCGAGCCTGGCCGCCGCGACGCTGGCGGGGCGGGCGGACGCTCCGGACCCGGACCGGATCACGTTCATCTTGACCGCCAATCCGGGTAGGCCCGGCGGATTCTTGAGTTTGCTGCCTTTGGGCACCAATATCCTCGGCACCACCTATACCGGGGGACTGCAGCCGGCCAGTCCGTACGACGTGATCGACGTTGCCTACGAATACGACGGCATCGCGCGGTCCCCGAAGAATCCGTTGCGCGTGCTGGCGGGGTTGAACGCCATTCTCGGTGCGGTCTATTTCCACGGCCGGTACAGCCAGGTCGACCTCGACGACATCCCGGAGTCCGACATCACGCGTGTGCCGAACGAGGCGGGCGGTGTCACGAGCTATTACCTGGTACGGCAACCGAATCTGCCGCTGCTGCAACCGCTTCGCGAACTCGGGGTGGACAAACGATTCGTCGACGGCCTGAACAGTTTCCTCACGCCCTTCGTCAAAGCCGCGTATCCGTCCGAACCGCTGGCGGCGGACGAGGCCAGCGAGGCGAAGCCGGCACTTCAGTCGGCAGTCGTCACCGCCGATGAGGCTGAAGATATTGCAGTACAGGCGAATTCGCCGTCCAGCAAGCGGGTGCAGAAATCTGCCCGGTCCGCGGACGAGCCTGAGGCCGAGAAAACCGGCACCGGGCCCGAAACCGGTGCGGCGCCGCAAACAGCGTCCTCCGCGGCAGCGGACACCGTCGCTGCGGTGCAGGCTCCATCGGGAAAGCCGCGTCGGCCGATCACCCGTCCGCACGTTCCCCGTCACAAGGCGGCCACGATATCCACACCGAAATCGGAAGCCGAGGACGGGCCCGCGGCACAGAAGACGGAGCGCGAGGCCCCGTCGGAACCTAGTGCGGGAACGTCAGAATGAGGACGATCAGCGCGACGGCGATGACGGCGAAAGCGGCCAGGGGGACCAGCACGCCGGCGCGCCGGCGCGCGGTGATGAACGACGACACCACGGCCAACCCGGCGACGGCAGGGACCCCGTACTGAATCAGGGTGAACCCGAGCGAATTGAGGCTGGTGCAATCGGGCTGGGTGCAGCCCGCGGTGCCGAGTATCTGCATATAGGCGAACCCGACCACCGCGGCTGCGGCGGGGATGGTCGCCACGGCGAGCACCCAGTTCACGACTGTCGACCTGTGCGATGTCGACGAACCAGATGACGCCATGGCGACCTCCCTACTCATGCTCGACGATCACTTCCAGACCAACAGGTCCTGGCCACCGTTGTTGTAGACCACGCTCTCCGGCGCGGGCCCGGTGACATCGAAGTAGATCTTGCCGGTGTTGCTCGCCCCGGCGTCCAACGGCGCCGGGCTGACGCCCGTCGCGGTGGGCGCGGGCACGGCCCGGTAGTCGGCGCCGGCTGCGGTACGTGCATTGAAGTCGGTCACCACGGGTATCGCGGTGCCCTGGACCGCCTGCACGGTGGCGGTGGCCTCGTACAGCGTGCCCTTGACGGGGACCGAGAGGGTGTCGGTACTCGGGTGCAACTGGTCGACCGCCGTCCATGCGGTCACTGCGCCGCCTGCACCGTCGAGCTTCTGCTGGTTGCCGTAACTTTCGCTGGCCGGCGCGGCTCCTGCCGCCGCCGCCGTCAGTACTGCAAGCGACACGGTGGCGAAGGTGGTACCGGCGGCTCCGGCGATCGTTTTGGCATGCATAAATTTTCCTCTCCTTGGGGGTTCGGACCCCAGTCGACTACCCGGGCCCGCGGAGAGGGAAACGTCAGATGTCGCGCGCCCAGGTCCAGCCGGTGATGGCCGGGTCGTCCTCGCCGTGCTCGCGGGTGTAGCGTTTCGCCGCCAGACGTGCGTCGACCATCTCCTGACGCAGCCCCGCGGCCGAGCTGCCCAACCCGGGAACGCGGTCTATGACGTCCATCACAAGGTGGAAGCGGTCCAGGTCGTTGAGCATCACCATGTCGAACGGCGTGGTGGTGGTGCCGCGCTCTTTGAATCCGCGTACGTGCAGCTGATCGTGATTGGCATGTCGGTAGGTGAGGCGGTGGATCAGCCACGGATAACCGTGGTAGGCGAAGATGATCGGCTTGTCGGTGGTGAACAGCGCATCGAACTCATGATCGGGCAACCCGTGCGGGTGCTCGGATTCGGGTTGTAGCCGCATGATGTCGACGACGTTGACCACCCGCACCCGCAGATCGGGCAATCGGCGGCGCAGGATGTCGGCGGCGGCCAGGGTCTCCAGCGTGGGGACGTCACCGGCGCAGGCCAGCACCACATCCGGGGCACCGGTCTTGCACGTGCCGGCCCACTCCCAGATACCCGCTCCGCGTGTGCAGTGCGCGATCGCCTCGTCCATGGTCAGGTACGTCAGCGCCGGCTGCTTGCCCGCCACGATGACGTTGACGTAGTGGCGGCTGCGCAGGCAGTGATCCCCGATGGACAGCAGCGTGTTCGCGTCCGGCGGCAGATACACCCGGACCACCTCGGGTCGCTTGTTGGCTACATGGTCGATGAACCCGGGGTCCTGATGTGACGCGCCGTTGTGATCCTGGCGCCAGACATGGGACGTCAGAAGGTAGTTCAGCGACGCCACCGGCCGCCGCCAGTCCAGGTGCGAGCTACTGGTCAGCCACTTGGCGTGCTGGTTGACCATCGAATCGACGATGTGCACGAAAGCCTCGTAGCAGCTGAACAAGCCGTGCCGCCCGGTCAGCAGGTAGCCCTCCAGCCAGCCCTGGCACAGATGTTCCGACAGCACCTCCATGACCCGCCCGTTCGGGGCGAGGTGCTCGTCGTCGTCGGTGGTTTCGCCCAGCCAGGCCTTGTCGGTGGTCTCGAACACCGCTGACAGCCGGTTGGATGCGGTCTCGTCGGGTCCCATCAGGCGGAAGTTGTCCGGATTGCGCGCGATCACGTCCCGCAGGAAGGTGCCGAGCACTCGGGTGGCCTCGGCGGACTCAGTGGCCGGTGAGCTGACCTCGACCGCGTAGTCGTGCAGCGAGGGCAGGTCGAGATCACGCAGCAGGACGCCGCCGTTGGCGTGCGGGTTCGCACCCATCCGGCGCGTTCCCACAGGTGCCAGTGCCCGCAGTTCGGGCAGCAGCGAACCGGTGTCGTCGAACAATTCCTCGGGACGGTAACTGCGCAACCAGGTTTCCAGCGCCGCGAGGTGCTCGGCGTTGGTGCGTGTCTCGGCCAGCGGCACCTGGTGGGACCGCCAGGTGCCTTCCACCTTGACGCCGTCCACCGTCGCCGGACCGGTCCAGCCTTTCGGTGTCCGCAGGATGATCATCGGCCACAACGGCCGGCCGGCCTCACCGTCGATGCGCGCGGCCCGCTGGATGGCGGCGATCTGGTCGAACGCGTCGTCCAGGGCGCCCGCCAGTTGTTGGTGCACCGTCGCGGGATCATCACCGGAGACGGTGATCGGCATGTAGCCGTATCCGGTGAACAGCGACTCCAATTCCTGCTGTGGAATCCGCGCCAGCACAGTGGGATTGGCGATCTTGTAACCATTGAGGTGCAGGATCGGCAGCACCGCGCCGTCGCGGACCGGATCGAGGAACTTGTTGGAATGCCAACTCGCCGCCAAGGGGCCCGTCTCGGCCTCGCCGTCGCCGACCACGGCCGCGACCACCAGATCGGGATTGTCGAAGGCGGCCCCGAACGCGTGCACCAGGGCGTAGCCGAGCTCGCCGCCCTCATGGATCGACCCCGGGGTCTCAGCGGCGACGTGACTCGGGATGCCGCCCGGGAACGAGAACTGCCGGAACAGCTTTCGAAGGCCGTCGACATCCTCGCCGATGCCGGTGTACACCTCGCTGTAGGTGCCCTCCAGATAGGTGTTGGCCACCAGCCCCGGGCCGCCGTGCCCGGGCCCGGTGATGAACACGACATCGGAGTCGCGATGGCGGATCACCCGGTTGAGGTGGGCGTAGAGCAGGTTCAAGCCCGGGGTGGTGCCCCAGTGACCGAGCAACCGCGGTTTGACGTGCTCGGGTTGCAGGGGTTCGCGCAGCAGCGGATTGTCCAGGAGGTAGATCTGGCCGACCGACAGGAAGTTGGCCGCCCGCCAGTACGCATCCAGCGCAGCGAGCTCGGCGTCGGAGAGCGGGGCGGTGGTGGTCGTCATACCTACCGGCTTACCCCACGTTGACCGGGCGGACACCCCAGATGTCGTCGCAGTACTCCTCGATGGCCCGATCCGAGGAGAACTTGCCACTGCGTGCGGTGTTCAGGATCGACATGCGTGACCACGCGTCGCGATCCTTCCACGCCGCACTGACGCGGTCCTGGCATTC
>JAHFVC010000425.1 GCA_023264765.1 Mycobacterium sp. | reverse complement strand
CGCCGGAGCCCCCGCCGCCGGCACCCGCGGAGGCGGGGCTGACACCCGGGTCGTCGAGCCCGAGGTCCGGCACGCCGCCGTCCGGAAGTCCGCCGCCGGGCAGCCCGCCACCCGATGGCGAGCCCCCACCGGAGGGGGAGCCACCGCCCTTGCCGGACGGGCTGCCGCCCGAACCCGATGGGCTGCCGCCGGACCCGGACGACGGATCCGACGGTGACTGGCCGGCCGAGCTCGGATCCATGCTCTGCGGCATCGTGGGCGCAGACGCGGGTGATGTCGCCCCCGAGGGCTGGCCGGCGGAGCCGGCCGGATTCCCGCCACCGCCGCCACCGCCGGATCCACCCGACGTGCTGCCGCCGCCCCCACCGCGTGACGCGAAACCCGGCTCCCGGACCTTCACCTGATCGAACGTCGCGTGGCCGGCGTAGTTCTGCCGTACCTCGTCGGACTGCTGTTGCAGTTTTGCCATCTCGGCTTGCACGGCCTGGGCTTGCACCTCGGACCGGGGGCCACCTTCGGCCAGCAACCTGGCGAGCGCCTGCTTGGCGGCCTGGTACCTGAGGAAGAGGGGAGTGTGCTCGGTCAGCGCCGCGACATGCGCATCGGCGACCTTGGTGGCCGCTTCGGCCAGCCTGCGCCACGCCCCGCCGAGGTCGGTGCACCAGTCGCCGTAGTCATTGAGCCGCTCATGGGCGGCGTCGGCGGCTTCGCCCTCCCAGTCCGTCGCGTCGTGCATGGGGCGGGCACCCTCGGCGCTGTCGGCGGCCAGGCCCCATTGCACGGCAGCGGCCCGCAGCGACCCCTCATTCCCGCTGAGTAGAAGCGCCTGTGTCTGTTCGATATCGCTGTAGCCGCCGCCGTCGAGTGATGCCGGGGCGGCCGGCTCGTCCGGAAGTGGCGGCAGCGGCGTGGACGGCGGCCGCAGCGTGATGGCCTCGACCGCCGCGTGCCGCTGGGGGTCGTCCAGGGCGGTCTTGTACTTCTCGTCGACCTCGTCGTAGGCGGCAGCAGCCGAATCGAGCATCTCGCCCAGGCGGTGGCCTTCCGCCTCGGCGATCTTCTGATGCTGTTGCAGCGCTTCGGCATTGGAATTGAGATTCGCCGCCGCCGACACCGCCAGCGGCAGCTGATCGGGCGGCATGGCCTGGGCGTCGGGCTGGTACCAGAACACCCCTCGCATGGCGCCCGCCAAGCCTCTCAGGTCGGAGGTCAGGACCTTCGCTTCTGTCATACGCGATCCCGCTTCGCTTCTCGCTGGAAAGTCACGTCCCCTCCAGCGCCATCTGATACCGGCTCTCTTCCCTCGGGTTGATCAGTCGGATCGGCAACTGGCTGTGCCGCGGGGTGCCGATGAAGTTGCTGCGCAAGACCACTCGGCCGACACCGGAGTGCGGACCCAGATAGGTGGTGGCATTCGGCCACGTCACCTTGGCCTCCGTGCCGATCCTGGCGTTGACGAACCCGGCGAACTCGCGGAACTGCGGGCCCAGCGTCACCACACCGCCCGCGGCGGCGGACCGGATGACGAACTGCGTGAACAGCCGAGCGTCGCCCAGGTTGATGCTGACGTCGACGTCGTCGAAGGGCATGTACACCGGGTAGCGGTCGGCGGTCTCGCCGACCAGCACACCGGCCGAGCCGATCGGCAGTTCGTAGTGCCGATCGGAGACGGGACTCTCTCCGAGCAGCGCGGCGCGCTGACCGCCGAACAGGCACGAAAAGCCGCGTGGGGTGGTGGGATTGGCGAGCGTGGTCAGCAACACCGTCGCGGTGGGTGCGCTGCCCGGGCGGATGCGCACCCGGGTGATGGTGTGATCGGCGCGGGCCGACCACCAGACGTTCGGGCCGCCGGGCGCCACGTATGCGGCGGTGAAGGTGCTGCGGCCCTTGATCGACGACCACGATTCCCGCTCGAAGCTGATCTCGGTGGCCCGGTCGAAATCGTCGAAGCTGCGTCCACACCGCGCGTCGATACCGTTACCGGCCAGCTGATCGGCGATCCGGGTGGTCGACGCGACCAGGTAGCGGGCCATGCCCGCGACTCCGGAGTCGCGGCGCTGCGCGGGCCTGCGGGTGCGTTCGGGATTGGCGCGCAACACAATCCAGGTGCGGCGGTTCGCGGGCGCCGGATACGGACCGACCACCTGCTCGTAGAGGGCGACCAGGCTGGCGGGCGCGGTCTTGCCGACCCGGTAGCCGGCGGAGACGACGTCGGCCTCCAATTCGGGGCAGTGTGCGGCGAGAAGCTGTTCGACGAGCCGGGTGTTCACCACGTCGTCGGTGAACGCCTCACCGGAGACCAGCACTGTCGGCGTGAAGGCGCGGGGAACGAGTTCGATGGTCGCGATCAACTCGTCGCCCTCCCAGCGGACCGCGACGTGATCGCCGGGCAGCACAGTCGCGCCGACATCGGGTTCCGAGGGCGCCGGTGGCGCAACCGTGCGCCGCCGGCGCCAGGAGAACAGCGCCGAGACCCAGCCGGTGAGCCGCCGGCCCCGGATGGTGAGGGTGGTGGCGATCGCGATCAACACGCCGAGCGTGATCCCGAGCCACAACAAGTTCATCGGGATGGACACGACGATGCAGGCGGGGATGAGGACCGCAGCCCACACAAGGTGGGCGGTGCTGAACCGAAACCCGAACTGGCCCAGGAATTCTCTCATCGGCGCCTCAGAGCTCGCCGGGCCAGTGCGCCGATGCCGAGGATCAGTGCCACGGCAGTGCCGGTCAGCACGACGATGGTGATGGGCCGCCGATCCGGAGGTGCGATGTACACCGGGGGTGGGATCTGCTTGACCCGGTAGGGCACGGCCTTCGGGCCGGCAGGCACATCCCAGGTGAGGGCGGCGACCGGGTCGATGACGCCGGCACCGACGTAGTTGTCCACGCCGCCGCCGGGATGGCGGGCGGTCGCGGTGATCCGGTTCATCACCTGCGCGGGGGTCAGGTCCGGGAAACGTTGGCGCAGCAGCGCAGCCAAGCCGGAGACGTACGCGGCCGCGAAGGAGGTACCCGCGATGGGGATCGGTCCGTCGGTGCCGGCGAGCGCGTTGACCGGGTTGCCGTCATATCCGAGCGCGGTGATGTTCTCGGCCGGGGCCGCGGCGTCCAGCCAGGGCCCGGACACCGAGAAGCTGCTGGGTTGTCCCGTCTGCCCGATCCCGCCGACGGACAGCACCATCGGCGAATACCAGGCCGGCGACACGATGGTCTGGACCTGTTTCCAGCCGCGCGGATCGTTGGGCTGGTCGGCCTCGGGCGGCGGATTCTGTGTGCAGTCCTGGCCGGTGTTGCCGGCGGCGACGATGATGACGGCGCCCTTGATGTTGACCGCGTAGTTGATGGCCGCGCCCAGACCCGACTCGTTGATCGGGCGGGTCACCTTGTAGCAGGCGGCCTCGCTGATGTTGATCACCTGAGCGCCGAGATTGGCGGCATGCACGATCGACCGGGCCAGGCTGCGCAGCGAGCCCGCGGTCTGGGTGCTGTTCGGGTCGTTCGGGTCGGTGCGCGATCCGACCGGCTGGAAATTGTCCGAGGTCTGGCGCAGGGACAGGATGCGGGCGTCGGGCGCCACGCCCACGAAGCCGTCGGTGGGTGCGGGCCGCCCGGCGATGATCGAGGCCGTCAACGTGCCGTGTGAGTCGCAGTCCGACATCCCGTTGCCGGCCTTGTCGACGAAATCGCCGCCCGGCTCGGCGGGGACGCGAGGCGAGCCGTTCACCCCGGTGTCGATGACGGCGACAGTTATACCGGCCCCCGTTGCGAACTTCTGCGCGTCCGCGATCCGCAGGTAGTCGTTGGCCCACGGTTTGTCGGTGAAGTTCGAGTTCGGGAAGACGATGGGCGCCGAGCACACCCGACGCTGCTCGGTCGGCTGATCGGGACCTGTCTCGTCTGGTGGAACGGCGGCCGGATCGATCGTCGGCGGCTCGATGGCGCCTGCCGGCGGGGCGGTGCCCACCAGCAGTGCCCACGCGGCCAGAAGCGCGGCGATACGTCGCACGGTCGTTTCACTCCCCCTTGCAGTCCCCCGATGCGGATGTGCAGGCACAACCGCAGCAAAGCGAAGGCCGCGAAGCCGCGGCGCGTTCTCGCAACGTCAGCCTGCCAGACGGATCCAGCCGACAGCGTCAGAGCAATATTACGGGGGCGAAGAAGGGGTCAGTCGCGCTTTCTGGCACGCGTGTGGGCGCCTCAGGCGTCCAGATCCTGCGCCACCAGGTCGGCGACGGTGGCCAACGCGGCCGCGTCGTCGGAGTCGACGGTCACCTGGGCACCGTTGCCCGCGCCCAAGGTCATGATCATCAGGGCCGAACCGGCATCCACCGGTTCACCGCCGTCGACAGCGAGGGTGACGGGGACACCGGCGTTGACGACGGCTTCGGCGATGATGGCGGCCGGCCGGGCGTGCAGGCCGATGGCGGATCCGACGGTGACGGTCTTGCTGGGCATTGCTGTTCTCCTTTTATCGGTGGGTGATTCAGGCGGTGACGGGGGTCTTGGTGGCGGCGAACTGTTTGGCCAGGACCACGGCGAGTGCGGCGACGACGGTGCCGGCGACCAGGGCGACCAGGAACCACGCCAGGTGGCCGATCGCGAAGAACACGAAGATGCCGCCGTGCGGCGCCTTCAGTGTGACGTCGAAGGCCATGATGAGCGCGCCGGTGACTGCACCGCCGGCCATCATCGAGGGGATGACGCGCAGCGGGTCGGCCGCGGCGAACGGGATGGCGCCCTCGGAGATGAACGCGGCGCCGAGGAACCACGCGGCATTGCCGTTCTCCCGTTCCGGCTCACTGAAGAGCCCGGGCCGCAGACGGGTGGCCAGCGCCATGGCCAGCGGTGGCACCATGCCGGCCGCCATCACCGCGGCCATGATGCGCAGCGATGCGACGTCGGTGACGTTGAGGCCCGCGGTGGCGAAGGCGTAGGCGGCCTTGTTGACCGGGCCACCCAGGTCGAAGCACATCATCAGGCCCAGGATGACACCGAGCAGGATCACCGAGGCACCGGTCAGGCCGTTGAGCCAGTTGGTCAGCCCGGAGGTGATCGCGGCCAGGGGACGGCCGAGCAGCATGAACATCAGCAGGCCGACGATCAGCGACGCGAACAACGGGATGACGACCACCGGCATG
>JAHFVC010000144.1 GCA_023264765.1 Mycobacterium sp. | reverse complement strand
CGTCCAACTCGCCGAGCCGGGCACCTACCAGACGGCATGCAAGCCGGGCATGATCGGCGACGGTATCCGCGGGGACTTCAAGGTCAGCGGTGACACGGTGCAGGTGGACACCGAGGGCAAGTTCAAGGAAGCCGCCGACAACTACAAGCGCTACGTCAACAGCCAGACCGACGCGCTGATCCCGGCCACCCAGCTCTTCGTCGACGCCGTCAAGAAGGGTGACGTGAACGCGGCCAAGGCCCAGTTCCCCATCGCCCGAACCTATTACGAGCGAATCGAGCCGGTCGCCGAGTCCTTCCCCAACGATCTGGACCCGCGGATCGACCTGCGTGAGGCCGACCTGGAGCCAGGCCAGAAGTGGACCGGGTTCCACGCCCTGGAGAAGCAGCTGTGGGTCACGGGCCTGCAGCCCGACGCCGCCGCACTGGCCGATCAGCTGTTGGCCGACGTGAAGGAACTCGACGCCGGGGTGAAGGCGCCCGCCTGGACCATCGACTCCACCCAGATCGCCGGTGGCGCGCAGGGCCTGCTCGACGAGGTCGGCGCCAGCAAGATCAGCGGTGAAGAGGACATCTTCAGCCACACCGACCTGTGGGACTTCAACGCCAACGTGCAGGGCTCGCAGACCGCGGTGGCCTCGGTGCGCCCCATCCTCGACGAACGCAACCCCGACCTCGGCAAGCGAGTCGACGAGCAATTCGCGAACGTCGAAGCGCTGCTGGCGAAGTACCGCAAAGGCGACGGATTCGTTCTCTACGATACGGTGACCGAGCCCCAACGGCAGGAACTGTCCCGCGCGATCGACGCGCTGTCCAAGGAGGTAAGCCAGGTGCAAGGTGTCATCGCACCCCAGTAGCCCCGAAGACGCTTCGGAACCCCCTGTCGCGGACACCCCGCGGCAGGGGCTTTCCCGGCGCCGACTGTTCGGCGCCGCCGGTGTCACCGCAGCGGTCGTCGGCGCCGCCGGGGCCGGGGCTCTCGCCGGACGCGCTTCGGCGACCAGCACCAGGAACGGGGGCTGGGAACCACACGGAGCGGTGCCCTTCCGCGGTGAGCGCCAAGCCGGCATCATCACCGAGGCCCAGGACCGGATGCACTTCTGCACCTTCGACATCACCACCGACAAGCGCGACGACGTGGTGGCGATGCTGCAGGAGTGGACGGCGATGGCCGAGCGGATGACCAGGGGTGAGGACGCCGTCAAGGACGGTGCCGTCGGCCTGAACCCGTACGCACCGCCCGCCGATACCGGTGAGGCCCTTGGCCTTCCGCCCTCACAGCTGACCCTGACCATCGGGTTCGGCCCGACGTTCTTCCTCAAGGACGGCAAGGACCGGTTCGGCATCGCCGACAAACGGCCGGCCGCGCTGGCGCCGCTGCCCAAGTTCACCAACGAGAATCTCGACCCCGCCAAGTGCGGCGGCGACATCTGCATCCAGGCCTGCGCCAACGACCCGCAGGTCGCCGTGCACGCGGTGCGCAACCTGGCCCGGGTCGCCTTCGGCACCGCCGCGGTGCGGTACTCGCAGCTGGGGTTCGGTCGCACCTCATCGACCACACGCGATCAGTCCACCCCCCGAAATATGTTGGGGTTCAAGGACGGAACCGCAAACCTCAAGGCCGAGGACACCGACAAACTGAACCAGAACGTCTGGGTCGGCGACGGTGACGGACCGGACTGGCACACCGGCGGCAGTTATCTGGTGACCCGGCGCATCCGCAACCGGATCGAGGCCTGGGACCGGACCACGTTGATGGAACAGGAGCGCGTGATCGGCCGGATGAAGGGCAGCGGCGCCCCCATCGGTCACGACGACGAGTTCGCCGAACTGGACTTCGACGGCAAGGACGCGAAGGGCAAACCGCTGATCGACACCGACGCCCACGTGCGGTTGGTGCACCCGAACCACAACGACGGCATCGAACTGCTGCGGCGCGGTTACAACTTCACCGACGGTTCCGACGGCTACGGCCATCTGGACGCCGGTCTGTTCTTCATCGCGTTCACCCGCAACCCGCAGACCATGTTCGTCCCCGTCATCTCGAAGATGTCCTCCGATGCGCTCAACGAGTACATCTTCACCAACGGCACCGGGGTGTTCGCCTGCCCGCCCGGCCTGAAGGACGGCGACAACTCCAGCTACTGGGGCTCCGGCATCTTCACCTGATCCCACCCCGGTAAGGTTCCGCCTGTGACCACGCCGAACGCCCGCGCGCACTGGCTGCGCGGCGGGCTGGTCGGCGGAAGCTCGGCGATGCTGGCCACCTCGGCGCATGCGGGTGCGGCGGGGGCCGTGCCGCACGGCGCAGCCCTGGTCGCCGCACTGCTGGTGTGCGCCACCGCCGGAGCGGCGGTCGCCGCCGTCGACGTGAGCGGCCGCTACGCCCGGGGCATCGCGGTCTTCGCCGCACTGTGCGCCGCACAGTTCCTCAGCCACATCACCCTGGCTGTCACCGGCGGCCACCACCACGCCGGCGACGGCATGGGCCTGTCCCCGGCGATGATCGCCGCGCACGCCGCCGCCGCGGTGGTCCTCGGCCTGTCCATCGTGGTGGTCGAGCATCTCTACACCGTCGGCGCCACGTTGCTCACCTGGCTGCGACTGTTCGCGGTCAGCAGCCCACGACCCACCCCGCCGCCCGTGCGGCGGGCCGAGCCCGTCGTCGTCCGCCCGGTGCTGCTGCGCCCCGGGCTGGGCATGCGCGCACCACCTTTCGGGATCTTCGCGGCCGCATAGGCGGTCAGCACTTCTCACCCGACACCGCAGACCCGCATTGGGCTGCGGCTGTGCGCGTTGCGCACATCCCGATCTTTCGCAGCGATTCAGAGAGCACGTCACATGACCCTTCCCGAGGAAATTTCCGCACCCGTCTCCCCCACCGACCTGCCACCACCACCTCAAGACCGCCGGCGTAGCTGGCGCCCGCTGATCATGCGCCTGCACTTCTACGCAGGAATCCTGGTCGCCCCGTTCATCGTCGTCGCCGCCGTCACCGGCGGGCTGTATGCCATGGCGCCCACCATCGAACGACTGGTCTACGGCGACCTGCTCCATGTCGAGCCATCCGGGCAGCCGGTGCCGCTGAGCGACCAGGCCGCCGCCGCCGCGACCGCGCATCGGGACTTGGCCATCACCGGGATGCGGCCGGCCGCCGGCCCGGGTGAATCCACCCGGGTCTATTTCGCCGATCCTGCACTCGACGAGGAATTCCGGCGGGCGGTCTTCGTCGATCCGTACACCGCCCGCGTGCTCGGCGACGAGCCGACCTGGCTCGGCTACCTCCCGGTGAGCACGTGGCTCGACGGCCTGCACCGCCATCTGCAGCTCGGCGAACCCGGCCGGATCTACAGCGAGACCGCGGCGTCCTGGCTGTGGGTGGTGACCCTCGGCGGCCTGTGCCTGTGGCTGTTCCGGCGCGGCCGCATCTTCACGGTGGGCCGCCGCCTCAAGGGTCGCGCCCGCACGCTCAACTGGCACGGCGCCACCGGGGTGTGGCTGCTGGCCGGGCTGCTGTTCCTCTCGGCCACCGGTATCACCTGGTCCACCTACGCCGGTGCGCATGTCAGCGATATCCGTTCTGCCCTGAATTGGCAACGGCCGCAGATGGATACGGTGACGAATCCGACCACCGCGTCGCCTCCGATCGACTACCAGGCCGTCGTCGACGCCGCGGCCGGGGCGGGCGTGGCACTGCCGGTGGAGGTGGCGCTACCGACGGAGCCCGGTGCCGGGGTCAGTGTCACCGAACTGGACAAGCCCTATCGGCTGACCACCAACGCCGCCACCGTCGACCCGGCCACCAACACCGTGACGAGCACGCTGGACTACTGGCGGGATTACTCGGTGGTGGCCATGCTCGCCGACTGGGGCATCCGCGCGCACATGGGCTTCCTGTTCGGGTTGTTCAACCAGCTGCTGCTCCTCGGGATCGCGGTGGCCCTGGTCGGCGTCATCCTCGGTGGCTACCGGATGTGGTGGCAGCGCCGACCAACCCGCGGATCGGCGTGGGCAGTGGGTCGAGCGCCGCAGCGGGGCGGCTTGCGCAGGTTGCATCCGGCGACGCTGGGCGGCCTGGCGATCACCGCGCTGGCGCTCGGCTGGTTCCTGCCGCTGTTCGGGATTCCGCTGGCGGCGTTCCTGATCGCCGATCTGGCCATCGGGGCGGTGAAGCACCGGCGACACTAAGGCCAGTGCGCGCGCCACTCGTCCTCGGTGATGGCGGCGGGTGGCGCGTCGCCGATCGCATCCCCACGGCGGTCGGTGAAGACGGCGCGTTCGACCGCCCGGACGGTGTCGATGAACTCCAGAACCGCTGTGCGCAGCACGTTTTCGACATCGGTATCGGTGTCGATCCGCACCTCTAGCAGGGTAGCCGGCACCAGGTCGTCGGGTAGCCCGGCGGCCGCGGCGCGCTCCCGGATCTTCTGCGCCAGGGCCAGCGCGGGCTGACCGGTGGGCACGTCGTCCATGCACGAGTTGCGCGCCTTGGACAACTTCTCTGCAGCTTTGCGTTCCTCCCACTGGGCCAGCTGCTCTTCCAGCGATACCGATTCGCCGGCCAGCACGCCGAACGCGCGGTTGCCCAGCTTACGCACCAGCGCGTCGGCGACGTCGTCGATGCCGAACGGATGGGCGGGGGCGTCCTCGGCGATGCGGGCGTGAAAGAGCACCTGCAGCAACACATCTCCGAGTTCTTCGCGCAGCTCGTCAGCGTCGCCGCTGCGGACCGCGTCGAACAGCTCGTAGGTCTCTTCGAGCAGGTAGCGGCGCAGCGAGTCGTGGGTCTGCTCACTCTCCCACGGCCCGTCGGCGCGCAACTTGTCCATGATGGCGACGGCGTCGACGAGTCGCTCACCGGATTGCGGTGCGGGCGCGGCGATCAGCCGCTCCCCCGCCGCCAGACGGGCCTTCACCGAGGGATGCTCGGGGTCCGAGGAGAGCAGCACGGGCGCCGGTTCCCCGTCGTAGGCCGGGCGCGCCGACGGCAGCGACCACGGCACCTTGATCGGCATCTCCTCGGTGTACTGCACGTCGCCGGCCAGCAGTTCGACGGCGTCCACCGGGACCAGGGCCGGCCGGCGCGGGTCCACCAGAACGACGGTCATGACTTTCCACCTCCCACGGTCAGGTCGATATCGCCCGCGGGGCGGCCGTCCAGTGTGAGCAGCAGTCCGGCCACCGCCCGAACCAGCTCCACGTCCCGGATGCGTGGGGCACCCACGTTCGTGCCCGCGCGCGGAATCGGGATCTGCACAGCGGATGTCGTCGCCCGGTACGCCGCACCCGGGTACACGCGCTTGAGCCGCAACTGCTGGGAATCCTGCAGGGTCAACGGCCCCACCCGCAGCGTGGCATCCGAGATGGTGGCGACCTCGGTGACCCCGTACTGCCGGCACAGCAGCCGCAGCCGCGCCACCGCGACCAGGCGCTGCGCGGGTTCGGGCAGCGGCCCGTACCGGTCCACGAGTTCCTCGATGACCGCGTCCACGGCCGCGCCGTCCGACGCGGCGGCCAGGCGCCGGTAGCCCTCCAACCGCAGGCGATCGCTGCTGATGTAGTCCGGCGGCAGGTGCGCGTCCACCGGTAG
The DNA here is from genome assembly GCA_023264765.1 of Mycobacterium sp. GTDB lineage: Bacteria > Actinomycetota > Actinomycetes > Mycobacteriales > Mycobacteriaceae > Mycobacterium. The sequence continues at coordinate 9,422 of JAHFVC010000144.1, read as the reverse complement.
GTCGATGCGGACGTCCTTCGGTTCTTCGGTGCCCACAACGGTTTTGCCATCCACCGCCGCGCGGTAGGCCTCGACGGCCTCCCCGACCAGCCGCACGTAGAGGTCGAAACCGACCCCGGCGACGTGCCCGGACTGTTCGGCGCCGAGCACGTTGCCCGCGCCGCGGATCTCCAGGTCCTTCATCGCCACCGCCATCCCGGCGCCCAGGTCGTTGTTCTGCGCGATGGTGGCCAGCCGGTCGTGCGCGGTCTCGGTGAGCGGCACCTCCGGGGGATAGAGGAAATACGCGTAACCACGTTCGCGGCTACGGCCCACCCGGCCCCGCAGCTGATGCAGCTGGGACAGGCCGAACGTGTCGGCGCGTTCCACAATCAACGTGTTGGCGTTCGAGATGTCCAGTCCCGTCTCGACGATCGTGGTGCAGACCAGGATGTCGTACTCGCGGTTCCAGAACCCCTCGACCGTCTTCTCGAGGGTGTCCTCGTTCATCTGCCCGTGCGCCACGACGACGCGGGCCTCCGGCACCATCGCCTGCACCCGGGCGGCGGCCTGATCGATCGACTTCACCCGGTTGTGGATGTAGAACGCCTGCCCGTCGCGCAGCAGCTCACGCCGCAGGGCTGCGGCCACCTGCTTGTCATCATGGGGCCCAACGTAAGTCAGCACCGGGAACCGCTCCTCGGGCGGGGTGAGGATGGTCGACATCTCCCGGATGCCGGCCAAACTCATCTCCAGGGTCCGCGGAATCGGGGTGGCGCTCATGGTGAGCACATCGACGTGGGTGCGCAGGCTCTTGATGTGCTCCTTGTGCTCGACGCCGAAGCGCTGCTCCTCGTCGACGACCACCAGACCGAGATCCTTCCAGCGCACCCCGGTCTGCAGCAGCCGGTGCGTGCCGACCACGATGTCCACCGAACCTTCCGCCATGCCCTCGATCACGGCCCGGGATTCGGCCGGATCGGTGAAGCGCGACAAGCCCTTCACGGTGACAGGGAAGCCGGCCGTCCGCGCGGTGAAGGTCTGCATGTGCTGATCGGCCAGCAGCGTGGTGGGCACCAGCACGGCCACCTGCTTGCCGTCCTGCACCGCCTTGAACGCGGCGCGCACCGCGATCTCGGTCTTGCCATAGCCGACGTCACCGCAGATCACCCGGTCCATCGGAACCGGCTTCTCCATATCCGCCTTGACCTCTTGGATCGCGGTGAGCTGATCGATGGTCTCGGTGAACCCGAACGCGTCCTCCATCTCGGCCTGCCACGGGGTGTCCGGACCGAACGCGTGCCCCGGCGCGGCTTGCCGCTTGGCATACAACGCGACCAGCTCACCGGCGATCTCGCGAACCGCCTTGCGCGCCTTGGTCTTGGTATTGGTCCAGTCGCTGCCGCCGAGCCGGCTCAGCGTGGGCGCCTGGCCACCCACATAGCGGGACAGCTGGTCCAGCGAGTCCATCGGTACGTAGAGGCGGTCCGACCCGCCGCCGCGCTTGGCCGAGGCGTACTCCAGCACCAGGTACTCGCGGCGCGCACCGCCGATCACCCGTTCGGTCATCTCGACGAACTTGCCGATCCCGTGCTGGTCGTGCACCACCAGGTCACCGGCGGTCAGCGCCAGCGGGTCGACGACGTTACGCCGTTTGGCGGCAAGCCTTTTCCCCTCGGGCGCGGCGACACGGTTACCGGTCAGGTCGGTTTCGGTGATGACCACCAGGTTTGCGCCGGGCACCACCACGCCGTCGCGCAACGGCCCCTTGAGCACGCCGACCACACCGGCCTTCGGCGCCGCACCGGACTCCAGAAGTGTTGCCGGGATGTCGGATTCGCCGAGTTGTTCCACCACGCGCTGCGCCGTGCCTGCGCCCGGCGTCACGACGACAGCGAACCCGCCCGTCGCGGCATGGGCGCGCAGCATCGCGAAGATCTCCTCCAGCGACTGCTGCGACCGTGCCGAGGGGGCGGCCCGCAGATCCAACTCGGTGGCGTTCTCACCGGTGAGCTGACTCAGCGTCCACCACGGATGTCCACCGGCCACCGCCGTGGCACGCACCTCGTCGAGACCGCGGAAGCCGGACCCGCCGAGCTCCTCGATATCGATCGGGGCATTGCCACCCATCGCGGCGACCGACCAGGACGCCTCCAGGAACTCCCGGCCGGTCTTGATCAGGTCGGCGGCGCGGGCGCGCACCTTCTCCGGATCGCAGACCAGCACCGGGGTGCCGGCGGGCAGGTGCTCGGTCAGCAGCACCAGATCGTCCGGGCGCAGCACCGGCGCCAGGGCCTCCATCCCGTCGACGGTGGTGCCCTCGGCCAGTTTGGCCAGCATGTCGCCGACGCCGCCGGCCATGGTGTTGTCGGTGGCGGGCAGCGCCCCCGCAAGCTGACCGGCCCGCTCACGCACCTCGGGCGTCAACAGCAGTTCGCGGCACGGCATCGCGATCAGGTGGTCGATGTCGATCTCGGCGATCGAGCGCTGGTCGGCGACGGCGAACATCCGCATCTCGCTGACCTCGTCACCCCAGAACTCCACGCGCACAGGGTGTTCGGCCGTGGGGGCGAACACGTCGAGGATGCCGCCGCGAACGGCGAACTCGCCGCGCTTGGCGACCATGTCGACGCGGGTGTAGGCCAGTTCGACGAGGCGGGCGATCAGTCCGTCGAAGTCAGCTTCGGCACCGACGGTCAGGGTGACCGGCTCCACGTCGGCCAGTTCGGGGGCCATCGGCTGCAGCAGGGATCGGGTGGTGGTGACCACCACGCGCAGCGGCGGGCCGAGCCGAGCGTCGTCGGGATGAGAGAGCCGGCGCAGCAGCCGCAGCCGCGCACCCACGGTCTCGACGCCGGGCGAGAGCCGTTCGTGCGGCAGCGTCTCCCAGGACGGGAACAGCGCGGCGGCGTCGCCGAAGACGGCACGCAGTTCGGCGGTCAGGTCGTCGGCTTCCCGGCCGGTGGCGGTCACGACGAGCAGCGGGCCGGCCTGGGCGGCCGCGGCGGCGACGAACGGCCGCGCGCTGGCGGGTCCGACCAGATTGAGCTCGGTGGCGCGTTCGGCTGCTCGGCGCAGGCCGGGATCGGTCAGTGCCAGCTCGATGAGGCCCGCCAGCGGGGTCTCGACAGAAAGGTGCCCCGGTGCGGTCATGATGGCGCCCAGTCTAGTGGCGGCGCCACGGCGTCAAGAATTGGTACTGAGGTGTCAATAGTGCGTCAAGATCGTGGCGCCGGGTCCGCACGCCGCGCAGGGTGGGGGCATGACTCTTCTCGATGCGATGCACTCGTTGCGCCGGGCCGCGCCCCAGCGGATCGATCCCGCGGTGTGGCCGGTGACCGCGCAGGTCGATGTCGCCGGCCGACTGTGCGTCGGCGGAGTGCCGTTGACCGAGGTCGCCGATCAGTTCGGCGCGCCGGCACTGGTGCTCGACGAGGCCGAATTCCGCTACCGGGTGCGTCGCCATCGGGTGACGCTGCCGGAGCGGCGCACGGTGTACGCCGGCAGCGCCCTGCTGACCAGGGAGGTGGCGCGGTGGGTGGCCGACGAAGGCGCCGGGCTGGCGGTGCGCACCCCGGCCGAGCTGGCCGCCGGGCTGTCAGGCGGTGTCGATCCGGCCCGCGTCGTCGCGCACGGCTGCGCCCGGACCACGACCGACCTGCGGGCGACCGCCGGGGTGGGCCGGATGGTGGTCGGGTGCGGCACCGAGATCGCACTGCTCGCCACCCAGCTGCACCGACCGCAGCAGGTGCTGATCGACTCGGCCGACCTGGCCGGGCGGGTCCTGAACCAGCCGACGCTGCGGCTGGTCGGGCTGCACTGCGACGCCGCTCAGATCAAGCAGGCGCTGTCGGACATGGCCGACATCCGCGACCGCTATGGCGTCACGCTGTCGGAGGTCCACGTCGGCGAGGTGCCGGCCGCCGAGCTGACCGAGTTCGACGAGGCCATCGACGACGCCCTCGACGAGGGCTGTGCGGCTGAACGCTTCCCGCGCCCCGTCGTCGTCGTCGAATCGGGGCCCGCCATCGCCGCCAGGGCGTTGGTGAGCTGCGCGCGGGTGGTGGCGGTGGCCGAGACCACGGTGACGGTCGACGGCGCCGGGGCGGGTGCGGTCGTCGTCGCCAATCGGCATCCGCTCGGAACAGTCCGGCCGGTCACCGTTCTCGGTCGGGCCGGTGAGGTGATCTGTGCGCAGGCGAGCCTGCCTGCCGATCTGCATCCGGGCGACCTGCTCGCGGTCTCGGGCGCGGCCGCCGGTGGCGATGCGCTGGTGGCGCGGCCCCCGATCGTGGTGGTGCGCGACGGGCGGGCACATCTGTCGGTGCGCCGGGAGACCACCGAGGACCTGCTGGCCCGTGATCTGGGTTAGTCGGCTTCCAGCACGGGATCGGCCTCCAGATGGGTCAGCCCGTTCCACATCAGGTTGACCAGGTGCGCGGCCACCACTTCCTTGCTGGGCTGGCGCACATCGAGCCACCACTGCGCCGCCATGGACACCGAACCGACCAGCGCCTGCGCGTAGAGCGGCGCGAGATCGGGATCCAGGCCGCGCCGGGAGAAATCGCCGGCCAGGATCGAGGCCACCTGACTGACGGCGTCGTTGAGCAGCGTCGAATAGGTGCCCGAGGTGATGGCCGCCGGGGAGTCCCTGATCAGGATCCGGAATCCGTCGGTGCGTTCCTCGACGTAGGTCAGCAGCGCCAGCGCGACCCGCTCCAGCCGCACCCGGGACCGGTTGTTGGTCAGCGAGGACGTGATGCCGTCCAGCAGCGCCGACATCTCCCGGTCGACCACGACGGCGTAGAGCCCTTCCTTGCCGCCGAAATGCTCGTACACCACGGGTTTTGACACGTTGGCGCGCTGCGCGATCTCCTCGATGGACGTGCCGTCGTAGCCGCGGTCGGCGAACAGCGACTTGGCGATCTCGATGAGCTGCTGGCGGCGTTCCGAGCCGGTCATCCGCGCGCGGGGGGTGCGGGCTTCCTTCTCCGGTGCTGCCACATACTCACCCTAACCCCGGGTCGCTGCGCTCCTGCCCGCCGCGCTACGGGCTTGCACTAGAGTCTCGGGTTGATCGGTCCGTCGTGGTGTAATCGGCAGCACCTCTGATTTTGGTTCAGATAGTTCAGGTTCGAGTCCTGGCGACGGAGCAATTTCATATCCCGAGCGTCCCCGAAATGACAGCCTTGACGGCGTGTCCACGTGCAGACACGGCCGCTCGCCGGAGGAGGGAAACCGTGTCGTCCACCGAAATCGCCGTCGTCGTCCTCGCAGCCGGGGCCGGCACCCGGATGCGATCGGCCACCCCGAAGGTGTTGCATCCCCTGGGTGGGCGCAGCATGCTCGCGCATGCGTTGCTGGCCGTCACCCCGCTGCAACCGAGCCATGTCGTGGTGGTCGTCGGCCACGGCCGCGAGCTGGTGGGCGCGGAGGTGACGCGGGTCGCCGAGCGCGCAGGCGGCCGCATCATCACCGTGGTGCAGGAGGAACAGCTGGGCACCGGCCACGCGGTCGGCGTCGGCCTGTCGGGCCTGCCCGAAGACTTCACCGGCACCGTCGTGGTCACCTCCGGCGATGTGCCGCTGCTGGACGCCGAGACGCTGGCCGCGCTGGTGAGCACGCACGACAACGGCGGGGCCACCATCCTGACCACGACACTGCCCGACCCGACCGGCTACGGCCGCATCATCCGTGACGAGGCGGGCGCCGTGCTCGCGATCGTCGAACAGGCCGACGCGGACGCCGCGCAGCGCGCCATCGGCGAGGTCAACTCCGGGGTGTACGCCTTCGACGCGGCCGCACTGCGGTCCGCGCTGAGCCGGTTGCGGTCCGACAACGTGCAGCGCGAGCTGTACCTGACCGACGCCATCGCCCTGGTCCGCGGCGACGGACTGCCGGTGCGCGCGCAGCACGTCGCCGACACCACCCTGGTGGCCGGGGTGAACGACCGCGTGCAGCTCGCCGCGCTGGCCGCCGAACTCAACCGACGCATCATCGAAGGTCACCAGCGCAACGGGGTGACCGTCATCGACCCGGCCACCACCTGGATCGACGTCGATGTCGAGATCGGCGCCGACACCGTCATCGCGCCGGGCACCCAGCTGCTGGGCGTCACCGCGATCGGCGCCGACTGCACCATCGGACCGGACACCACACTGACGTCGATGGAGGTCGGCGACGGTGCCTCGGTCATCCGGACACAGGGCGAGTTGTCGGTTATCGGTGCGGGCGCCAGCGTCGGGCCGTTCACCTATCTGCGACCGGGCACCGAGCTGGGGGCGGCGGGCAAGCTCGGAGCGTTCGTGGAGACGAAGAACTCGGTGATCGGCGAAGGCACCAAGGTGCCGCACCTGACCTACGTCGGTGACGCCGATATCGGCGAGCACAGCAATATCGGGGCGTCGAGCGTCTTCGTGAACTACGACGGCGAGACCAAGCGGCGCACCACCGTCGGCTCCCACGTGCGGACCGGCTCGGACACCATGTTCGTGGCGCCTGTCACTGTCGGGGACGGCGCCTACACAGGCGCCGGGACGGTGCTGCGCGAGGACGTACCACCCGGCGCGCTGGCTGTCTCCGCTGGTCCGCAACGCAACATCGAGGGTTGGGTGGTGCGCAAGCGACCCGACTCCAAGGCGGCCGAGGCTGCCCGCAAGGCCACCGGCGAAGACGCCTGACGTTCGGATTCTGGTAACCCGGCAACGACCACCCCGTGGGGCTACGTACGATTGGCGCGTATTCGACCCCGACCGGCGAAGGCACAACAGTGAGCCACGACTGGACCGACAACCCCAAGAACCTGATGCTCTTCTCGGGCCGGGCTCATCCCGAGCTTGCCGAGCAGGTAGCCAAGGAACTCGACGTACCCGTCACCGCGCAGACGGCACGGGACTTCGCCAACGGCGAGATCTTCGTCCGCTTCGACGAGTCGGTGCGCGGCTGCGACGCCTTCGTTCTGCAGAGCCATCCGGCGCCGCTGAACCAATGGCTGATGGAACAGCTGATCATGATCGACGCCCTGAAGCGCGGTAGCGCCAAGCGCATCACCGCGATCCTGCCGTTCTATCCGTACGCGCGGCAGGACAAGAAGCACCGCGGCCGGGAGCCGATCTCCGCGCGTCTGGTCGCCGACCTGTACAAGACCGCGGGCGCCGATCGCATCGTTACCGTCGACCTGCACACCGATCAGATCCAGGGCTTCTTCGACGGCCCGGTGGACCACATGCGTGGGCAGTCGCTGCTGTGCGGCTACATCGCCGACAAGTACCGCGACGCCGACAAGGTCGTGGTCTCCCCCGACTCGGGCCGCGTTCGCGTCGCCGAGAAGTGGGCCGACTCCCTCGGCGGCGTCCCGCTGGCCTTCATCCACAAGACCCGTGACCCGCTGGTGCCCAACCAGGTGAAGTCCAACCGCGTCGTCGGTGACGTCAAGGGCAAGGTCTGCATCCTGACCGACGACATGATCGACACCGGTGGCACCATCGCCGGCGCGGTGCGGTTGCTGCTCGAGGACGGCGCCACCGATGTCATCGTGGCCGCCACCCACGGTGTGCTGTCCGACCCGGCTGCCCAGCGGCTCGCCGACTCAGGTGCGGGTGAGGTCATCGTCACCAACACGCTGCCGATCACCGAGGACAAGCAGTTCCCGCAGCTGACCGTGCTCTCCATCGCACCGCTGCTGGCCAGCACCATCCGCGCGGTCTTCGAAAATGGTTCGGTGACAGGACTTTTCGACGGGTCCGCGTAACGTGGGCGCACGGATTTTCCACAACCCGAAGTGCTCGACCTCGCGAAAGACGCTGGATCTGCTGCGGGAGAACGGGATCGAGCCCGAGATCGTGCTGTACCTGAAGACGCCGCCGACGCGCGCCGAGCTGGTCACGCTGATCGCCGATGCCGGCATCGGTGTGCGCGACGCGGTGCGCAAGCGCGAATCGCTGTACACCGAGCTGGGATTGGCCGACGCGACCGATGAGGAGCTGCTCGACGCGCTGGCCGAGCATCCGATCCTCATCGAGCGGCCGCTGGTGGTCACCGGCAAGGGCACCCGGCTGGCCCGGCCGATCGATCGGGTTCGCGAAATCCTGTGAAGCCCGCCGTTTTTCTCGCCGCATTGGCCGTCCTGCTGGCGGGTTGCGGCGATGACACCCCGGACTACCAGTCCATCTGGACCACCACGACGACGACCACCTCGAGCGCCGCGCCCGGCGCCGCGGCGAAGCCGGTGCCGCTGTCGGCATATCTGGAAAGTGTCGGCGTAACCGGCGATCCCGTCGCCCCGGAGAAGGTCACCGACCTCACCATCGACATGCCCCGTCCGGCCGGCTGGCAGGCCTACAGCAATGTCAACCTCTCGCCCGGCACCCGGGTGATCGCCAAGGGCGACACCTATCCCACCGCGATGCTGATGGTGTTCAAGCTGACCGGAAACTTCGACATCCCCGAGGCGCTCAAGCACGCCGACGCCGATGCGCAACTGGCACAGAACTTCACCAAGCTCAACAGCTCCGGCGAGAACTTCCGCGGCTTCCCCTCGTCGATGATCGAGGGCAGCTACGACCTCAACGGGCGGCGGATGCAGAGCTACAACCGGATCATCTTCGCGACCGGGACGCCGCCGAAGACGCCGCCGGGCGCAGCCGGTCAGCGGTACCTGATCCAGCTGACGATCACCAGCTACGCCGAAGAAGCACAGAAGCAGGGCAAGGACATCGAAGGGATCATCTCGGGGTTCAAGGTGGCTGCGAAGTAGGCCCGGAAGGCATGATGGGGCGCATGAGCTGGACAGCCGCAGACCTGCCCTCGTTCGCCGGGCGCCGCGTCATCGTCACCGGGGCCAACAGCGGCCTCGGCCTGGTCACCGCCCGTGAACTGGCCCGCGTCGGCGCGTCGGTCACCCTCGCGGTGCGCAACCTGGACAAGGGCAACGCCGCCGCCGCGCAGATGACCGGCGACGTGGCCGTCGCCCAACTGGATCTGCAGAGCCTTGCTTCGATCCGGGAGTTCGCGGCGGGTGTCGACGGAGTCGATGTGCTGGTCAACAACGCCGGCATCATGGCGGTGCCGTTCGCGCAGACCGCCGACGGGTTCGAGAGCCAGATCGGTACCAACCACCTCGGGCATTTCGCGCTGACGAACCTGTTGCTGCCCAAGATCACCGACCGGGTGGTCACCGTGTCTTCGCTGATGCACCTGATCGGGTGGATCAGCCTCAAGGACCTGAACTGGAAGTCCCGGCCCTACCTGGCGTGGCCGGCCTACGGCCAGTCCAAGCTGGCCAACCTGCTGTTCACCAGCGCGCTGCAGCGCCGGCTCACCGCAGCGGGGTCGACGGTGCGGGCCATCGCCGCCCACCCGGGATATTCGGCCACCAACCTGCAGGGCCAGACCGGAAACGCAATCGGCACCAAGGTGATGCTGGCCGCCAACAAGATCGCCAC
>JAHFVC010000143.1 GCA_023264765.1 Mycobacterium sp. | reverse complement strand
CCGCAACGAGAACTCCGGATGATCGACACGCAGCTGCAACACCTGCAACGCCTCCTCGGTGGTCGCGCTGCGGCGGGGCCGTCGGGACAAGGTGGCGATCGCCTCGACGGCGATCGCCACGGCGCGCGCGGCTCCCCGTTCGCGACGCTGCTGGTTGGCTGCGCCCAGCGCAGCCACGTTGCTCGCCGATTGCCGGGGCACCTCCGGCGCCACGACAGCGCAATCGGATCGCCGGCGCGGCGCCGGGGGTGGTGGAGTTGGCGGGATCAGACGGGTGAATCCGTGCGCGAACCAACTGCATTGGGTATTGCGGATGTAACCGCATGCGGGCTGGCGATGACGAGGGCACCCGGCCCGGTACCGGGTGACCGCGGCCAGCAGTGAGGGGTGGGCCTTCACGGACAGTTGGATGTGCCCGGAGACCGTTCCCGGCGTGGACACCAGCCGCGTGTGCACGCCACTGTGGGCGCCCGTCAACGCCGCGGCGATGTCCGCGAGCTCCTCGCCGGTGAGCACCTCACGTGGGGCGCTCGGACCGTCGAGGTGCGCCGCCGTGGTCACGTGCACCACCACCGCGGCGCCCTGGCCGCCGACGTCGGGCACGAAGATGAACCGTCGATCGGCCACGGCCGGCAGTGCGATGCCCTGGGGCTGCACCAGCGCATCGCGCGACTGCTCGGTCTGGTAGAGCCAGGCCAGCCCGGCCGCCAAGGTGGGCGTGACCGCCGCGGCGCGTTCCTGACGGGTGTAGGTGTTCATCGGCGTTGCCTTTCTCTTCTCTGTCGGGCCAGGCGTGCTGCCGGCTCAACCCACTGCGGTGGCTCGTCGCACCGGCTTGCTGACCAGAGGTATATGCCGGGCGCGAGGACATTCCGGTCACCGAGATGCGGCGGGTTTCCTCGCTGAAATTACGGCCACGAGCCCCGAGAACCAAGGCGATTCGCACCCTCCCTAGCAAATGCACCTCACGACCCGCTGTCGCTCCGGTTTTCCAGGTCGTTGGTCGAGATTCCCGCAACGTGTCGTCTCTTTTCCCACGACGAGCCGGAACAGCCGGAACGAGCCGAAAATGCCGCAAGACACCAGATAGACATGGGTAATGACTGTTCCGGCCCTACCAGGATCGCTGCTCACACTGTTCCGGCTATCCTCCGGAATGCGCCACGAGACCCGCTACCGTTACAATTTCGTGATCTGTGGTGCGGGCACGAAAAAACCCGCTATCGTGCAATACCGATAGCGGTCAGCAACCTACATTCGTGGGTTGCTCGACGTGCTCCTGTCTTAGTTGGAGAACTCGGAGTAGGAGAAGTTCAACAGGGTGATCGACTGGAACTCCCAGCCTTCGGCCTCACCGTCCATGTATTCGCCGGCGATCACGTCGCCCAGGACGTCCAGAGCCGGCTCGTCGCCGCCGTTGAGCCAGGCGTCCAACACTTCGGCCACCCCTTCGGCCGACATGTCGAACCTGAAGTCACGCGGCCGAACGCTGGTCTTCGGGGAGTCGTTCTTGGGGCCGGCCACCCCCTTGAACCGGAACTTGGCGCCATGGGCGCGGAACCGTTTCTCGCGGCGCGACTTGAGTTGGGCGCGGCGATACGCCGATGAGGCACGCAGTGCGGCACTGGCCTGATCTAGCGCACCCTTGGCGTCCGGGTTGGGCTTGTTCTGGCCGCGCAGCCACCGGTACACGCTGCTGGCCGAGCGGCCGGCGATCGCGGCGACGGCTTTGACACCGCCGAGCTCGCTGACCTGGGCGCGCAGATTTCGCGGGGTGGCCGGCAGCGCGGTGTTGGACAGGGCTTCACCGATATTGCTGGTGGGTTTATGTAGGGCCACGGCTCACCCCTTTTCGCGCGCCGGCAGGACGGTGCGTCATAGGTTCTTCAGGTTCTTCGGGAGGGCGGCGTTGAAGTCGGTGATGGCGCGCCGGGCCGCGGCGTCGACGACGACGTCGGTGATCGCGTGGCTGCGCGACAGGTCCCAGTGACCGAGCCCGATTCCCAGCGGCATCGGTTCGGGTTTGGCGGCCGTCGGATCGGATTCATCGCTGGTGTAGAGCAATTCGTCGGTGAACACCCCGACCGGGTAGCGGCCGGTGGTGTCGGCGATCTTGCGGATTTTGCGGTGCAGATCGACGTTGGCTTCGGCCTGGATGGTGGCCCGCCAGTCTGGCCGGTGCCACGGTGTCAGCGGTTGTCCCTTGTCGTCGCAGTCACCGCTGTAGGCCAGCCGTCCGATGAACCCGCGGTAGACCGCCTTGATCGCGCCGCGTTCGGCCAACGCGTTGATGTCGGTGGGGTGCTCGTCGAGATGTTCCTCCAGGGCTAGCCGAGCCGTGTTGATGTGCTTGCCCCACGTCTCCCACAGCCTCCGGGTCACCGACCAGGTGTAGGCCTCGTGGACTTCGACGGGCCAATCCAACTCCTTGGCAACGTATTTCAGTGTGGCGGTGGTGAACCAGCCGGTGGTGGCGTCGCGGCCGCGGGCCAGGGCCATGATGTCGGGCAGCATCGCGTGGCCACCGCCGTCGGCGATGTAGCCGGGGTACTGCTGCGCACCGACGGTCGCCCGCCACAAGCCCACCACCTTGGGGTCGAACTCGACTGCGTCGAGGTGATGCTCGGGCTCGCCGATCCCGACGACCGCCTTCTGGATGGCGGTGAGGTAGTTGGCGCGCATGTCGTAGCCGTGGATGTGGCTATGGGCCTGTTCATCTGCGCTCAGCGGACGCACCCACGTCATGGCGCCGGCGGCCAGGCGGCCCGCGGCCTTGCGGAAGGGTTCGGGCGGGATCACCAGTTCGGTCGGGGTGAGCGCCCGCCCGCCGGGTGGGTGTAGCCGCTCGTAGAGCCGGCGACCGGTCACCGCCCCGGAGGAGGAGTACGTGGTGCCCAGCAGTTCGGCCACCCGGTGCAGCCGGTAGGCCAGATCGACGGGTTCTTCGGTGCCGTCCAATAGTCCCGACTGCGGATCGGTGACGCTCACCGCGGGGAGCAGCACGAACTCGGCGGACAGGTTGCCGCGCCACACCTTCGTCCAAATCCGCAGTGTGCCTGCCTTGCTGGTCTGATATCCGGCGTCCAGGGTGGCCTTCATCAGATCCGCACCCGCGGCGGCCACGACCTCGATTGGGTTGGGCTCGTCGGTCAGGTCGGGCAGGGTGACCCCCAACTTGGCCAAGGCGGCCTCGGTGAGCAGCAGCTGCGGCGCATCGGGAAGCGAACGGCCCCCACCGAATCCGAGCCGCAGCGCCCCCGCTAGCTCCACCAAGTCACCGAGATGGGCGATGGTGAGGTCGGGTCCCAGCGCGATCGGGACGACATCGCCGTCGGGCAGCACCATGGCGTCCTCGGTGATCGTCGCCGAGGCGTAGAGCCAACGCGTCTCCTCCCCGCCAGCGGTGACCAGCGGCCGCAACGCCACCGGGGCGGGATCCTCGCTCGAGGTGGCACCGTCCGCGGCCGGCGCCGACTGCTCCTCCTCGCCCTGCGGCTGCGCCACCTTGGCACCGGCGAGGTCCTCGACGACGACATCCCCACCGGCATCTGCGGTGTCGCCCTCGCGGCCATCGGGCGCTGGTTCCTCGACCGGGCGCCCCTCAACCTCGGCGGCACTGCTGGCCGCGGGCTGATCATGCTTGCCAGGAACGACGCTCAACGTCGGCACAGTGAGCCCCAGATCGAGCATTTCCTGGGTCATGGACTCATCTCCCCTCACAGTGGCGTCGCCCGCTGGCGCGCCGGGATCGGTGTCATCATCGGTGGTCTCTTCGTCGATCGGGGTGGGCACGATCCGCGGCCGAGAACGCCACGGCGGCAGCGGCAATTGCGGCCTGGGCTGCCCGGCATCGTCGCCGTCGATGCCGTCATCGCCGTAGAACTCCGTCAGCGGGACCGGCCACACCGAGGTCAGCACCCCGGCGACCCGGATGCGGCTACGCCGGGTGCCGTCACCTTCCAGACCCAGCCAACCGCGCCGACCCAGCGACGAGGTGATCGTGGCCGCCGTGGCGGTGAAGTGCTCCCCCACCCTCGCCGTCAGCGCAGCCATCGTCGCCAGGGTTTCCCGCGGAAACAGGTACAACATGCGATCAGCGGAATCGACGACACCGACATGGTTTCCGCGCGGCGACCAGGCCTGGGTGCCTGATTCAGAACGCGCCCCCCGAGATACCCACCCGAACGCGCGCGCCACCTCGGCGTCATCGGCGGGCCCACCGATGCCCGCGACCGGAACCTCCCCGCTGCCGCGGTCGGTGGCATGCCCGGCGCCGCTGGTCATGGCTTCGCGGATCAGCGACAACAGCTGCTCGGCGCCGTCACCGACGCTGTGGTCCTGGGCGCGCAGCTGGGCCGCCAACCCGCCCATCGCCCACTGCCAGATCTGATCGGCCCGCTCGATGCTGATCGCCCCGCGGTCGATGAGGAATTGGACCAGCACCGACCAGCCAACGGTGATGTCGGCGGCGATGGCCACCAACCGCCCCGCCAAACCCTCGGTGTGCGGTAGCGACGCGCAGAACTGCTGCCAGGCCACCGTCGCCGCGCCGGCGCCGTAGCGTTGCGCCGCGGCGATCTTCGCGTCATGGTCAGCGGCCAGCCACTGCACGAACGACGCGCCGAGCTGCGCACGCCAGGACCGCGATCCCGCCGACTCCAGGTGCGACCACACCGACACCGGGTCAGACACCACGTCACGGTTGATCGCCAAAGTCAGGGTGCGGGTGGCGCTGGACCCCACCGAGCCGACCTCCCCGGTGGTCACCAAACCGCACCGCGGTGGGCCGCTGCTACGCCGGATCTGACCCCGGGTCGTCGACACCGAACGCTCCTGGCCATTCCAGAACAGCGTGTGCAGCGCGTTGACGCGTTCCTGGGCGGTGCGGCCCTTGAACTCGTCGACGAGCATGAGCGAGTCCTTGGCCGAGTGCATCAGCAGCGCAAGCGCGCGCATCGAATCGTCCATCTTGTCCCCGCCAGTGAACAGGCTGGTGTGGCCATGCTCGTGGAAAGCCGTTGACGTCCAGGACATCCCGCATACCCGGGCCACGACAGTCTTGCCGGTTCCCGGAGCGCCCATCAGGTGGATCGATCCGCGGGGCTTGCCCAAGAAGGTGCGGAAGGCATAGCCGATGATCGGGGCGGCAACGTCGGCGGGCAGCATCGTCAACAACGGGTCCAGGCCGTGGGTGACCGCATGGGCCAGCAGATCGGTGTTGCCGGTATCGACCGGGCGTTCCATCGCCATCGGGGCGAAGCGCGCCGGCAGATTCAGCGTCACCTCCCCCATCAGCTCGCCGCTGTCGCCGATCGCGCCACCGGGATGCACGTAGATCGCCGATCCTTTGGACTCGCGCCATCCGGTGGCTGCGAACGCCGGTGTGGTGCTGCGGATCCCGGACACTGCGATCGCCGCGGCCCGCGCCTTGGCCCGCCCATTGGGGGTCTCGTTGGCGATCACCCCGGCCCACGGCAGCAGATCCGGCCAGCCCGGGGTGTGGAAATCCTCGGCGGCGATCGTCACCGAGGCCGTCTCGTAGGCGAACCCATCGATGCTGTTCTTGTCGGTCACGAAGTGTCCAGAGTCGTCGATGATGCGCCTACGCAGCTCGATCAGCCACGATCCCGGGATGCGCGGTGCGGCAGGGTCTTCGGCCAAATCTTGATAGGTGATCTTGCGGACCCGAACCTCGCACGTCCAGATCACGTCATACCAGCGCTGGGCTGTCTCACCGCTCTTGCCGCGCGTGATGCGCACCTGGACGGTCTGCCCGTGTCGGTGTGCGTAGACCGCTGCCCGGTTCGGGGCGCCGTCATCATCGCCGCCGCGGCCGCCGCGGCGCACCGTGGGCGCCACCGTCAGGGGGGCAGGGCCAGGCGCGGGCGTCGGCGCGGTCGGGTCCGCCGGCGCGGTGAGTTGGCGGACCGGATCGATCGCCACGAGGTCACCGATCGCGCGGCCGGCGGCGAAATGCTGACCGAGGTCCATTCCCACCGCCGACTCCACCACCGTGACCGTGATCGACGGCGCGCTCGCGGCGATCAGATCACGGACGCGCACCGCGCGCCGGTATCCAGCCTCGGTGCGGTCGGCGACGACGACGAGGCTCTGCGTCTGAAGCTGCACGACGTGTTCGATCCCGAACGCATCCCACCCGCCGAGGGCACACGTGGCGGCGATCTGGTGGTCGGCGATCAGGTGCGCATCGGCCTCGCTGCCCAGGATCCAGACCGGCTCCCCCGCTTTGACGGCCGCGGCGATCTCCGGGAGGCGATACAGGTGGGTGCCGAACTCGCCGGTAGCCCATCGCGTCGTGGCGGGGTTCCACTTGCGCAACCGCGGGGCACCGGTGTCGGCGTAGACCACCTGGCCGAGGCGATCACCAGCTGCCGAGAGGTACGTGAAGGTGTTCGAGGCGGCGTCGCCGACACGGGTTGGCGACGGAGAAGGCTTACCCGCCAACGAATTTGGAGCATCAGGGGCGGTCAAGTCGGCTGCGGTCAGGCCCACGGCGGACAGGATCTCAGGCTGCGGGCAACCCACCGTGCAGTGCACCTCGACGGTGCCAGAGACAGTGTTGAGGCGAACGCTAAGCGTGGGGACGTCGTCACCGTGAAGTGGGCAGGCAAACAGCGTGCGGTCGCCCGTGGGGCGGCCCGCGCCGACGCCAGCAGTGAACGCGGCGAGTACACGCGTCACGCTTGACGAGCCATCAGGGTAGCCACTACCCTGAGACGCAGTTTCAGACAACTGTCGTCCCTCTCCGGGATTCTCGGAAGACGAAGCGCCAACTTCGACTTCCAGTTCTTTGCAATCACTCCTTCGCCAAAAGGGGTTGATTGCTGTCTGTCTACAGGTGGGTCACCCGCGGGGCGGGGTCGCCGTCCCCCTCTCTGCTCGATGCCATTTCGTGTCTTTCTCGTTGTAGTTCCGTGGCAGTGCATCATGCAGACACTCAGCTAGCAATCTAACACGCCGTAGTGCCCAAGATAAGACGATTCGTCTACCATAGGGAACATCTTTGGGGGCTCGCAAGGGACACGACGTGAGTAGCCGTTCTGACCAGCACAATTTGCCCCGAATGGGATCGAGAATTCAATCGCCTTCACCGCCACAGGTATATGCCCGTGTCGCCGGCGATTCGGTCACCTGAGCACAAGAAAATCTTCAACGAGTCAGATCGCCGCTGTTCGGCCGATAATTGATGCCCTCAGCAGGCGTGGTGAAACGCGACGTTATGCCGACGCGGCGGCCGGCTGAGACTCCAGCTCGTTGAGGCGCTGCCGCAGCACGCGAATCGCACCCCGCCGGTAGGCATCCTGAAGCACCACGACCTCAACGCCGAACGTGTCGGCCAGAGTCTGAGCACGCTCGTCATCGAGATCGATCAGACCCTGCTCGAGCTTGGCCAACGTCTTGAACGGAACGCCGAGATGCTTGGCCAGGGACCGCTGGCTGAAACCGGCCAGACTGCGGAGGTCGCCCAGGGTCCGTTCGCCTTCCGGCGTGTCAACGAATTCCGACGTCGACACGCCCATGGCATCGGCGACCCGGCGCAACAGTTCCGGGGTCGGGCTGGCCTGCCCGCTCTCCCACCGGGACAGCACAGAGCCGGCGATGTCGGCGCGAACGCCCAGTTCAGCAATCGAAAGATTCGCCTCACGGCGTAGACGCGAAAGGTCGCTACGGTTGAAGCCGCGGACTGGTGGCTGCAACATCACCACGCCTCCTTCGCTGCGAGCATCATGAATGCCCCTTGGGTAAGGATACTCGACCCCCTGCGTCCAGCAGGATAACTTGCTGTGATCGCCGGACGGGTGTCACGATCGACGGGAAATGAACGACTCGCAACGGCAAGACGACCGGCGTGAAAAGCCTGTACCCAGTAGTGTTCTGCGCGGTTTCGACCGCAACGAATTTGCGTGCGCGCGTAAGAACGCGAATCTAACGGTCCAGGAGTTGGGCAAGCAAGCCGGCGTCGATCGGGCTGCGATACACCGATGGGAAAGCGGCGAGTGTCTACCACTGGTGGACTCCCTGAGTCTGGCCGCTGCGGCTCTCGGCACCTCGATCGATCGCTTCCTGACCGTGCCGGAGTCGGAGAGAACCCTCGCTGATCTGCGAATTGTTGCCGGTTTGACTCAGGCGCTGCTCGCGGAACGAACAGGGATATCCCGCCGAGTGGTGGGCGCGTTCGAACGCGGCCGCGGCCAGCTGGACGCCCAGCGCGTATCGGCGTTGGCCGACGCCCTGAAGGTGTCTGAGGAAACGATTCGCGGTGCGCATTCTCGATCATTCGCCGGCGAGTAAGGCTGCGCGTAAATCTTCGGCCGGATAGCGCTTCATGTATTCCACCAATGCCGATTCCACGACATCTGATTGCGTTACCCCAATATTTGCTAGCTTTAAGCAGTAATCGTTGAAATCCGTGTGAATTGACGGCCGGAGGCGCGGCCCGATCTGGATGCGGCGCTGCGACACACGCGAAGGCGTCAGACTGTCGGGCAGGGCCGATGCTCGCCGGCGCCCGCGTGTTGACACCTTGGGCGTAGCCGGCGCCGCTGCTTCTGTGCGGTGCTGCTCCGGTTCGGCGTCGGAGTCGAGCTCCTCGTCAGTACCGGTGTCGTCATCGACCTCGACCTCCACCTCGGGATTCGGGTCAGGATCGGCGTCGGCCGGCGGAGCGGCTGGCATCTGTGGCGCGGTGCCATTGGACGGCTGCGGTGCCATGGCGACGACGGTGTCCGGCTCTGGGCTGATTCTCCCCGCGGCCTCCCGCGCGTCCTCACGCGTTCGCGTAGAGACCGTGCCCAGCCCTGGCTTCCTAGACATGGACCGGCATCCTCTCGTCGATGAGTTTGGCGATGCGTCGGTAATCGGCCGCCGTCTCCGTCTCGGGCGCATAGAACACCACCGGCTCGCGGCGGTTCTTGGCCTCCGCAACACGGACTGTCTGGCTGACCTCCCCCAGGTACTCGGAGCTCCAGTCGGCTTCCAGATTGCGTCGGACGTCCTTGGCGACCAACGTGCGGCCATCGAAGATCGTCGACACGACGTAGTCGATGTTGACGCGCGGATTGAGTCCCTCGCGGGTCTCCTGTACCGAGCGCTGCAACTCGATCAGCGCCTTGATCTCATCTGGACCCGGCTTGACCGTGGCCAAGACCGAGTCGGCTGCCGCCAAAGCGGCGACGGTCAGTTCGCCGAGATTGGGCGGACAGTCGATGATCACGACGTCGAAGTCGAGTTCGGAAACCTGTCGACTGAAACGTGTGTAGCCACTCGGGCCGAGTCCATAGCGCTCCAAGCGGCGCATCGCGCGGTGTGCCGCACCGACGGAAACTCCCCATTTGCTCTCAATGAGGGCATCAGCCAGCGGGACGCGATCCTCTTCAATGTCGATGAGGACCTCGAACATCGACACGTCGTCAGGGCCCATTTCGACCGCCAAACCCTCAGTGGCGTTGGCCTGGGGATCCAGGTCTAGCAACGCAACCCGCTGTCCGAGCTCAGCGATACAAACCGCCAGGTTGATCGCGGTTGTCGTCTTCCCGACGCCACCCTTCTGCATCGCTACAGCAAGCACTCGCGGGCGGGTGATGGGGGCGTCAAGCATTCTGTGATGGTACCTGCTATCACACTCACTGTCCATTGAGTTAGCCAAACGACACGCCGGACAACACACATAACCACACAACGGTATGCAACTCCGTTAGTGCGTGAGTGAGACGAGTGGCCAGTGTGATGAGTGACAGTCTCACACACCACACCAATAACTACTGCAACAGTGACGATGGTTGATGCCAAGGGTGTTATGACGACTGTTAACAAGGTAACGAATCAGTGCGCAGTACAGCCAACAGCAATGCTAACGACCTGCGCTAACAAAAGGCGGTGGCATAAGTGTGCGTATGCCTGTGCGCACAACTGTTAACCCTACCTGTTAACACGATGTGTTAACAGCGCTAGATTGTCGCCATTCGCTTGCATACCGCCAAAATTTCCACCGAGTCCAGCCGAGACGCAACCGCACGAATTTTCCGGCCACCGGTCGGTATCGGACGCAACGTGCGCCACACCAGACCACCGCGCGGGATCGAGTGGCGCACACCGACGGCATCGTCACCCAAGGCGCGGCCACCCGGCGCGCCGCCGACTGCCGACCACCGGTACTCGAACCCGGCCACCCGCTCCGCAAGCCCCACCGCCGCTACTCGCACCCGACCGCCATGAGCAGCAGTGGCGTGCGCAATGGCGCGCTGGTCCAGGTCGCCGGTGCGCCACAAACCCGCCCACGCGTGTGGGGACGACCTCGACCCCCGGCCACCCCGGCCAGACGGCACGCCACCGCGCTCGGGCCGTCCGCCAGGCCGAGAATCCGCCAAAGCAGACCAGCTACGCACACGACACCCGCACGACAGCTGGCGCGTACACGACCGCGGGCCACTCAGCGCGCCCCCGCACGACCCGCAGCCACACTGACCGAGCACGCCAAGGCAGCCACAACCCCGCTGGCAGAACCCGCGCCCGGCGCGATTACGCCCAACCTCGTCGGCCGCTCCAGGATGATCTGAGCCATGACCGCTCTGACCCGCCACGGCACTGAAGTGAGCTCGGTGTTCAGTCTGGTCGGTCACGACGAGAACGACTTGACCGCTGCTCTGGGGTTCGCGTTCGCGCGGTGCCCCAGGTTGTGCGAAGCGGTGCTGCAGCGCGTGTGGCCGCCCGCCGTGGCGCCCGCCGGTGATGACCTAACTCTTGCTCTGGAGGTCCGCGGCGAGGACGGGCGTACGGACCTGGAGGTGCGCACGTCGGGCGCCTTGGTGATCTTCGAGGCGAAACGCGGCTGGCTGCTGCCCACCCGGTCCCAGTTGGGCAAGTACGCCGGGCGGGTTGCACAGCACCCCAACCGCGGCGTCCTCGTCACGCTCTCGCAGGCATCGCATGAGTTGGCCCGGGCGAGCCTTCCCTCCGCAGTCGACGGTGTCCCCGTCGTTCATCTGCCGTGGCGCGACGTCCTGACCGACATCTCGAAAGCACGCCGCTCGTGTCGCGGCCGAGAACGTCTATGGCTCGATGAGCTACAGAACTATTTGAGAGGTGTGATCCGGGTGCGATCGGTGGCCGACAGCATGACCTACTGCGTGGTTTTGAACAACGCCAGACCAGGCGGCGGCGGTGCCCACACCTTCCGTGAGTTCGTCACCGACGAGCACTGCTACTTCCATCCCTATGGTGTCAACAGGTGGCCGACCGAGCCCCCGAACTTCATGGCCTTCCGCTGGGAGGGAGCGGTGCAGCGCATCCATCGCGTGGTTCACGCCGAAGTGGTGCCCTCGCTCCTCGACCGGTGGCCAGACGTCCCCGCGAACCAGGTCACGGTCGGCCAGCACGCGATCTATGACCTTGGGCCGCGGTTACCACCGATGGAGCCCATTCCCAGTGGGGCGCAGTACCGGGCTGGACGGTTATGGGTCTTGCTCGACCAACTGCAAACGGCTGCCACGCTTGCCGAGGCGCTGGAGGGTACCCGGGCGCTACAGGCCTGAAGAGGCAGGCAGTCGATGTGCCCAGGCGTGGACCCCCGCATTAGCCGGCCGACATCGAACCGCTCGGTGAGCTCACGGCAACGGGCAGCGGTATGTAAGTAAATCCATCGCTCAATGACCTGGCTGCTGCGGTATGTAAGTAAATCCGCGTAACCAAGGTGGACGAACAGCACATCTGGAGCGTTGCGCTCGTCCTGTCCAGATCCGTGCTGGGCTGGCCCGTGCACCCCGTCGAAGTAGCTTCCGACTCATGCAAGTCACTCCGCCGGAAGTGCCCCCCGAGGTACAGCCACCAGTGTCGACGTCGTCATCAACGCCGGCGACCGCCACCACGTCCACCGGGCCGCGCTGCGCGACATGCGGCAGCAGCCCATGCTTGGCGCGCATCCGGGCCGACACCCCGCCGATCGGGTTCATCGACTTCCTCGACCGCACCCTTGCTCGGATCAGCAGCGGTCACTGGACCATCCGCCAGTCCGGACACCTGATCGCGATCACCACGGTCATCATGCTTGCCGCCGCTCTTGCGGGACTGGCCGTCACCGATCGGCTCACCCCGTTGGCCGGGTACGCCCTCCACGCTTCGTGGGGGTGGGCCTACCTGACGGGAGGCGGAGTCATCGCCGGCGGCGGATACGCCGTTCGCCGCATCCGCCGCCGCTCCACACCTAGAGGGTGAGGTGGTGTTCCGCCCGCTACACCGCGGCGGGGACCTCGTCGGGCTCGTGGCCGAGGACTTTCTTGGCAGCGGCCTGGATGCGACCCACGGCCTCGTGATTCATGTCGGTCTTGCGGCCGATCTCACGCATGGTCAGCTCGCGCGGATCCTCGTAGGTGAATTCCAGAACCTTGACCACGTCCGGCACCGGCTGGGTGGTCATCCCGCGCTCCTTGATCTCCATCGCCACGGCCTCCCAACGCTCTTGAGGTTCAACGGCCTCGACCGAACCGGCCGGCACCTCCTCCTGCGCCATGAGCCATGGCGAGGACTGGTCGTGTGTGGTGAGTTCGTGAGCATGGCGCAGAACCGAGAGCCGGGCCAGCATCCTGTCGCGCATGTGCGCGTCGTCGGCGACGTTGGCGGCCAGGAGCGCCCGCTGCAGACGCGCTTCGCGTGACCAGCGCCAGCGGCGGGGCAGGGACAGCTGGGCGGCGCGGAAGGCGGCGCGGTCGCGGGTGCGCTGGAGGGCATCGCGTTCGTCATCGGCCAGACCCAGGCGCGAGAGCAGCCGCTCTCGCATCTCGTGACCGACGCGGGCGACAACCCCGGTGCGGTGGTGGCGCGTACGCAACTCGAGCCCCAAGGCCAGGTGCAGCATGATCGTCCCGAGGAGGGGTCCGAGGATGACACGACCAAGCCCCTCTTCGAAGTTGGACATCTTCCAGGCCATGTAGGCGCTGACCGCGCACATCCCCCACACGACCAAGCGAAACGAACCGGGCCGCCCAGTGCGTCGCACGTTGGCAGCCATTCCGGCGCCGGAGACGACCAACGCCATCTCCGCGACGGTGAACATGATGTAGCGCTCGCCGTAGGCGGTGGGGATGTGGAGCACCTCGGCGAAGAACCGCCATGAGGTGTTCAAGCTGACCGTCAAGCTGGCCAGCGCCACGAAGTAGCACGCGAAAGTGATCCACGGCGCCCGTTCAGGTGGCTGCTGCGTCGTGGCTGCGGGTGCAGCATGAGGCGCCGCCTGGTGGGGTTGCCGGGTGCTGGGCCCGGGGTCGGACTCGGTCTTCGTGGGCGACTGTGTCGGCTCAGCGAGAACGGTCATCGTGCGCTCCGTCGATTGAGGGCAGTGGTTGTGTCACACAACGCGAATGGGCCAACGGCGGCCACACCGGTACTATACCGGGTTTAGTGCTCGTTATCTGTACGGGACAACGCCTTCCTAAGCCCGGCCGGGGTGAGATCGGCTTCGGACTGCAGTTCGGTCCACGTCGCACCAGCCTCTTTGGCTTGACGAATGGCCTTATCCCGCAATGCAAGATGGTGTGAACGGTCGTCATCGAGCCGAGCAAGCTCGCTGGCTTCGGCGCGAACACGCCGCAATGCGGCCGACTTCTGGGATGCCATAACCCCGACGACTTTACCCGGTGTAGTGCCGATGGGGCGACCGAACACGCATCGGGGCCGCCGCCGCCGCCGACGACGGTGTCGACGTCAGCCGACCACACGGGCATTCAGGAAGTCCGGAAACGACAGGGAAGTCACCCGCTGGGTCCGTTCGCGCCGCCACACATCATGGCAATCCAGCCGATACCGTGCATCGAACGGTGCAATCCGCTCCAAGTAGTCCAGGTAGCTCAGCGAGTGCGCGTCATCATGGCGCCACACGTGGTACCACCACTCCGTCCGAAAGTCAGCGTCGAAGGATGCGAGCCGATCCAGGAAATCGGGGTAGGACAATCCATGTCGCGTGTCGTTGATCCAGACGGTGTACCAGCCAGCGCGGGTCCTGTCGTCGTGTCTGGCCAGCGCCCGCAGGTAGTCCGGAAAGGACAGTGAATTGGCCTCATCGGCCTTCCAGGCCACATACCAGTTGGCGGTGAAATCAGGGTCGAACTTCGCCAGCCGTGTCACGTAGCTTCCCAGCGGCAAGGAGTTGAATTGGTCCTCACGCCAAACGGTTTCCCAGTTCACGGCTTCGGTTCCCGTATCAGTCGAGTCGGCCGAGGTAGCGGGTTTCTTCCTTGGTGGCATCCAACATGACCGGCCGCGCCGGGCCGTCGCCGACGGTCACCGTGACCTGACCGGAGCGCTGATCGAGGCGCACGATGATGTCGGCGTCAGCGGCCGCCGCGACGTCGCCCGCGATGAGCAGCGTTTCGGCGCCGCTGGGATAACTGATCGGAGCGTGATCGCATACCTGGATCGTGCCGACCCGGTTGTTGTCGGACTGCGAGAGCCACAGCCGGCGCGGTTCGGCCAGACGCCGGATCATCGGCCACCACGCCTCGGGCCGACTCGAGCTCACCCGAGCGCTGGCGCCTCCGGCTAGGGCGCGCAGCACCAGCTGCTGGGCCACCCAGATCGGCGCGTCGACGTAAATCCTTGTCAGCATTCCCCGTTCAGCCAACGGCAGCAGTAGCGGATGCCCGGTGGGGGTGGAGCCGATCAGCTGACCGCTGGCCCCGACCGGGATGCGTAGCCCCGCCAGCGCCTCGACGGGGGTGACCGATTGTGGGCTGGTCACGATGCGCTGCTGCGCCGCCCAACTGTGCACACCCAACGGCAGTGTCGCGGTGAGTGCTTCGGCCTGGTCGCCGTATTGGCGAATCAGACCGGGCAACCGATCCGAGCGGCTCGGCCGCGACGTGGAGACGTGGCGCACCCAGGTGCGGGTGTGGACCTGGCCGCGCTTGGGGCCGGGGGTGATCCGGACGATCACTGCCGCCGACACACACCGGTAGGCCCACCACGCGCCGAGGTTGACGTTGGTCAGATCATCGGGGTGCAGCCGGTAGGTG
>JAHFVC010000424.1 GCA_023264765.1 Mycobacterium sp. | reverse complement strand
CGGCCTGCTGATGGCGCACTGCGCCGACGCGAAGGCCTTCCTGCACTGTTCGTCGGCGGCCGTGTACGACCCACCGGACGACGAGCCCCGCACCGAGACGACGGCGCTCGGCGACAATCACAAATCGCTGCTGCCGACATACTCGATCTCCAAGATCGCCGGCGAAGTCGTGGCCCGGACGATGGCCCGCGCGCTCGGCGTGCCGACGGTCATCGCGCGGCTCAACGTGCCCTACGGCGACAACGGCGGCTGGCCTTTCTATCAGATGGAGATGATGCTCTCCGGTATGCCGATCCCGGTTCCGCCGGGCGGTCCCGCGCGCTACAACCCCATCCACGAGGACGACATCATCGCGACGCTGCCGAAGATGCTCGCCGTGGCATCGGTCCCCGCGACGACGGTCAACTGGTGTGGCGACCAGACGGTGAGCCTGCAGGAGTGGTGCGGTTACATCGGCGAACTGGTCGGCGTCGAGCCGGTGTTCGAGGTGAGTGAGCAGGCCCTGCGCGGTGGCCCGACCGACACGGCACGGATGCACGAACTCGTCGGCGGCACGGCGGTGGACTGGCGCGACGGAATCCGCCGGATGGTCACAAAGTTCCACCCCGAGGTCGCACCCCGAGCCGGTGTCACGCGCTAAAGCGGTGACGCCCCACGCAGATGCTCGAAGATCAACGAGGTCTGGGTGCCCGCCACATCGGCGTCGGCGTTGAGGTTCTCGACCACGAAGGCGCGCAGGTCGTCGGTGTCCCGTGCGGCGACATGAAGGATGAAATCCTCACCGCCTGCCAAGAAGTACACGTCCATCACCTGGGGCCGCTTGCGGATGTTGGCGATGAAGTCCCGTATCCGGCCGCGCGCGTGCGACTGCAGGCTCACCGAGATCATGGCCTGCAACGCCAGGCCCACCGCCGCGGGATCGATATCGGTGTAGAAGCCGCGGATCACGCCGATCTCCTGGAGCCGGCGTAGCCGGCCGTGGCAGGTGGACGGGGCGATGCCGACGGTCTCGGCCAGCGCACTGTTGGAGACGCGGGCGTCGGCATGCAGGGCCAGCAGCATCCGCCGGTCGATGTCGTCGAGCTCGGCTGGCCGAACATCCTTCGGCGCGGGGGCCAGACGCGCCCTCGGTGGCGTTGATTGTTCACGCATGTCGGTATCTTAGCGAATCTTTATCGTAGTTATTGCCGCCGATTCGAAGGTTATTCACACTAGACACAGCATCCCAACGCTTACAGGAGCACGAAATGCGCGTCGGCATCCCGACCGAGATCAAGAACAACGAATTCCGCGTCGCCATCACCCCGGCGGGCGTGGCCGAGTTGACCCGCCGTGGTCACGAGGTCCTCATCCAGGCCGGCGCCGGTGAAGGCTCGGCGCTCTCGGACAGCGACTATAAGGCCGTCGGCGCCCAGATCGTCGCCACCGCGGACCAGGTGTGGGCCGAAGCCGACCTGCTGCTGAAGGTCAAGGAGCCCATCGAGGCCGAGTACGGCCGCCTGCGCAAGGGCCAGACGCTGTTCACCTACCTGCACCTGGCCGCATCGCGGCCGTGCACCGACGCCCTGCTGGCGTCGGGCACCACCTCGATCGCCTACGAGACCGTGCAGACCGCCGACGGCGCGCTGCCCCTGCTCGCCCCGATGAGCGAGGTCGCCGGCCGGCTGTCCGCCCAGGTCGGCGCCTACCACCTGATGCGCACCCAGGGCGGCCGCGGCGTGCTCATGGGCGGCGTCCCCGGCGTCGCCCCCGCCAAGGTCGTCGTCATCGGCGGCGGCATGGCGGGCGACAACGCCGCAGCAGTCGCGTGGGGCATGGGCGCGCACGTCACCGTGTTCGACCTCAACGTCAACACCTTGCGCAAGATCGATGCCGAGTACGGCGGCGCCATCGAGACCCGCTACTCGTCGAGCCTCGACCTGGAAGAAGCGGTCAAGCAGGCCGACCTGGTGATCGGCGCGGTCCTGGTGCCCGGCGCCAAGGCACCCAAGTTGGTCACCAATGCGACTGTCGCACACATGAAGTCGGGCGCAGTGCTGGTCGACATCGCGATCGACCAGGGTGGCTGTTTCGAAGATTCCCGGCCCACCACCCACGACGACCCGACCTTCGCGGTGCACGACACCGTGTTCTACTGCGTGGCCAACATGCCGGGCGCCGTGCCGCGGACGTCGACCTACGCGCTCACCAACGCCACGATGCCGTATGTGCTCAAGCTCGCCGACAAGGGCTGGCAGGCCGCGTGTGCTGCCGATGCGGCACTGGCCAAGGGACTCTCGACGCACGAGGGCGCGCTGCTCAACGAGCACGTGGCCGCCGACCTGGGACTCGTGTTCACCGAGCCCTCGGCCGTCCTGATCTGACGCTTCACCCCCACCGTCGCCCGGCTGGATTCATCCGGCCGGGCGATGTGTATCTCAGGGGTGGTTCGGGTCCAGCAGGTAGGGCAGTACCAGGGTGGTGAGCTCCCCGATGAGCGGCCGCAGCGCGTCCGCCTTCGGGTTGTCGACGGCGGATCGGGTCATGATCGCCAGCAGGACCCGTTGCCCGTCCGGCCCGAAGGCGATCCCTACATCGTTGGTGCTGCCGTAGTCACCACTGCCGGTCTTGTCCGCCGTCGTCCAGCCCGCGGGCAGACCGGCTCGCACACTGGAGGTTTCGTTCGCCCGCATCCAGCCCTCCAGCAGCTCCCGCTGTGGCGGATACAGCGCGTCGCCGGTGAGCAGCTCGCGGTATCCCCCGCCCAGTGCGGCCGGCGTGGAGGTATCGCGGGGATCGCCGGGGATCGCCGAATTCAGTTCGGTCTCCCAGCGGTCCAGGCGGGTGTGGTCGTCGCCGATACTGCGCGCGAAGTCGGTGATCGCCTGCGGGCCGCCGATGCGCTTGAGCAGCAGATTGCCCGCGGTGTTGTCGCTGACCTGTAGCGCCGCCTGGCACAGCTCGGCCAAAGTCATATCGGTGCCGGCCCGCGGTCCGGTGCGCGGCGAATTCGCGACCACTGCCGCAGGGTCGACGAATTCGGTGGCGTCCAGCGTGAATTCGCCACGTCCGACCTGTTGCAATACCCGGCCCGCGGCGTAGGCCTTGAACGTCGAGCACATCGCGAACAAGTTGCCGGCCCGGTGCGACACCGCCCCCGGGGAGTCGAGGTTCACCGCCGACAGGCCCACCACGGCATTGTGCCTGCGTTCCAGCGCGCCGATCCGCTGATCGAGCGGCGGCACGGGTTCGGCAGGGTCGGCGTACGCCCGCTCGCCCGCGGACATCACCGCCGCGAAAGTCAGGCCGCCAATGATCACGTTTCGTCGGGACATTCGCATGCCCCAACCCTACCGATCAGCCCCTGATTTGCCGAAGAGGCTGCGGCAGTGAGCGTTTCGATTTGTACGGCCCCAGCACCGCAGCGCCCAGCGGTTTCGAGAGCAGGGCGCGGGCCACCGCGTTCACCTCATCGAGGGTGACGGCATCGATCTGGTCCAGGGTCGCGGCGATGGTGCGGTGCGCGCCGTAATTGAGCTCACTGCGGCCCATCCGGTGCATCCGCGACCCCGAATCCTCCAGACCCAGCACCAACCCACCGCGCAACGAGCCCTTGGCAATCCGGCACTCGGCTTCGGTGATCCCGTCGACGGCCACCTCGGCGAGTACATCGGTGGCCAGCCGGACCACCTCGTCGAACCGCTCGGGCAGGCACGCCGCGTACACCGAGAACGCACCGGCGTCGGAGAACATGTCGACCGTCGAGTACACCGAGTAGGCCAGTCCGCGGGATTCCCGGATCTGTTGGAACAGACGGGAACTCAGGCCGCCACCCAACGCGGTGTTGAGCACCGACAGCGCCCAGCGGTGCTCCCAGTACCGTCCCGGGGTGCGCACCCCGGCCAGCACGTGGCTCTGCTCGGAGTCGCGGTTGACCACCAAAAGGCCCGGCTGCCCGGGCACCCGGCCGGCACCCTTGCGGTGCGGTACCGGGGTTCGGTCGCCGATCAGATGCTGCCCGAAATACCGGCGGGCGAGCGCGACGACCCGTTTGTGGTCGACATTGCCGGCCACCGCGAGCACCATGCGCTCGGGTGTGTAGCGGCGCACGTGGAACGAATGCAACTGCGCACGGGTCATCGACTCGATGGACTCGGTGCTGCCGATCACCGGCCGGCCGACCGGATGATCGCCGAACATCGCCGTGAGGAAGACGTCCCCGAGAGTGTCCTCGGGGTCGTCGTCGCGCATGGCGATCTCTTCGAGCACGACATCGCGTTCGACCTCGACATCGGATGCGGCGCAACGACCGCGCAGGACCACGTCGGCCACCAGGTCGACCGCAAGTTCCAGATCGCTGTCCAACACGTGCGCGTAGTAGCAGGTGTGCTCGCGCGCGGTGAACGCGTTGAGCTCACCGCCCACCGCGTCCACCGCCTGCGCGATGTCGACCGCCGACCGGGTCGGCGTCGACTTGAACAGCAGATGCTCGAGGAAGTGCGCGGCACCGGCCACCGAAGGACCCTCATCGCGGGATCCGACACCGACCCACACCCCGACCGATGCGGAATGCACCGACGGGATGAACTCGGTGACCACCCGCAACCCTCCGGGCAGCACGGTGATCCGTACTGCCTCGGAGGTGTCTGCGCCGCCACTGGAGCGGCGTAATGCGGGTTTAGGCGTCAGCGGTCGCGGCATCGGCGTCGGCGGGAGCGTCAGCAGGCGCCGACGGGGCATCCCCGGAAGTCTCGCCCTCTTCGGCCACCAGGACCAGCGAGATCTTGCCGCGGTTGTCGATGTCGGCGATCTCCACCCGGAGCTTGTCACCGACCTTCACGACATCCTCGACCTTGGCGATGCGCTTGCCGCGGCCCAGCTTGCTGATGTGCACCAGCCCGTCGCGGCCCGGGAGCAGCGACACGAACGCACCGAAGTCGGTGGTCTTGACGACCGTGCCCAGGAACCGCTCGCCGACCTTGGGCAGCTGCGGGTTGGCGATGGCGTTGATCTTGTCGATCGCGGCCTGCGCGGCCTCGCCGTTGGAGGCGCCGACGAACACCGTGCCGTCGTCCTCGATGGAGATCGACGCGCCGGTCTCCTCGGTGATCGAGTTGATCATCTTGCCCTTGGGCCCGATGACCTCGCCGATCTTGTCGACC
>JAHFVC010000142.1 GCA_023264765.1 Mycobacterium sp. | reverse complement strand
GGCAGACCGGACGCGGTGTCGTCGCCGCCCGCGGCATGCTCGACGACCTGCGCACCCTCAACGCGCCGATCAACTGAGCCCACGCGGACCGTAAAGCACCGTCGCGGACCCCATCGATGAGGCCCGGGATGCTGTGCAACTCGTTGCGGAAAGCGCGATGGACCATGGGCATGTCGAATGCGACGGTCGATGTCATGACCGCAGTCTCGGACCGGTGGCCGGTCAGCGCGTGAGTAGTCGGCTACCCGGCTTCGATCCCCTGCAGAGCCTGCTGGCCGAACTGCCCGAGGCCGAGTGACCCGTCGGGCAGCACCAGTTCCCCAGATTCGATACGACGGCGCAGATACGCGAACGTCTGGGCAGTCTGGGCGAACAGGTGCTCCCCGGCCCGCAACGTCGGGCGGGGCTTACCGTCCGCGGAGGCGAACTGCGGGAGCGGCTTGACCTCGGTGTGATAGTCGACATTGAAGAACAGGGGGAAGGAGTACCGCTCCTCCGCGACCTTGCGGACCCGATGACTCGTGGCCACGAACGCGCCGTTGGTCCAGAGTTCCAACAGGTCACCGACGTTGACGACGAAGGCCCCGTCCACCGGCGGGACGTCGATCCACTCACCGGCCCCGTTGAGCACCTCCAGACCCGGCGCCGTCGGCTTGAGCAGGGTGAAGCATTCGTAGTCGGTGTGCGCGCCGATCCCGATGCTGTCGTGCGCATCCGGGTTGTGCGGGTAGTGGATCAGGCGTAGCTGGCTGGGCGTCTTGGTGGCGTGCCGGGAGAACACCTCCGGGTCCTCACCCAGCGCCACGGCGAACGCCCACAGCAGCCGCTGGCCCACCGCCAGCAGCGCCTGGTAGTACTCGGTCACCGCCTCCGCGAAACCCGGGAGCTCCGGCCAGGCGTTCGGTCCAAGCATCGGGTTGCCCGCCAGGTAATCCGGATCGTCGGCGGGCAGGTCCAGCGCGGTGTCGAACGCCTCCTTCAGGTCTGGGACCGTGCCCTCCAAGCCTTCCTCTCCGACAGGTACGTAGCCGCGATGGCAGCGGGACAAGCCGATGTAGTTGCGCATCTTCTCCTCCACCGGCAGTGCGAAGAAATCCTTGACCGCCGCCAGCATCGCCGCGAACAGCGACTCGTCGATGCCGGTACCGCTGATGTAGAAGAAGCCGACGTCGGCCGCCGCGCGGCCGATCTCCGCGGCCACCCGGTCCTGCTCGGCACGCTCGGGCGAGTACAGCCCGCTGATGTCGATGACGGGCACCGACGTGAATGACGTGACGCCACTCATGTAGTCACATTCCCTTCCGATTGGTCCACCGTCCAGCGCACGCCATTGGCCTGGATTTCGTTGCCGGAGATGATGATTCCGAGCTCGCGGTACTCGGCCCCGCCGACGGTACCGATGAGCACCCGCGCGCCGTCGGCCCAGCCGAACAGCGCCCCCGCCCGCACCAGTAGCGCGGCCGCGTCACCGGGCCCGGTGAGGAACAGTGCCCCGGTCGGGGTGGCAGGCGCCGGGTCCCGGACCCAGTGTTCGACGTAGTCCTCATGCACACCGGTCTCGACGAGAATGTCGCCGTCGCGACTCATGACACCGGCGTCCGGAAACGGCCCTGGCGGTTGCAGATTCACCGAGCGGTGCCATTGGAAGACGTCACCGCTCTGTGCCAGCGTGCCGGCAAAGCCGCGGGAGTCGACGTAGGCCGTCGGGCCCTGCAACCATTGCACGCCGGGTTCGGCGTCGCGGGTGCCATCCGCGTCGATCAGCAGGGTGCGCCGCCACAGTCCTGCGCAATCGGTCATCAGCACGGCGCTCACGAGCTTTCCTCCCATCGGTCGTACAGGGTTTGCAGGCCGTCGGCGGTGGGCACGCCGAGCGCGCGCACCCGGGCGATCCCGCCGTCCGGATAGGCCTGCACCCGCAGGGCGGTCACGCCCGGCACATCGACGGAGAACACCTGCCGTGCGTCGGGTACCAGCCGGGTTCGGGCCAGCACCGGGATGTCGAAAGCAACCAGCCCCCAGCCATGTTCGCGATCGGGTTCACAGCGGCTGCCCAGCACCGACACCTCGGCACTGGCGTTGAACACGAAGTATGAGGTGTCGATCTCGATCCGGTGCAGATCGGCGGGTACGGCGAACGAGATGATCACCGCGTCATGGGTATCCGGGCCGATGTCGCGGCGCCTGCGGGTCTCCCAGCCGTCGCCCATGTTGTGCGGACGGTTCGGCGCGATCAGGGACGTTGCGCTGGAATAGAAACTGTCACTGCACCATTCGACACGACCCCCCTGTTCGAGACCGGACATCTCGACGGTGACACCGGCCCACAATGCCGGGTCGGGCACCACGTCGCCGAACGCGCGCAGCCGCGCGACACCGCCGTCGGACTGCAGCCGCAGCCGCAGGTGCGTCCACCGGCGGCGGTCCGTCACGGTCAGCGGGTTGTGTGAATCCGCTTTGAGCAGCGTCATCTCCACCACCGGCGTCCAGTTCACGCCCGCGCTCGCCGGATCCTCGGTGCGCTCCAGCGCACATGCGTCCACCGCGCAGGCGGTGGGATGGTTTCCGGAGAAGAACCGCGTGTCGACGTCGATGGTGTGCAGCCGCCCGGGTGCGCCCAGCCGGATGATCGCCCAGTCACCGTCGAGGCCCGCGTGTCGTTTGGTCTCCCAGCCGTCGACCACTTCACCGCGCAGGTCATACGTGCCGGGCACGAAAGCGGGTTCGGACGGATCGACGAGCCGTTCCTTGAACCCGAAGGATTCGTCACTGGCGGCCACCACGCTGCCGCCGACCACACGGGAGGCCAGATCGACGTCGGTCATGGGCGGAGACTTTCCGAGAGCGGCCAGTGGCTGCGCGGGTTGTCCGGTCCCGGCGCGTAGACCCCGGCCTTGCTGGTGGACAGCCCCAACCCGACCACGGCTTGCGCCAGCGCGATCGCCGCGGCCACCCCGTCGACGGCGGGCACCCCGAGCTTGGCCGAGATGGCCGCCGTCACCCCGGCCATGCCGGCACAGCCCAGGCAGATCACGTCCGCCCCGTCCTCGGTGATCGCGCGGGCGGCCTCGTCGACGATCGCCTGCACCGCCCCGGCCGGGTCCGCGTCCACCTCGGCCGTCCCCAGACTGCAGGCCCGCACCGAGGCGCAGTGTGCGTTCAGCCCCGCCAGCAGCAGCCGGTCCTCGATCGGCGGGATGGAGCGCGCCAGCGTGGTGATCACCGAAAACCGGCGCCCGATCAGATGGGCCACGTGCGCGGCACATTCGGCGATGTCGAACACCGGCACGGAGAGCATCTCGGCCAGCGCGTCGCGGCCGTGCTCCCCGAACCCGGCCAGCACCACCGCGTCGAAATCGAACATCCCGTCCTGCGTCAGCCGGGCCACCACATCCATCACACCGACGGCGGACAGGTAGCTCTCCGCCGCTGAATCGATGGCCGCGGCGCCGAATTTCGGTGACATGCAGATGATCTCGGTCGCCGGGTGCGCCGCTTCCCGGGCTGCCGCCGCGATCTCGGCGGTCATCGCCGCCGAGGTGTTGGGGTTGAGCACCAGGATTCTCACACCGGCTCCCCTATCCGTTCCAGGGCCGGTATCCCGGCCACCCAGGTCTGCCATACCGCGCCCCGCAGCCTGACACCGTCGTAGGCGCTGACGGGGTGTCGGTGCCGCAACGTGGCGGCGCGCACCGTCTCGTCTGCGGCGGGATCGAAGGCGCACAGATCGGCCCGCAACCCGACGGCGATCCTGCCGCGGTCGGTGTAGCCGGCCAGCGCAGCGGGCCGCTCCGACATCCACCTGCTCAGGTCGGCGAGCCCGAAACCACGCCTGCAGGCTTGGGTCCACACCGCGCGGGGGCCGAGTTGCAATGAGCTGATGCCACCGAAAGCCCGGCCGAAGTCGCCTCCCGCCTTGTCGTGCGGCGTGCACGGCGAGTGGTCGGACACCACCAGGTCCAGGGTGCCGTCGGCCAGGGCCGCCCACAGCAGTTCGCGGTTGGCGACGTCCCGGATGGGCGGGCAGACGGCGAATTCGGTACCACCGGAGGGAATGTGCTCGGCATCGAAAGTCAGGTAGTGCGGGCAGGTCTCGGCCGTCACCCCCAGTCCCTCGGCTTTGGCGGCGGCCAGCATGGGCAACACCCGCGCGCTGGAGACGTGCACGACGTGCGCGTGCGCGCCGGTCGTCCGCGCGGTGTCGATGACCAGGCCCACCGCGTCCTCCTCGGCGGCGTCGGGGCGCGACGCCAGAAACGACCGGTAGTCGTCGCCGTCCGGGCGCGGACTGGCGTCGATCACCGCGTGACTCTCGGCGTGCACCAGCAGCGGTAGACCCGATTCGGCGACGCGGCCCATCGCCACGCGGAACTGCCCGGGGCTCAGATGCGGGAAGTTCGGGTTGCCCGAGTCGGCGAGAAAGCATTTGAAGCCGCGGACCCCGGCGTGCGCCAGCGCATCTAAGTCGGCAACATTGTCCGGGACAATGCCGCCCCAGAAACCGACGTCGACACTACACATGCCTTCTGCCGCAGACTTTTTCACCTGTAGTGCCGCGACGCTGGTGGTCACCGGGTCGGAATCCAGCGGCATGTCGACCAACGTGGTGATGCCGCCGGCGGCGGCGGCCGCCGTCGCCGTCGCGAACCCCTCCCAGTCGGTGCCGGGGTCGTTGATGTGGACGTGGGTGTCGACGAACCCCGGCAGCAGCACCACGTGATCGGGCAATCGGATGTCGTGCGCCCCGGGGTAATCGGCGCCCATCTCACCGAGTGCGGACACCACGCCCGCAGTGATGCCGACCGACGCCGGGACCAGGTGCCCGTCGATGAGCACCTGGTCCGCACGCAGGACGCAGTCCGTCACGATGGGACCGGCCCGAACCTGTCGTGGAAATGCTGGGTGAGTTCCGGCCAGACATGCGGGTCGTGGCCGGGAATCAACTGGTACCCCTTGTCGGCTGCGAGCCGCTTGAGCCGGCGGATCGGCTCCACGGTGTCCTGCGGATCAACGTCGATGAACCCGCCGATGGCCAGTTCGTGCTCGATGTTCTCGGTGAGATCGGCGGCGTCGAAGGCGAACACGAAGCCGTCACCGCCCACCGACTCGTCGAGTTCGACCACGAAACTCTGGTGCCCGGGTGTGTGCCCGTAGGTGGGCACGGCCGTGATGCCAGGAGCGATCTCGGCCTCCCCGTCGGCCAGGTGCCACTCGATGTTGGGGTCGTCGAAATCCACCCGCACGATCGCATTACGTTCGGGCTCAGGATGATTCGACAGTCCGTACTCCAGCTCGCGGCGCTGGGCATGCACCGGGACCTTGCCTGCGAACAACTTCAGCCCGCCGGCGTGGTCGTGGTGCAGATGGCTGACGGCGACGGTGTGGATGGCGTCGAAATCCACACCCACCTCGGCGAGCCGCTGTTCGATCGGCTCGCCGGGGCCGGGCAGCACCGGCCTGTACTCGACGGTCGGGAAGAACCGCCGGTACAGCGCCGGGTCCCGCACCAGCGCGGTGTTGAACCCGGTGTCCAGCAACACCCAGCCACCGTCGGTCTGCAGCAGCACACCCGGCACCGGCTCCCGCATCCGCTCCTCGGGCGGGGCCCCGTAGACCGACACCGATTTCGGCAGTTCCTCCCAGCCCAGCGTCAGCAGGATGATCCGGCGCACCCCGCTCTTGCGAACCAGCGTCGCCATCAGCCCACCGACAGCGCGGCCAGCCGCAGGGAGTTCGGATTGGTTACCACGTGGGCCTGCTCGACACCCTTGAGCCAGGGCTGCGCCACCATGAAGTCGTCGACGTCGGCGACGTTGAGCCAGCATCCCGTCTTGACCGCTTCCTCACCGGCGGTGGAGAAGTCGGCGTCCGAGTCGGCGGGTAGGCCCTTCGCCAGGGCCGCGGTGACCGCCGGCGACGAGCAGCCGAAGAAGTTCAGACCGCCATCGGCGTCCCAGGAGATGTGGCCCCAGGTATAGGGCGACGGCGCGTCCGGCCAGCCCACATAGGTCATGATCTCCGGTGCCGACTGGCCGTCGCTTCCGACCCAGCCATAGATTTCCGAGGTGGGATAGGCCTGCACCTTGGCGTTCAGGCCGGCCGCGGCCAGCTGCGTCTGAATCAGGTTGCTGATCAACTGATTGTCCGGGTTGCTGGAGTCGTAGCCGATGGTGACGGCCTTCTGGTCGGCGGGCAGCCCGCCGGCGATACCGGACAGCACCGACGGATCGTGCGCCACGTTCTGCTTGCCGAACTCGGCCGCCATCATGTTCGGCGGGTAGATCTGCTCGGCCTTCTTACCGCGCCCGAAGTACGTCTGCTTGACCAGTTCGTCGACGTCTATGGCCTGCAATACGGCGGTGCGGTTCTTCGCGTCGGTCATCATGCCCTTGCGCGGGTTGATGTAGACGTAGTTCGCCATCATCGACGGGAGTGAGTAGTTCGAGAAGGACTTGTTGTCCAGGTAGGACTGCACGGCCGAGGACGGCAGGTCGTGCAGGATCGCCGCGACCTGACCGTTGTTGAACTGCAACTGCTGCGCCGACACGTCGGTGATGACCGGGAGCTCGACCTTCTCGAAGTACGGCTTGGTACCCCAGTAGTCACCGAAGGCGGTCAGCTCGTACTTCGAACCCACCTCGGCGGCGGTCAGCGTGTACGGGCCGGTGCCCAGGTCGTGATTGGTGAGATAGCCCTGCGCGTTGTCGCTGCCCGCGTTCTTCTTCAGACCTTCCGGACTCATGATCCGCGGCCCGTACGGACAGGCGAGGTAGTCCAGGAACGCCGAGTTCGGCGCCTTGAGCGTGACGGTGACACCGTAATCACCTTGGGTGGTGACCGATTCGACGTCGGTGACCATGTACGCCGGGCCCTGGTTGACGGCAGCGCGGCGGTCGAAGGAGGCCTTCACCGCGGCCGAGGTGAGCGGGGTGCCGTCGTGGAACTTGACGCCCTCACGCAGCTTGAATGTGAACACCTTGTTGTCCGGCGAGGCCGTCCACTCGGTGGCCAGCAGCGGCTCCAGTTCCGGCTTCTCGGTGCCCGCCTTGTACTGCAGCAGGCCCTCGTAGGTGTTGGTGGTCAGTAGCAATCCCTGCCCGGCGTAGTAGATGTCGGGATCCGGCGGCTGCCCCGGATCCTGCAGGAACGACAGGTGCAGCACCTTGTCGGTCGGGGCGGCGTTCGGGGTGCTGCCACCACCGGAATCCGAACCGCCACAGGCGGTCACGGTGAGCGCCGTGGCGGCACCGATGGCCAAGAGCGTGCGCAGTTTCTTCATCGGGCGGCTCCTTCGAGGACGGGGCTGGAGATTTCTGAGAACGCGGTGATGATCTCTTCGGTGGTCCGCATCGCACCGGACTGCAGGTATTCCATGGCGTCGAGCGCCGCGTCGTGGCGGTACTCCGAGGAGCCGCCGACGCAATCGGTGACAACGCGGACGTAGAAGTCGCGCTGGTGCGCATCGGCGAACGTGTAGTGCACGCAGACGTCGGTGAGACCACCGATGAGGATCAGCGTGTCGGCTTTCAAACCGGACAGCACGATCTCGAACTCGGTGCCGATGAAACCCGAGTAGCGCCGCTTGACGATGTGGAACTCGTGGTTGGGTCCGTCGAAGTCGGGCAGCAGCTCGGGGTGCAGCGGGGTCCCTGGCCTGCCATCGATGCAGTGCGGACCCTCGACGCCGTCGAGCTCGCGCCCGAAGTCGATGCCGTTGGCGCGGTGCACTTCCTGGAAGAACACGATGGGAACGCCTGCGGCGCGGGCAGCGGTGATCAACCGCTGGGCACGGCCGATCCGCTCGGCATACCCGGCCATGTGCGGGATTCCCACCTCCTCGACCGGCATGTCACCGGACTCTTGCATGTCGACCACGACAAGCACGGGATTGCCCACGATGAGCGGCTGTTTCGGCACCTAACCTCCTATTACTGCGATGCGGGGATCTGCGGCGGCCTGGAGCAGGTCCACGACCGTGTTGATGAAGACGTACAGGGCACCGAGCATCAGCGTGACCCCGGCGATCGCCGGGAAGTCCGCGACGGGGATGCTCTGGGCGATGTACTGGCCGATTCCCGGCCAGCCGAACACCTGCTCGACCACGAGCACACCCGAGAACATCAGGCCGACTTGAAGTCCCGTCATGGACAGGGCCGCGCCGACCGAATTGCGCAGGACGTGGGTGGCCATGATCCGGCTCTCGGAGAGGCCTTTGGCTCGGGCCGTGCGCGCATAGTCGCTGTCGATGTCGGTCATCAGGCTGCTGCGCAGCACCCGCCCGATCGCCACGGCGGGCCCGATGGCGATCACGAAGGCGGGCAGGATCAGGTGATGCAGCGCGTCGGCGACAACGTCGAACCGGGCGTGCAGCAGGCCGTCGACGGTGAGCAGACCGGTGGGCCCGTCCGGCGCATTGGGCACCGCGATACGCCCGTTGGCCGGCACCCAGCCCAGCGTCTGGTAGAAGACGATCAGGCCGAGGATGCCGAGGAGGAACATCGGCGCCGACGATCCGGTGAACAACACCGCCCGCAGCACACCGGCGCCGCGCCATTTCAGCGTGGTGCTGAACGCCAGCAGCACGGCGAGCAGGATCGCGATCACCAACCCGCACATCGCCAGTTCCAGAGTGGCCGGGAAGAAGGACCCGAGGTCGGACATCACCGCGTGCCGAGTCCGGTACGACGTACCCAGGTCGCCGGTGACAGCCCCGGACAGGTAGTGCCAGAACTGCACCAGCACAGGGTCGTTGAGCCCGAGCGCCTCTCGCCGGGCAGCGACGGCCTGGGCGGAGGCCTGCGCGCCGAGTTGTGCCTTCACCGGGTCCAGCGGCGAGATGTTCTGCAGCACGAACAGCACCGCGGTCAGCGCGACCAGGATGGCCGCCATCGCGCCCAGTCGGGACGCCACGAAGGTCTTCATCGTGTCACTCCGTCTTCATCAGGTTGCGCAGACAATCACCGGCGACGTTGGCGACCAGCGCCAGCACCAGCACCCCGAGGCCGGGCATCACCGGAATCCACCACTGCTGCAGGAAATAGCTGAGGTTGCGCGCCGAGTCGGCACCCAGTTCGGGTGCGGGCGCGGCCTGTCCGAGCCCGAGGAACGACAATGCGGCCAGGGTGAGGATCAGCGTCCCGATGTCGAGGCTGGCGGCGACGAGCGAGTTCGGCAGCGCGCCGGGCAGCAGGTGCCGTCCGGCGAGGCGGAATCGGCTGACACCGGCCAGTTTCGCGGCTTCGACGTGTGGCCTGGCGGCCAGCCGTACCACTTCGCCGCGGACCAGCCGCGCATAGAACGGCCACCACACGATGGACACCGCGATCAGCGTGTGCAGGAAGCCCGGGCCGAGCGCGGCCACCACCGCGATCGCCAGCACCGGTGCCGGCAGCGACAGGAAACCGTCGGTGATGCGCATGAGTGTCGTGTCGATCCATCCGCCGGTGGCACCTGCGATGAGACCGACGAGTCCTCCGATCAGCAGGCCCAGCGCCACCACAGCCAGGGCGGCGAACCAGCTGGAGCGGGCGCCGTAGAGCACCCGGGACAGGATGTCGCGGCCGACGCTGTCGGTACCGAGCAGAAAGCCGTTCTTGCCCGGCGCCTGCAGCGGCATCCCCACCGGCGTCAGCGGATCGTGCGGCGCGAGCAGCGGCACGGCGATGACGAGCAGCGTCACCACGATCACCAGGGCGAAGCCCGTCCAGTTGACGATCGCCGACCGGGACTGCGGTAGGGACAGTCGCCACCGTGCGTTGCCGCGCACCAGGCTGGGCGCGGAGATCGCAATGGCCATCAGACCGCCTTCCGTTCGATACAGGCGACCTGGTGCGGGTTGCCGGGAACACCTTCGAGCCGGACGTCGAGTTCGTCGCCGCCGCAGGCGTCGACCGATATCGGGCAGCGGGGATGGAACGCACACCCGGTCGGCGGTGACAGTGGGCTGGCGGGTTCACCGGGCAATATGTGTGATTCACGGCCGAGGTCGGGAATCGAGTCGACCAGCGCCCGGGTGTAGGGATGGGCGGGATCGCCGATGACCTGCTCGGCGGGGCCGACTTCGACGATCCGGCCCAGATACATCACCGCGATGCGGTCGGCGACCACGCGGGCCACGGAGAGGTCGTGCGTCACGAACACCACGGACATGTCGAGGGTGCGGCGGAGGTCGCCGATCAGGTTCAGCACCGAGGCGGCGAGTGACACGTCCAGCGCGCTGGTCGGCTCGTCGCACAGCAGCACGGACGGCGGGACGACGGTGGCCCGTGCCAGCGAAACCCGTTGGCGCTGACCACCGGAGAGTTGCCCGGCCCGCGACTTGGCCACCTCGGCGGGCAACCCGACCCGCTCGAGGACCTCGACCACGGCGTCGCGGCGCTGCGCGCGGGACATCTTCGTGCCGCGCAACCGCTCGGCGATGAGTTCGCCGACCGACAGCCACGGGGTCAGCGATGCCCCCGCGTCCTGGAACACCATCTGCGGACCGTGGTCGCCCGCCAGTTTGACCGTGCCGGAAGTCGCCTTCTCCAAACCGGCGATCACCCGCAGCAGGGTCGACTTGCCCGACCCGCTCTCCCCGACCAGCGCCACCGATTCACCATGCCCGACGCGCAGGGTCACCCCGCGCAAAGCCTGCAGCTTGCCGCGCCGCGCGACCGCGAATGTCTTGATGACATCGGCCATTTCGATCGAGGGCGGTTGTACTTCGACCGGCTCCGAAAATCCCTGTCCGGAGGTGGCTTCCACGGCAGACGGCGGCTCGGCGCCCGCCACCCGGCCCGCCGGCAGCAGGCAGGCGCTCACCCGTTCCGGCGCCACGGAGATCGGGTCCGGCGGTGACTTCGTGCAGTCGTCGGTGGCCAGTTCGCAGCGCGGGACGAACGCGCATCCCGGCAGCGGCACCAGCGGGCTCGGTACCGAACCGGCCAGGGCGGCCAGCCGTTGTCCTCGCGCGGTCTGCAACGTCAGCCTCGAGCGCAGCAGCCCACGGGTGTAGGGATGGGCCGGTGCCCGGAGTACCTCTGCGGTGGGCCCGATCTCGGCGATGCGGCCCGCATAGAGCACCGCGATGCGGTCCGAGATCTGCGCCGCCACACCGAGATCGTGGGTGATGAAGACGATGCTGCAGCCGATCTGGTCGCGTAACCCCTGCAGCAGGGTCAGCACCTGGGCCTGCACCGTGACATCGAGTGCGGTGGTGGGTTCGTCGGCGATGATGAGCTCGGGGTCACCGGCGATGGCGATGGCGATCATCACCCGCTGGCGCAGCCCTCCGGAGAGTTCGTGCGGGTAGGAACGCATCCGGCGCGCCGGGTCCGGAATTCCCACCGCCGTCAGCAGTGCCAGCGCTTGATCGGCGCTGCCGGCGGCCTCGGCGACCTGTTTGCCGATCCGCATCGTGGGGTTCAAGGAGGTCATCGGGTCCTGGAACACCGCGCCCAGGTCCAGCCGGCGAACCTTACGGAGGTCCTTGGCACTGCCATGCACCATGTCCGCGCCGGTGACCGCGATGGTGCCGTCGATGCGGGCCTGGCGGGGCAGCAGTCCGAGCATGCCGAAACCGAGCACGCTCTTTCCCGACCCGGATTCACCCACCAGACCGAGGATTTCGCCGGGCGCGACCGTCAGGCTGACTCCGCGCAGGGCGTGCACGTCGTGTCCGTTTCGGCGGAAGGTCACATGCAGGTCGCCGATGTCGGCGACGGGCCCGGTGATCGGCGGCGAATCGGGGCGCACCTGCGACTCGACCGGCGACGCGGCAACGCGGCCATCGGCCGCAGAAACGACGTTGCCCATGATCGCGCTCTCCCGGATTGTCGGCGGTGCCATGCCTGGCCTGTCAGTTGACAGTTTTCACGGCCGCCGCCCTCGATGGGTGTCGCTGGCGTAACCAATTCCGGGCGTTAAGTAACCGAGGCGTATCGCGCGTTTCTGTCGTGTGACAGATACGCCTGCGCGTACCGATCGGGCCTGCCATGGGTCACGATGGAGCCATGTCGCTCACCCGCGCCGGCCGACCCCGTCTGCAGACGCAGCGGCGCCCGGGCATGACGGCCCGTGAGGAGATACTCGATGCCGCAGGCGAATTGTTCACCACCATGGGCTATGCGGGCACCTCGACGCGGAGCATCGCCGAGTCGGTGGGCATCCGGCAAGCCTCGCTGTATCACTATTTCAAGACCAAGGACGACATCCTGTGTGCCCTGCTGAGCCAGACGGTCACCCCGACGTTGTCGTTCATCCCGGTACTGCTCGGCGCCGGCCCCGCCCTGACTGCCGCCGAGCACCTACACGCACTCGCCGCGTTCGACGGTGACCAATTGCTCAGCGGCAGCTGGAATCTCGGCGCCCTCTATCTGCTGCCGGAACTGCGCGATGCCCGCCTCGAACCGTTCTGGTCGGACCGCGAACGGCTGCGGTTGCACTACCTCGCGCTGAGCCGGGCGGTGGTGGACCGCACCGGGGTGCATACCGCGGCCGCCGACCTGCCGTTCCGATTGGTGGAATCGCTGGTCAACATGTGGTCCGTCCCGGCGGGCCCGCAACGCGCGGAACTCCCCGTCCACGTCGCCGACGCGTGCCTGCGGGTTCTCGGCGATGCGACGACACCCGAACTGCGCGAACGCAGCCGGCGGCTGGTCGGGCACGAACCTCAGGGCTGACCGACCACCACGAGCGGCGTTCCGGGTTCCACCTGGTGTCCCGCCTGCACCAGTACGTGCGTCACGACGCCGTCGGACGGTGCGGTGAGCACAGTCTCCATCTTCATCGCCTCCAGCGCCAGCAACGCCTGTCCCGCGACGACCCGTTCCCCCACCGCGACATCGACTTTCCACACGCTGGACGAAAACGGGGCGTCGACCCGGTGCGCGTCCTCGTCGAGTACCAGGTCCTCCTCCATCGGCAGGGCACGCGACTGGGCCCGCTCGGCGCGGTCGAATTCGCCTGCGGCAGCCCAGGCCGAACGTTCACCGGCGAACGCCGCGGACTGCATCGAGCGGAACCGCTGTATCGAGTCGTCGTTCTCGGCGAGGAAGCGGTCGTGCTCGGCCAGGGAGAAGGTGCCGGGGGTGATATCGACGGTGCCGCGGCCCGCGGCGACGTCGGCCCGCAGGTCCAGCAGCTCCTCCGGTGACACCGGGTACCAGGAGATGCGGTCGAAAAAGCGCAGAAGCCAAGGATTTTCATCGACTCCACGCGGAAATCTGTTCCACACCTGCGTGGTGCGCCCGACGAACTGATAGCCACCCGGCCCTTCCATGCCGTAGATGCACAAGTAGGCCCCGCCGATGCCGACGGAGTTCTCCGCGGTCCAGGTCCGGGCCGGGTTGTACTTGGTCGTCACGAGACGATGCCGTGGGTCGAGCGGAGTGGCCACCGGCGCACCGAGATACACGTCGCCGAGGCCGAGGGTGAGGTACTGCGCGGCGAACACGATGTCCATCACCTCGGCTTGTGAATCGAGACCGTTCACGCGGCGGATGAACTCGATGTTGGACGGACACCAGGGCGCATCGTCGCGCACACCCGACATGTAGCGGGCGATCGCCTCGCGGGTGGCCGGGTCGTCCCAGCTCAGCGGGAGCCGCACGGAGCGGCTGGGCACCACGAGTTCCGTGCTCGCCGGTAGGTCGTCCTCGAGGTCGCGCAACAACCCGAGCAGGGTGGCGATCGGCAGCACGTCGGGGTCGACGTGCACCTGCAGGGAGCGGATCCCCGGGGTCAGATCGACGATCCCGGTGACCGAGCGGTCGCGCACCGCGTCCGCCAGCCGACCGTGCAGGGCGTGCACCCGGGCCCGCAGGCCGAGGTCGAGCACCATGTCGCCGTATTCCACGAGGACGTTGTCGTCGCCGCTGCGGCGGTACACCACCGGCGGCGCGTTCAGCGCGGCGTGCCGGGCCAGGACGCCGTCGTCGCCGTCCCCGCCGGCGGATGCGATTGCGCTGCGGGTGATTCCGAGATCGCCGCGCGACGGCGCGTCCTGCGCCCGCACGGCGACGAACCGCACCGTGTCACCCGGGCGCAGTTGACCCAGCTTCCACCGTTGCGCCGAGATCACCGTCACAGGGCAGACGAATCCGCCCAAGCTCGGGCCGTCGGGGCCGAGCAGGATCGGGGTGTCGCCGGTGAAGTCCAGGGCGCCGACCGAATAGGCGGTGTCATGGATATTGGACGGATGCAGGCCGGCCTCACCGCCGTCGGCGCGCGCCCACTGCGGGGTGGGTCCCTCCAGGCGTACACCGGTCCGTGCGGAGTTGAAGTGCACTCGGTAGCAGGCGGCGTAGAGGGTGTCCATGTCCGACCGGGTGAAGAACTCCG
Source organism: Mycobacterium sp. (assembly GCA_023264765.1). Classification (GTDB taxonomy): domain Bacteria; phylum Actinomycetota; class Actinomycetes; order Mycobacteriales; family Mycobacteriaceae; genus Mycobacterium. The sequence goes on along the minus strand of JAHFVC010000142.1, from coordinate 761 downwards.
GTGCGGCGTGGGGACCTTCGGTGACGGCGAGCTCCCACTCCGTGGGCATCGCCGGGCGCAGTTCGGCGGGTACCGGGGCACACGGGCCGGCGTCGGTGACGGGGACGGCTCGCAACACGTCGCCCGCAACCAGCTGTCGACCGCCATGACCGCCGAAACGCCCGAGGGTGAACGTCGAGGCACTACCGAGGTAGCGCGGAATGTCCAGCCCACCGGCGAACAGCACGTAGGTACGCAGGCCGGCCACCTCGGCGGCACCGATGTCGAGCAGGCCGCCGGCAGGGATCTCGATGGGTTCCCACATCGGCGCCGGCGCGCCGTCGATGGTGACCAGGCAGTACGCACCGGTGATGCACACCGTCGCGCTCCGGCTGAAGCGCAGCGCGGGTCCCGTTGCGGTGCACTCCAATCCGGGGGCACCGGCCGGGTTGCCCAGGGCGCGGTTCCCGAGCCGGAAGGACAGGTCGTCCATCGGACCGCTGGGCGGAACCCCGACGTCCCAGCGCCCCAAGCGGCCCGGGAGGTCCTGCACGGTCGTGAGCAATCCGGGTCGCTCGACGGTGATCCGCGGGCGTGGATCCACCACGGCGGCCAGGGTCGCGGTGGTGTGCCGTGCCGCCCGCACGTCGTCATGGTCGAGCGCGGCACGCAGCAGACCGGTGTTGACCTCGATGCCGTGCAGCACCGTGTCGCCGAGGGCCGCCGCCAGTGCGTCGAGTGCCGCGTCGCGGCCGGGTGCGGTGCCGATCACCTTGGCCAGC
>JAHFVC010000423.1 GCA_023264765.1 Mycobacterium sp. | reverse complement strand
GTCCGCGGCGGGGACGGCGGGCACAGTCGCGTTGATCGGGATCAGCTCGCGCCGGGGTGTGGGTGAATCGCCGTACGCGGCTTCAATTCCCGAGGCCAACCAGTGGGCGGCCTCGGGTGGCCGATACTCCAGGAACGCGCCGAATTCACCCCAGCCCGCGGGCCCCTCGAGCAGCGCCACCTCACGCACGGTGATCCCGCGGAACCGGACCCGCATCGGCAGCGCCACCACATGCAGCCGCTCCAACAGGTCGGCCAGCGGTACGTCAAACGGTGGCGCGATCGCGGCCCTCCCAGTGTGGTTTGCGCAGGTCCTTCTTCATGATCTTGCCAGTCGGATTTCGCGGCAGCGCTTCGAGGAAGTCGACCGTCTTCGGGCACTTGTACGCGGCCAGGTGCCGACGCGCCCAGGCGATCAGATCCTCCGCCGAGACCCCCTCACCTTCCACCGCCACCACTGCCTTGACGGCCTCGCCCCACTTCTCGTCGGGCACCCCGAACACCGCGACCTCGGCCACCGCAGGATGTTCGGCGAGGATCCGCTCCACCTCGATGGAGTACACGTTCTCGCCGCCGGTGATGATCATGTCCTTGAGCCGGTCCTCGATGAACACATAGCCGTCCGCGTCGATGCGGCCGATGTCACCGGTCCTCAACCACCCGTCGGAGGTGATGGCCTCTGCCGTGGCCTCCGGCTTGTTCAGGTAACCCTTCATCAACTGCGGTGTCCGGAACCACAATTCGCCTTGCGAACCCTCTGGCACGTCGTCGCCGGTATTGGGGTCCACGACCCGCAGTTCGGCACCGGGCACCAGCGTGCCCGCGCTGACCATGCGGTCCTCGTCACCGCCACGGTGATCCTCGGGCATCAGCCGGGTGATCGCGCCGCAGATCTCGGTCAGCCCGTACACCTGGATGAACTCGGTTTCCGGCCAGGCCGCCAGCGCCTGGCGCAACAACGGCAACGGCATCGGCGAGGCACCGTAGGCGTAGGTCTTGAGGGCACCGAACAACTTCACCGCATCCGGTCCGGATTCGAGCACCTTCGAGAGCACCGCGGGCACCAGGAACGTCCGGTTCGCGCCGGCCAGGATGCCGCCTGCCAGCGCTGCGCCGTCGACGTCGCGCGTCATGTAACTGGGCACACCGTGATGCAGGCCGTACTGCATGTAAGAGGTGCCGCCGACATGGAACAGCGGCATCGCCACCAGGTTCTTGTCTCCCGGTTCGGCGGTCCAGCCCTCGAACGCGTTGATGGTGTGGGCGATGACGTTGGCCTGGGACAACGCGACACCCTTGGGTCTGCCGGTGGTGCCCGAGGAGTACATGACGATGCAGATGTCGTCGGGGCTCACGTCCGCCGACCGGCCGACCGGGGTGGCGGCTTCCAGCATGGCCTCGTACTCGTCATCGCCCTCGGGTTTGACCTCGATGATCTCGGTGACGGCAGGCAGCTTGGCGCGGATCGCCTCGACGCCGGGCTTGAGGTCGGCGCCGACGAACAACAGCTTGGCGCCGGAATCGTTGACGACGTAGTCCAATTCGTCGGCCGCCAGCCGGAAATTGATGATGGCGTTGGCCGCGCCGAGCGATGCAGCGGCCAACGTCACCTCCACACACGCCGGGTGGTTCTTGTCCAGGAAGGCGACGACATCGCCGTGGCCGATACCGCGGGCAGCAAGCGCCCCGGCCACCCGCCGGATCCTGTCGTCCCATTGCGACCAGGTCCAACTGCGATCGAGGTAGGTCACCGCTTCCTCGCCCGGTGTGGTGGCCGCCCAGTGTGCGACGCGTTCGTCCAGGAACCGGGGTTCGGGCAAAGCTGACATGCCGACAGCCTGCCACGCGAGCACCCCCGTCACGCCGGTTTGGGATAAACCTGTCGGCCCGCCAGATAGGTGGCCCGTACGGTCAGCCCGGCCACGTCTTCGGGCTCCACCGCGTACGGATCACCGGACAGCACAACAAGATCGGCGTATTTGCCGACCTCGATCGACCCGACGATGTCATCGGCGAACAATTGATAGGCGGCGTCGATGGTCTGCGCCTTGATGCCCTGCGCGACGGTCAGGCGCTCCTGCGGCGCCAAGACTCGCCCGCTCGGCGCGGTGCGGGTGGCGGCCACGCTGATATTGCGCAGCGGCTCCTCGGGTGTCACCGGCGGGTCGTTGTGCAGCGAGATCCGCATCCCGGTGGCCGCCGCCGAGCCGCAGGGCATCCACCGCTCGCCGCGCTCGGGCCCGAACAGACCGTCGACGATCACGTCGCCCCAGTAGTGCAACTGATCGACGAACAGGCTGGCCGTGACACCCAGTCCATGGGCACGCTGCAGTTGCGCGTCGGTGATGGCCCCGACATGCTCCAGCCGCAGTCGGTGATCATCCCGCGGATTCGCTTGCAGCGCTTCCTCATACACGTCGAGGATGGTGTCGACGCCGTGGTCGCCGTGCACATGGCAGGCCATCTGCCAGCCCAACGGAAAGAAGGTGCCGACGATCTCGGCGAGCTGTTCACGGGTGTAGTTGGCGTGTCCGCAGGAACCCGGGACGACGCCGATGGTGCGGGTGTCCTCGGTGTCCAGGTACGGGAAGGTCAGATCGATGTTGCCGATCCACGGCGAGCCGTCCACCCAGATCTTGATACCGACCTGGCGCACCAGGTCGTCACCGTCACCGGGTTCGGCTTCGGTGTGCAGGTCGGCGGTGGACATCTCGTAGGTGCGCAGTCGCACGGTGATCTGGTCGTGCAGAGCGGCCAGCATCGGGCGGAACATCGGGTCGAACGCCATCTCCGAACAGGTGGTCAGCCCGGCGCGGCTCAGCCGGTCGCATTCGGCCATCAGCATCGCCGGGTAGTCACCGACCTTGATGGCCCCGTTCAGCAACGGGAACACCGCGGCGGATTCCTCGGCGGTCCCGTCCAGTTCGCCGTCGGCGCCCCGGCCGTAGCGCGCGCCCTTGGGGTCCGGGGTGTCGCGGTCCAATCCTGCGGCGCGGGCGGCGGCGGAGTTGAAGAACGCCTTGTGCCCGGAATTGTGGATGATCACCAGCGGTGTGTCGGCCTGTGCGTTCAGCCAGGCCAGCGTCGGCTCCGGCAGGCCGCGCTGCAGCAGCGGATCCCAGCCGTTCAGGTAGGCACCGTCGGCGCCGCGGCGGGACACCTCGGCGTGTACCGCGGCCACCACGTCGTCGGCCGAGGGCAGCGTCACCGGCCGGATGTCGACCATCCGGTCCGACAGGGCGACGGCCTCCATCAACGGGTGGCCGTGCGCCTCGACGAACCCGGGCAGTACGCAGCCGTCGCCGATGTCGACCACGGCGGTGTCCGGCCCGATCCACCCGTCGGTGTCGGCCGGATCAGCCCCGATCGCGACGATGCGCCCGTCGGCCACCGCCAGCGATCGGGCGGTGGGTCGACTGTCGTCGACGGTGCGGATGTTTCCGGTGATGACCAGATCGGCGGGCATGTAAACGATTCTTCAAACTTTTCCGCGGGGGTGTGTCGATTTGGCCGGGGTGTCGTTCGACGTGTTGTCGAGGGCACGATAAAGGCGGGTCCCGAAACCACAGGAGAGAACACGATGTCGCGCTACATGCTGATCATGCGATCCACCCCCGCAGCCGAGGAGTTCGTCGCGGAGAACATCGACTTCGACGAGATCATCGCGGCGATGGGCCGCTACAACGAGGAGCTCATCAAGGCCGGCGTGCTGCTGGCCGGTGAGGGGCTGACCCCGCCCGAGGAGGGCTTCGTCGTCGACTTCGACGCCGACCCGCCCGTGGTCACCGACGGCCCGTACGCCGAGACCAAGGAGTTGTTCAACGGCTTCTGGATCCTGGACGTCTCGTCCAAAGAGGAGGCCAAGCAGTGGGCGCGCAAGTGTCCGCTGGGGCCTGGCGTGAAGCTGGAGGTGCGCCGGGTCAGCGAGAGCGACGAGTTCCCGCAGGACAACGAGTGGATCCAGAAGGAGATCCAGTGGAAGGCGGACGTGGCCGAGAAACTGGCCGCCGACGCCCGGCGGGCCGCGGGTCGCTGAACGGCGTGAACGTAGTCCCCGGCGATGCTGCCGCACCGCCGGGGACTACGCCGGCCCTCCCCCGATGGCCGCGCCGGCAAACCCCTTTGCGCTGGTGGGACCAGTCTTGCCGGGCCGTCGCGCGCCACGCACGCGTAGTGGACTACCTGCTTTCCGGGCATACCCTGGCTGCATTTCTGAAACACGTTCTAGTCTGTTCTCATGAGTGACGAGATGCTGCGCCACCCCATCCATTCCGGACACCTCACCGTCGGCGCCCTCAAGCGCAACAAGAACAAGCCGGTGCTGTTCCTCGGTGACACCACGCTGACCGGTGGTCAGCTCGCCGAACGCATCAGCCAGTACATTCAGGCGTTCGAGGCCCTCGGCGCCGGAACGGGCGCAGCCGTCGGGCTGCTCTCCCTGAACCGCCCCGAGGTGCTGATGATCATCGGCGCCGGACAGACGCAGGGCTACCGCCGCACGGCACTACACCCTCTAGGTTCGTTGGACGATCACGCTTACGTGCTGTCCGACGCCGAGGTGAGCACGCTGGTCATCGATCCCACCCCGGCCTTCGTCGAGCGGGCACTGGGTCTGCTGGACAAGGTGCCGTCGCTGACGCAGATCCTGACCATCGGTCCGGTGCCCCAGGAACTCGACGGGAAAGCCACCGACCTGGCCGCCGAAGCTGCCAAGTACGAGCCGCGGCCGCTGGTGGCCGCGGACCTGGCACCCGATCACGTCGGCGGACTCACCTACACCGGCGGCACCACCGGCAAGCCCAAGGGTGTCATCGGCACGGTGCAGTCGATCACCACCATGACGACGATCCAGCTCGCCGAGTGGGAATGGCCCGAGCATCCGAAGTTCCTGATGTGCACCCCGCTGTCGCACGCCGGCGCGGCGTTCTTCGTGCCCACCATCATCAAGGGCGGTGAGCTGGTCGTGCTGACGAAGTTCGACCCGGCCGAGGTGTTGCGGGTGATCGAGGAGCAGAAGATCACCGCGACGATGCTGGTGCCGTCGATGATCTACGCGCTGATGGATCATCCGGACAGCCACACCCGCGACCTGTCGTCCCTGGAGACCGTCTACTACGGCGCCTCGGCGATGAACCCGGTGCGACTGAAGGAGGGCAT
>JAHFVC010000141.1 GCA_023264765.1 Mycobacterium sp. | reverse complement strand
AGACACTGACCGACCCGAGCTATCACCGGCAGATCGTGGTGGCCACCGCCCCGCAGATCGGCAACACCGGCTGGAACGGCGAGGACGCCGAGAGCCGCGGCGACAAGATCTGGGTCGCCGGCTACGCCGTGCGCGACCCGTCGCCGCGGGCCTCCAACTGGCGCGCCACCGGGACGCTGGACGACGAACTGGTCCGTCAGGGCATCGTCGGCATCGCCGGGATCGACACCCGGGCGGTGGTGCGGCACCTGCGCACCGTGGGCTCGATGAAGGCCGGGGTGTTCTCCGGTGACGCGCTGGCGGATACCGATACGTTGGTCGACCGGGTTCGCAGCCAACCCTCCATGCTGGGTGCCGACCTGGCCGGCGAGGTGTCCACCGACGCCCGCTACGTGGTGGAACCGGTTGGGGCGCATCGCTTCACCGTCGCGGCGATCGACCTGGGCATCAAGACCAACACGCCGCGCAACTTCGCAGGCCGCGGTGTCCGCAGCCACGTGCTGCCGTCCGCGACCACGTTCGCCGAGATCGCCGACCTCAAGCCGGACGGGGTGTTCCTGTCCAACGGCCCCGGCGACCCGGCCACCGCCGATCACATCGTCGCCGTCACCCGCGAGGTGCTGGGTGCGGGGATCCCGCTGTTCGGCATCTGCTTCGGCAACCAGATCCTGGGCCGGGCGCTGGGCCGGTCCACCTACAAGATGACGTTCGGGCATCGCGGCATCAACGTTCCGGTGCTGGAGCACGCCACCGGCAGGGTCGCGATCACCGCGCAGAACCACGGATTCGCGCTGGAGGGGGAGGCCGGCGAAGAGTTCGACACCCCGTTCGGCCGCGCCGTCGTCAGCCACACCTGCGCCAATGACGGTGTCGTCGAGGGCATCAAACTCGTTGACGGCCGGGCATTCTCGGTGCAGTACCACCCGGAGGCCGCCGCCGGCCCGCACGACGCGGAATACCTGTTCGACCAGTTCATCGATCTCATCGCGGGGGAGAAGTAATGCCACGCCGTCCCGACCTCAACCACATCCTGGTGATCGGGTCCGGCCCGATCGTCATCGGCCAGGCCTGTGAGTTCGACTATTCCGGCACCCAGGCCTGCCGCGTGCTGCGCGCCGAGGGCCTGCAGGTCAGCCTGGTCAACTCCAACCCGGCCACCATCATGACCGACCCGGAGTACGCCGATCACACCTACGTCGAGCCCATCACGGCGGCCTTCGTCGAGAAGATCTTCGCCCAGCAGGCCGAGCGCGGTAACAAGATCGACGCCGTGCTCGCCACCCTGGGCGGGCAGACCGCGTTGAACACCGCTGTCGCGCTGTACAACGAAGGCATCCTGGAGAAGTACGGCGTCGAGATGATCGGCGCCGACTTCGACGCCATCCAGCGCGGCGAGGACCGCCAGAAGTTCAAGGACATCGTCGCCAAGGTCGGCGGCGAGTCGGCCCGTTCGGCGGTCTGCTTCACCATGGACGAGGTCCGCGAGACCGTCGCCGATCTCGGGCTCCCCGTCGTCGTGCGGCCGTCCTTCACCATGGGCGGGCTGGGTTCGGGCATGGCCTACTCGACCGAGGACGTCGAGCGGATGGCCGGTGACGGCCTGGCCGCCTCACCGAGCGCGAACGTGCTCATCGAGGAATCCATCTACGGCTGGAAGGAATTCGAGCTCGAGCTGATGCGCGACCACCACGACAACGTGGTGGTGGTCTGCTCGATCGAGAACTTCGACCCGATGGGCGTACACACCGGCGACTCGGTGACCGTGGCCCCGGCGATGACCCTGACCGACCGCGAGTACCAGATGATGCGCGACCTTGGCATCGCGATCCTGCGCGAGGTCGGCGTCGACACCGGCGGCTGCAACATCCAGTTCGCGATCAACCCGAAAGACGGCAGGCTCATCGTCATCGAGATGAACCCCCGGGTGTCGCGGTCGAGCGCGCTGGCGTCCAAGGCCACCGGATTCCCGATCGCCAAGATCGCCGCCAAGCTGGCCATCGGATACACCCTGGACGAGATCGTCAACGACATCACCAAGGAAACCCCGGCCTGTTTCGAGCCGACCCTGGACTACGTCGTGGTCAAGGCACCGCGGTTCGCCTTCGAGAAGTTCCCGGGTGCGGACCCGACGCTGACCACCACCATGAAGTCGGTGGGCGAGGCGATGTCGCTGGGCCGCAACTTCATCGAGGCGCTCGGCAAGGTGATGCGCTCACTGGAGAACAAGAAGGCCGGGTTCTGGACCGGACCCGACCGCGACGCCACCCTCGAGGAACTGCTGACCGATCTGCGCACCGCCACCGACGGCCGGATCTACGACATCGAACAGGCATTGCGCCTGGGCGGCAGCGTCGAGCAGGTCGCCGAGGCCTCCGGGGTGGACCCGTGGTTCGTCGATCAGATCGCCACCTTGGTGGAGCTGCGTGCCGAGCTGGTCGCTGCCCCCGTGCTGGACGAGACGCTGCTGCGCCGCGCCAAGCACAGCGGCCTGTCCGACGGCCAGATCGCGGCACTGCGAACCGAACTCGCCGGTGAGACCGGCGTGCGGGCGCTACGCGAACGCCTCGGGATCCACCCCGTGTACAAGACCGTGGACACGTGTGCCGCAGAGTTCGAGGCGCGTACGCCGTATCACTACAGCAGCTACGAACTGGACCCCGGGGCCGAGACCGAGGTCGCCCCGCAGACGGACAAGCCGAAGGTGCTGATCTTGGGCTCCGGGCCCAACCGGATCGGCCAGGGCATCGAATTCGACTACAGCTGCGTGCACGCCGCGACCACCTTGACCGCGGCCGGTTTCGAGACCGTGATGGTCAACTGCAACCCCGAGACGGTGTCCACCGACTACGACACCGCCGATCGGTTGTACTTCGAGCCGCTGACCTTCGAGGACGTTCTCGAGGTCTATTACGCCGAACAGGCTTCCGGCGCAGGCGGTCCCGGCGTCGTCGGGGTCATCGTGCAGCTGGGCGGGCAGACCCCGCTGGGGCTGGCCGATCGGCTGGAGCGCGCGGGTGTGCCGATCGTGGGCACCAGCCCCAAGGCCATCGACCTGGCCGAGGATCGCGGTGAGTTCGGCGAGGTGCTCACCAGGGCCGGGCTGCCCGCGCCGCGCTTCGGCACCGCCACCAGTTTCGATCAGGCGCGCCGGATCGCCGCGGACATCGGTTATCCGGTGCTGGTCCGGCCGTCCTATGTGCTGGGCGGGCGCGGTATGGAGATCGTGTACGACGAGGAGACCCTGCAGGGTTATATCCAGCGGGCCACCGAACTGTCACCCGAGCACCCGGTGCTGGTGGACAGATTCCTCGAGGACGCCATCGAGATCGACGTCGACGCCCTGTGCGACGGTGCCGAGGTGTACATCGGCGGTGTCATGGAGCACATCGAGGAGGCCGGCATCCACTCCGGTGACTCGGCGTGTGCGCTGCCTCCGGTGACGCTGGGCCGCCAGGACATCGAGTCCGTGCGTCGCGCCACCGAGGCCATTGCGCACGGTATCGGCGTGGTCGGGCTGCTTAACGTGCAGTACGCGCTCAAAGACGATGTGCTCTACGTGCTGGAGGCCAACCCTCGGGCGAGTCGGACGGTGCCGTTCGTCTCCAAGGCCACCGCGATCCCGCTGGCCAAGGCGTGCGCTCGGATCATGCTCGGCGCCACCATCGCCCAGTTGCGTGAGGAGGGTGTGCTCGCCGCCACCGGTGACGGCGCGACGGTGTCCCCGCACGCGCCGATCGCGGTGAAGGAAGCGGTGCTCCCGTTCCACCGGTTCCGCAAGGCGGATGGCTCGCAGGTGGATTCGCTGCTCGGCCCGGAGATGAAGTCCACCGGTGAGGTGATGGGCATCGACCGCGACTTCGGTACCGCGTTCGCCAAGAGCCAGACCGCCGCCTACGGTTCGCTGCCGGCCTCGGGCACCGTGTTCGTCTCGGTGGCCAACCGGGACAAGCGGTCCCTGGTGTTCCCGGTGAAGCGGCTGGCCGATCTCGGGTTCCGGGTCCTTGCCACCGAGGGCACCGCGGAGATGTTGCGCCGCAACGGGATTCCTTGCGAAGTGGTGCGAAAGAACTTCGAGGAACCCGGCGAGGGCAGGCCAGAGGTGTCCGCCGTGGACGCCATTCGTGCCGGCCAGGTGAGCATGGTGATCAACACACCGTTCGGCAACACCGGCCCGCGGATCGACGGTTATGAGATCCGGGCGGCGGCGGTGTCGGTCAACATCCCGTGCGTGACGACGGTGCAGGGCGCGTCGGCCGCGGTGCAGGGCATCGAGGCGGGTATCCGCGGCGACATCGGGGTGCGCTCGCTGCAGGAGTTGCACAGCCAGCTGGCCGAGAAGTGATGTCCTTCGGGTCCCGGCTGGCCGACGCGGTGGCCGCGCGCGGCCCGCTGTGCCCGGGGATCGATCCGCATGCCGAGTTGCTCACCGCGTGGGGGCTGCCGGCCGACGTGAGCGGTCTACGCGCGTTCAGCGAGATCTGCGTCGAGGCGTTCGCGGGTTTCGCGATCGTGAAACCGCAGGTGGCGTTCTTCGAAGCTTATGGCGCGGCAGGGTTTTCGGTGCTGGAGGACACCATCGCCGGGCTGCGCGCCGCGGGGGTGCTGGTGCTCGCGGACGCCAAGCGTGGCGACATCGGTTCCACCATGGCCGCCTACGCGCAGGCCTGGGCCGGCGATTCGCCGCTGGCCGCGGACGCGGTGACGGCCTCGCCCTACCTGGGGTTCGAATCGCTGCGCCCGCTGCTGGACACCGCCGCCGCCCACGGCAGGGGAGTGTTCGTGCTGGCAGCCACGTCCAACCCGGAGGGGGCGAGCGTGCAGCGCGCCACCGTCGGTGACCGCACCATCGCCCAGTCCATCGTCGACGCCGCCGGGGCGGAGAACCGGGCGACAGGAACGGGTTCGGTCGGGGTGGTGGTCGGCGCGACGCTGACCGAGCTGCCCGATCTGAGCGCGCTGGACGGCCCGGTGCTGGCCCCCGGGCTCGGCGCCCAGGGCGGCCGCCCGCAGGATCTGGCCAGGCTCGGCGCGAAGGTGCTCCCTGCGGTGTCCCGCGAGGTGCTGCGCGCAGGACCCGATGTGGCTGCGATCCGCGCGGCCGCCGAGCGGCTCCGCGACGCGGTCGCTCACCTGGCCTGACGCCGCCGCACCGCGAACACCACCGCGGCCGCCGCCCCGGCGAAGATCACACCGAGCAGCGCCACGCCGGTGATGTCACCGCGATTGCGCGTGCGCAGGATCACCTGCTGGTGGTCGATGTCGGATTCGGCACGCGTGAAGACGTAGTCCCCGTCGATCTGGGCGGGTGCGCCCAGCTGATTGGTCCAGCGGGTCAGGTAATGCCCACCCCCGTAGGACGCCAGGACGGGCGCGTCGATCCGCCCGGCGAATTCCAGCGTCGGTGCGTTCCCTCGGACGGGCAGCCGGCTGGGGTCCATCCGATGCTCGGCGAGCACGTACAGGTCGACGTCCTGGGGTGTGGTGGCCGAACGGGACAGCCGCATCGGGTAGACGACCTCGTCGGCGGCGAAGGACAGCCGCAGCGGCTGCAGCGTTCCCGACAGCGCCGCGCCGTGGCCGGCGGCCACCAGCTGGATGGCCACGATCTCCCAGCCGTCGGCCACATAGGGCGCCAGATTCGCATCCAGCCCCTCGGGGTGCGGGAAGCCCTTGGCTGCCAGCCAGCCGGCCAAGGCGGCCGGGTCCTCGCCCCGCAGCCGGGTCACGTCGAACGGCCCGATGCGCTGGGTGGACAGCACATCGACCCTCGACCCCGGCCGGGTGCCCGCGGTGTCCAGCGTCGCCGAGGTGCCGTCGTTCAGCCAGTCGAAGGTCGGCCACCAGCTGTCGCGGTATTCGATGCGCGGGGCGGTCACGCGGGCCAGCTCGCCGAAGACCGCGCTGTCGCCGAGGCTGACCTGCGCGGCCGAGGGCACCGGCATCACCCACGCGGCCCGGCCGGAGCTGCCCGTGACGCCGAAGGACATCAGGATGTCCTCGCGTGAGCCGTCCCAGGAGATCAGCGCCCGCTCGTTGACGACCGCCGCTCCGGCCCGGTCCGGGATGTACGCACCGCACCCGCACGCCCACGCAGGAGCCGCGGTGTTCAGCACTAGCGCGGCCAGCAGCAGCGTGGCGGCGAGGACCGCCCGGTGGGCGTGGGGCATCGCCATGAACGTACCGGTCACGCACTCGGGAGGCCGCTGGACCGGCACGACACGCCGACACGCGTGACCAGCGAGAATTTCTTATCTGACCGCCATAAACGCTGGAACGGCGACGGCGCCGCCCGGGCGCCGTGAACACCTGATGGCCTCGCCGTAACGCGAAAAGCCCTGGATACGCAGGTAGATGGCCTGCGGCGACGGTGTCCGTGCGGTTGCCGGATCTGGCTGCGGCGAACGCGGGCGAGATCCCGCGCGCGCCCTACACGCTGGCCTTTTGGTCCCATAAGCCGGGGGTGGGGTTAGCTTTCGTCAGGATGCGTGGGTACGGTCGTCGTCGCTGGCTGGTTACGTGATCCAGCCGTGATGAAACAACAGATGGCGAGAGACGGAGGAACCCCGTGGCCCTTCCCCAGTTGACCGACGAACAGCGCGCGGCAGCGTTGGAGAAGGCTGCTGCCGCACGTCGAGCGCGAGCCGAACTCAAAGATCGGCTGAAGCGCGGCGGCACCAACCTCAAGCAGGTATTGAAGGACGCCGAGACCGATGAGGTCTTGGGCAAGATGAAGGTCTCCGCGCTTTTGGAGGCACTGCCCAAGGTCGGCAAGGTCAAGGCCCAGGAGATCATGACCGAACTGGAGATCGCTCCGACCCGCCGCCTGCGCGGCCTCGGTGATCGCCAGCGCAAGGCCCTCCTGGAGAAGTTCGACTTCACCGCTGACTAAACGCACTGCACACAAGTGAAGACTGGTGATGGGCCGGACAAGGCTGCTGTCGTAGTTCTGTCCGGCCCGTCCGCCGTCGGGAAGTCCACCGTGGTGCGCTGCCTGCGCGACCGGATTCCCGACCTGCATTTCAGCGTGTCCGCAACGACACGTGCGCCGCGACCCGGTGAGGTCGACGGCGTTGACTACCGGTTTGTCTCCGCAAGCGAATTCCAGCGCCTCATCGATACCGGCGAACTGCTCGAATGGGCCGAGATCCATGGCGGACTGCACCGCTCGGGAACGCCCGCCGGCCCAGTGCGCGCCGCCACCGCGGCGGGTGTGCCGGTGCTTATCGAGGTGGATCTGGCCGGTGCCCGGGCCGTCAAGGCCGCGATGCCGGAAGTGATCACCGTGTTCCTCGCGCCACCCAGTTGGGAGGCGCTGGAGGAGCGGCTGATCGGCCGCGGCACCGAGACCGCCGAGGTGCAGGCCCGCCGACTGGCCACCGCACGAGCCGAACTGGCCGCCCAGTCGGACTTCGATGTGGTGGTCGTCAACAGTCAATTGGAGTCGGCGTGCGCGGAATTGGTATCCTTGCTGGTGGTCCGCTAGCCGGTTCGATCCGACAGTTGCCTCAACCGCATCAACTGCATCTTCTTTAACACTTAAAACACTCCGGGAGAACCTTCGTGAGCACGCCTGTCGAGAACGTCGACGCCGCCAACGCCTATGACACGCCGCTGGGCATCACCAACCCGCCCATCGATGAGCTGCTGGACCGTGCGTCGAGCAAGTACGCGCTGGTCATCTACGCCGCCAAGCGTGCCCGCCAGATCAACGACTACTACAACCAGCTCGGCGACGGCATCCTCGAGTACGTCGGCCCGCTGGTCGAGCCGGGCCTGCAGGAGAAGCCGCTGTCGATCGCGATGCGCGAGATCCACGGTGACCTGCTGGAGCACACCGAGGGTGGCGAGGGCTAGGCCCCCGCGCTGATGGCCGACCGGAAGCGCATCGTCGTCGGTGTCGCCGGCGGTATCGCCGCCTATAAGGCGTGCACGGTCGTCCGCCAGCTCACCGAGGCCGGACACGCCGTCCGTGTCGTTCCCACCGAGTCGGCGCTCAAGTTCGTCGGTGCCGCCACCTTCGAGGCGCTGTCCGGCAACCCGGTGCACACCGGGGTCTTCGAGAACGTCGACGAGGTGCCGCACGTCCGCATCGGCCAGGAGGCCGACCTCGTGGTCGTCGCCCCCGCCACCGCCGACCTGCTCGCCCGCGCCGTCGCGGGCCGCGCCGACGACCTGCTGACCGCGACCCTGCTGACCGCACGCTGTCCGGTGCTCTTCGCCCCGGCCATGCACACCGAGATGTGGTACCACCCGGCTACCGTCGACAACGTCGCCACCCTGCGCCGCCGCGGGTCCGTCGTGCTGGAGCCCGCCTCCGGGCGGCTCACCGGAGCCGACACCGGACCGGGACGACTGCCCGAGGCCGAGGAGATCACCACCCTGGCGGGCCTGCTGCTGGAGCGCACCGACGCCCTGCCCTACGACCTGGCCGGCGTGAAAGTCCTGGTGACCGCGGGTGGCACGCGCGAGGCGCTGGACCCGGTGCGGTTCATCGGCAACCGCAGCTCCGGGAAACAGGGCTATGCGATGGCCCGGGTGCTGGCCCAGCGCGGCGCCGACGTCACGCTGATCGCCGGCAACACCGCGGGCCTGATCGACCCGGCGGGAGTGCACGTCGTCCACATCGGCTCGGCCGGCCAGCTGCGTGACGCGGTGTCCAAACATGCCCCCGACGCCGCGGTACTGGTGATGGCCGCCGCGGTTGCCGATTTCCGGCCCGCGCAGGTTGCCACCGCCAAGATCAAGAAGGGCGGCGCCGGCGAACCCAGCTCGATCGATCTGGTGCGCAACGACGACGTGCTGGCCGGCACCGTGCGCGCCCGCGCCGACGGGCAGCTGCCCAACATGAAGGTCATCGTCGGGTTCGCGGCCGAGACCGGCGACGCCAACGGCGACGTGCTGTTCCACGCCCGCGCCAAACTGAAGCGCAAGGGCTGCGATCTGCTGGTGGTCAACGCCGTCGGTGACGGCAAGGCTTTCGAGGTGGACGACAACACCGGGTGGTTGCTGGCCGCCGACGGCGCCGAGTCGGCTCTGCCGCACGGGTCGAAGACTTTGATGGCCAGCCGTATCGTGGACGCGATCGGAGCTGTCCTGACGTCGTGACCTATCACGCTGCGGGTAAGGGTTGCGTGAACGAGGTAGCGCGGGGTTGGCTGCCAGTGAGCTTGTCTATGATTCGACTACCTAACTACTTGGAGGATGCACTGTGAGCGCAGGTCGGCTGTTTACCAGCGAGTCGGTCACCGAGGGCCACCCCGACAAGATCTGTGACGCCATCAGCGATTCGATCCTCGATGCGCTGCTGGCCGCAGATCCCAAGTCCCGTGTCGCCGTCGAGACGGCCGTCACCACCGGCCAGGTACATGTCATCGGTGAGGTGACGACCACGGCCAAGGAGGCGTTCGCCGACATCAACGACACCGTGCGCAAGCGGATCCTGGAGATCGGCTACGACTCCTCGGACAAGGGCTTCGACGGCGAGACCGCGGGCGTCAACATCGGCATCGGACGTCAGTCGCCCGATATCGCCCAAGGCGTCGACACCGCACACGAGACCCGTGTCGAGGGCGGCGCGGATCCGCTGGACCTGCAGGGCGCCGGCGACCAGGGCCTGATGTTCGGCTACGCCATCAAGGACACCCCCGAACTCATGCCGCTGCCGATCGCGCTGGCGCACCGGCTGGCCCGCCGCCTTACCGAGGTCCGCAAGAACGGCGTCCTGGACTACCTGCGCCCGGACGGCAAGACCCAGGTCACCGTGCAGTACGACGGCACCACCCCGGTCCGGCTGGACACCGTCGTGCTGTCCACCCAGCACGCCGCGGGCATCGACCTGGACGGCACCTTGACCCCGGACATCCGGGAGAAGGTCGTCAACACCGTGCTGGCCGACCTGAACCACGACACGCTGGACACCTCCGACTTCCGGCTGCTGGTCAACCCGACCGGCAAGTTCGTCCTCGGCGGCCCCATGGGCGACGCCGGCCTGACCGGCCGCAAGATCATCGTCGACACGTACGGCGGCTGGGCCCGTCACGGCGGCGGTGCGTTCTCCGGCAAGGACCCGTCAAAGGTGGACCGCTCGGCCGCGTACGCGATGCGCTGGGTGGCCAAGAACGTGGTCGCCGCCGGCCTGGCCGAGCGGGTCGAGGTCCAGGTGGCCTACGCCATCGGCAAGGCGGCCCCGGTCGGCTTGTTCGTCGAGACGTTCGGGTCCGAGACCGTCGACCCGGCCCGCATCGAGAAGGCGATCACCGCGGTGTTCGATCTGCGGCCCGGTGCGATCGTCCGTGACCTGGACCTGCTGCGTCCCATCTACGCACCGACCGCCGCGTACGGCCACTTCGGCCGCACCGACATCGACTTGCCGTGGGAGCAGCTGAACAAGGTCGACGAGCTCAAGGCTTCTGTCTAGCCCCCCTCGTACCGCGAACTGGCGCAGAGTCCCGCTTTCTCACTCGAGAAAGCGGGACTTTCTGCCTCCTGGACAAACTTTGGAGCTTGCTGAACACAACGGTGGTGGCCGGCACCGGAATGGGCGCTAATAGGCGATCGTGTCCATTCATACCGAACACCTGACGAAGCTGTACGGCTCGACGCGCGCGCTGGACGGTGTGTCCATTTCCGTCGGCCAGGGGGAGATCCTCGGTGTCGTCGGCGCGAGTGGCTCCGGCAAGAGCACCTTGGTCCGTACCATCGCGCTGCTGGAACGGCCCACCAGCGGCCGGGTGGTTCTCGACGGGCAAGATCTGACGGCGTTGTCGGAGAAGGACTTACGCGGTGCTCGGCGCCGGTTGGGTAACGTTTTTCAGTCGGCCAACCTGCTCGACAACCGCACCGTGCGCGCCAATATCGAATACCCGCTGGAGATTGCCGGCTGGGACCGCAAGAAGCGGTGGTATCGCGCTCAGGAGCTGATCGAACTGGTCGGGCTCGGCGGCCGCGGCGAGGACCATCCGGCCCAACTCTCCGGCGGGCAGCGACAGCGGGTGGGTATCGCCCGCGCGCTGGCCGCTCAACCGACGGTGATCCTGGCCGACGAACCGACCAGTGCCCTGGATCCGATCACCACGCAGGAGATCCTGGGTCTGCTGACCGACCTGCGTGACGAGCTCGATGTGACCATCCTGCTGATCACCCACGACCTCGCGATCGTGCGCCAGATCGCCGACCGCGTCACCGTGCTCAGCGAGGGCAGGGTGGTTGCCCAAGGCGCCCTCGCCGATATCGCCGCCGACCCGGCTGCGGGGTTGCTGCCACCGCTGGCTCCGCCGCCGATTGCCGTCGGCGATGAACTGATCGTCAACGTGCACGCGGGGATCGATGCCACCGCGTCTTTCATCAGTGCGTTGTCTCGCGAACTCAACACCGACGTCCGGATCGTGGACGGTGAGGTGTTACGCCTCGGCGATCAGACGGTTTCGCAGTTCCAGCTCGGCCTGACCGGCGTCGACCATCGAGCCTCGGACCGCTCCGGGGACTACGCGCGATGGTTCGAGCGGCACGGACTTGCCGTCGTGGTGCCCACGGTGGGGGCCGCGGTATGAGCGAGTCGCTGCTGTTCACCACCGATGCCGTTCCGGCGGCGCTGTACGAGACACTGCAGTTGGTATTCATCCCGTTCGTGTTCGTGGCCGTCTTCGGGATCCCGCTCGGGGTGGTGCTGTATACCACCGCACCGGGTGGGCTGGCGCCCGTGCGCTGGCTCAACGCCACCCTCGGCGTGATCGTCAACGTCACCCGTTCGCTGCCGTTCTTGGTACTCGTGATCGCGCTATGGCCGTTGGGCCGGTTGTTGGTGGGTTCCAGCCTCGGCACTGTCGCGGCGATGGTTCCGCTGACCATCGGCACCGTCCCGTTCCTGGCCCGCCTGGTCGAGTCCTCGTTGCGCGAGGTGGACGCGGGAAAGATCGACGCCGCACGAGTTGTCGGTGCGACCCGGCAGCAGATCATCACCAAAACTCTTCTGCCGGAGGCGATCAGCGGCATCATCTCCGCGCTGACCATCACGGCGATCGCGCTGCTGGGCTTTTCGGCGCTGGCAGGGGTGATCGGCGGCGGTGGGTTGGGTGACCTGGCGATCCGCTACGGCGCCCGGTCTTATGACGGGCCCGTGCTGTGGGCAACGGTCCTGCTGCTCATCCTGCTCGCCCAGATCTTCCAGGTGGTCGGAGACTTCTTCGCCCGCCGTACCGACCACCGCGCCCCCAAAGCCTCGACTTCCACCGAACAACGAAAGGCACCTGCATGACCACCACACCGGACGGCCCTCCGAAATCGCGCAAGCCGTTGTATCTGGCATTGGCCGCTGCCGCGATCGTCGTGATTGCCGTTGCCGCGTTCATCACGCTGCGCGGCTCCGGCGACAAGCACCGGCTCACCGTTGCCGCCACCCAGGTGCCGCAGGCGGAGATCCTGGAGTTCATCAAGAAGGGGCAGGCCAAGGACGCGGGGCTGGATTTCGACGTCAAGGTGTTCGACGACTACTCCCTCGGTAACCGCTGGCTGTCGGAAAAGGACATCGACGCCAACTACTTTCAGCACAAGCCCTACCTGGACGAGCAGGTCGCCGACTTCGGCTACAAGCTGCATTCCTTCCCGGGTGTACACATCGAGCCGTATGCCGCGTTCTCCCAGAAGGTCACGTCCACCGATCAGCTGCCTGACGGCGCCAGGGTCAGTATCACCGATGACGGCTCCAACCAGGCCAGGGCGCTGAAGCTGTTGGCGGGCAAGAACTTGGTGACGCTACCCCCCAACGGTCCGGTGAACGTGCACACCGTGGGTAACCCGAAAAACCTGCAGTTCGTCGAGGCGGCACCCGATTTGCAGGCCAAGGCCGTGCCCGACGTGGACTTGGCGATACTCAATGGCAACTACTTCCTGGACGCCGGCTACACCCTGAAGGACGCCTTGATCGTCGAACCACTGACCGACAACCCCTATGCGAATTTCCTTGTCAGCAGAGAGGACAACGCGGACAACGCCGATATCGTCAAACTCGACGAGTTCCTGCACAGCGATCAGACCCGCGACTTCATCAAGAAGCGCTGGCCCGGTGGGGATGTCTCACCGGCGTTCTGACGAGAACCGATAGTCCTCGAGCGGGAAGCGGCGGCTGCGCCAGTACGCCTCGGGTGTACTGGCCGGCCGCAGCGGTACATCGCCGTTGCGGTCGAAGTAGTAGCTGTTGGCCTGGGCGCAGCTGTCCTGCCAGAAGATCTGGCGGTGCCGCTTGCGCATCATCTCGGCGAAGTACCGGTCATTGGCGTCACGGCGCACCTCGACGCGGGTGGCGCCGTCGCGCCGCGCGCGGGTCAGGCAACGCACGATGTGGTGGGTCTGCGTCTCGATGAGCGCGAAGAACGACGAGCCCACATAGCCGTACGGGCCGCAGACGTTGAAGAAGTTGGGGAAGCCCGGCACGCTGACCCCCTCGTAGGCCTGCATCCGGTGTTCCGACCAGAACTCGGCCAGCGATCGGCCACCGGACCCGATCAGGGCAAAGGTGCCGGAGTCGACGTCCATCACCTTGAAACCCGTTGCCAGCACCAGGACATCGACCTCGTGGGTGACGCCGTCGGCGGTCAGCACGCCTGTGGGCGTCACGCCCCTGATGGGTTCGGTCACCAGTGTCACGTTGTCGCGGTTGAAGGTGGACAGGTAGCTGTTGTGGAACGCCGGTCGCTTGCATCCGACCGCGTACCGCGGGGTGAGCTTGTCCCGCAGCGCCGGATCCCGGACCTCGCGCCGCAGGTAGTTGCGGCCGATCACCTCGGCGCCCTTGGCCAGCGGGATGACACCGTGGTACTGCGCCGACAGCGGGAATGTCACCTCGACGTAGCCCTGGCTGAGCGCTCGTTGCACCGCTTTTCCGCCGGGTATCCGCATCGCCCACCGGGCGGGGGCGGGCAGCGGCACGTCGAACTTGGGGAAGCACCAGATCGGGGTGCGCTGAAACACCTTGAGCTGCTTGACGATCGATGCGATCTCGGGGATCAGCTGCACGGCCGAGGCGCCGGTGCCGATGACGGCGACCCGCTTACCCGCCAGATCGGCCCCGTGGTCCCAGCGTGCGGTGTGCACAGTGGTGCCCTCGAACGTCTCGACGCCGTCGATGTCGGGCAGCTTGGGCACGTTGAGCACCCCGGCGGCATTGATCAGGTGACGAGCGGTGATGGTGCCGGTGTGGGTATCGACCCGCCACAGGTTCTCGATCTCGTCGAACACCGCGCCGGTGACCTCGGTGTCGTAGCGGATCTTGGCGCCGATCCCGTACTTCGCGACGCAGTGGTCGGCGTAGCCCTTGAGCTCACGGCCCGGGGCGTAGGTCCGTGACCAATCGGGACTCTGCTCGAAGGAGAACTGGTAGGAGAAGGACGGAATGTCCACCGCGATACCGGGATAGGTGTTCCAGTACCAGGTGCCGCCGGCCTCGGAGCCGGCCTCGACGATCAGATAGTCCGACAGCCCGGCCGCGTCGAGCTTGATCGCGGCACCGATGCCGGAGAACCCGGCGCCCACGATCAGGGTGTGGAACTGCGGCTCGGTCATGAGTGCAGTGCGGCCCGCAGTGCGGCCAGTCCGCGTTCGGTGGCTTCGGTCGCCGCCGGGGAGGCCAGGGCCAGGCTCACGTAACCGTGCACCATCGAGGGCTCGTTGCTGTACTGCACGGATACTCCTGCGGCGGCGAGCAATTCGGCATACTTCCCGCCGTCGTCACGCAGCGGGTCGTGGCCGGCGGTGCCGATGAAGGCCGGCGGCAGGCCGGCCAGCGAGGCCGCATTGGCGGGAGCCACATCGGTGGGCAGCGCGCCCGGATCGTCGAGATCGAATCCCGGCAGATACCAGTTCAGGAACGCGTCGCTGACCGCCTGGTTGAGGATGTAGGCGTCGGCGTTCTCATGGAACGACGGGGCGTTGCGATCACCGACGGCGACCGGGTACCAGAGCAGCTGGAACACCAGTGGCTGGCCGCCGGCGTCGCGGGCCCGCAGCGCCATCACCGCCGAGAGGTTGCCGCCTGCCGAATCGCCGGCCACCGCGATACGGGCCGGGTCGCCGCCCAGTTCGGTGACGTGTTCGCCGACCCAGCGCAGCGCCGTCCAGGCGTCCTCG
>JAHFVC010000140.1:6945-15135 GCA_023264765.1 Mycobacterium sp. | reverse complement strand
CCTGCTCATCAGCACGGCCCACATACCGCAACTGGCCATCGACGCCCCAGGACACCAAATCCCCGGTCCGATACATCCGCGCACCCGGGGACCCGAACGGGCACGCCACAAAGCGCGACGCCGTCAACCCGCTACGACGCCAATAGCCCACCCCCACACCAGAACCCGCCACATACAGCTCGCCGACCACACCCACCGGCACCGGGCGCAACCAACTATCCAGAACGAACAACCCCGCACCAGCCACCGGCGAGCCAATCGGCACGGTCTCAGACCCCGCTGCCAACGGAGCGCTCATCGACGCATACACCGTGGCCTCGGTCGGCCCGTAGGCGTTGACCATCACCCGGGTTGGCGCCCACCGATCGACCACCTCGGCCGGGCACGCTTCACCGGCCACCACCAACGAAACCGATTCCAACCCCGCCGGCGACAACACCCCGAGTGCCGAGGGTGTCTGACTCAATACCGTCACCCGCTCGCTGACCAGCAGGCCGTGGAAATCCTCCGGCGAACCCGCGACCACCTCGGGTACCACCACCAACCGGCCACCCTGCAGAAGAGCTCCGTAAATCTCCCAGCCCGAGACGTCGAAGCTATAGGAGTGCCACTGCGACCACACTTGATCCGGTCCCGACAAAGGTGAATCGATCGAAGCGATCAACGCGGTGACGTTGCCGTGACTGACAGCCACACCTTTAGGCGTGCCCGTTGTCCCCGACGTGTAGATCAGGTACGCAATATCGTCTGACGACGGTACCGCCAGCATCCGACTAGGCCAGTTGTCGATGCGGGGATCGTTGACATCGACAACCGCGACATCCGTTCCGTCGAGTCGCTCGGCGAGCGCCGTCGTGGTGAGGACAGCAACCGGCTCCGCATCGCGGAGCATCAGCCCGATGCGCTCTGGCGGGTGCGCCGGGTCGATCGGGACGTATGCCGCTCCCGTCTTGAGCACCGCCAACATCGCGACTATCGCCTCAGCCGATCGAGTGAAGAACACCGCCACCCGAGCACCTGGGCCAGCCCCCCGATCAGCCAGCAACCAAGCCAGCCGGCTCGCGGAGTCATCAAGTTCCCGATACGTAATCGACTGGCTCCCATGGCGGATCGCCACCGCGTGCGGGGCACACTCCACTTGGTCGGAAAACCGCGCCGGAATCGACGTGCCGGCCGGCGTCGGCACATTGAGCGCCGCCCGGTGTCCCCACGCCTCCAGCTGAGTTTCGTCACGGTCGTCGACCACATCCACCGAGGACAACTGGCGAGCGGGGTCATCGATCATCGCCGAGAGCACGAGCTGCAACCGCTCCGCCAGATCCCGAGGATCAATGCTGGAGAACGGCAATCCGGCACCCGCGGTGCTCATGACCTGCTCGTCACCGGCACCAAGGAAGAACAAGCCAAAATGGCCGACCGGGCCATAAGTCGTATAGGTCGCAGTTCCGGGCAGACCAGCGAAGTCCAAACCGAGTCTGGCAGGGAAGAAATTGAGCATGACCCGGCTCGACTGTTGCCCTTGGCTGGCTTTACCAAATTCGGCCTCAAGCTTGCGAACAGGAAACCGCTGATGCTGAAGCGCCTCTCGGACGCGTGTATCAACGTGCTTACAGAAGTCGGCAACTGTAGATTCAGGTGATACTTTCAAGACGAGTGGCACAATTCCGGCAACCAATCCGGGCAGGAGCTTTAATTCTGGATCCTCCCGCCGGCTGACCGGGAAATTGAATACCACCTCTGAACCATCGTTGGTGAATCCGCGTATCAAAAGCGCGCATGCCGCGGTCAGCACCGACGATCGGCGGATTCCCAACGCTTTAGACAACACCTTGATACGCCCGATGACGGACGAATCCAGTGGTATCGGCGCAGACGGCAGATACGATTCGGCGTCACTGTCGAATTGGGATGACGGAAAAGCGAATTCATTTTCCTGCGGGAGGTTCGCGCGCCAGTAGGCCTGGTCACTCAGATAGTCGGCAGATGCCTCGTACTCCTGTTCGTTACGGACCAAATCCTGCAGCTTGCCGAAGAAAGCCGGTGGAAGGGGAGAGCCGGTTACAATTGCAGTGTAAATAGCCGCAATTCGGCGGCCGATGAGCGCAAGACCTGTTCCGTCTATCGCCAGGTGATGGCCGCAGGTGAACCAATAGCATTCATCGGGCCGAGTCTGAAATAACGCAAATCTGAAGAGCGGGCCACTCAACGGCATTGGTGTGCGCTGGATCGCCGACGCGATCGTCTCGGCTGCCTGAACCGCATGGTCTGAGTCGGTCAGGTCGTAAAAATCCAGTTCAATTTCCGGATAATCGATCGCCTTTTGAAAAACCTGGCCATCCACCTCGAAGACACCGGCCCGGCTGGTTTCGGCTTCGCGCACCCCTTGGCAAATCGCGCGCTTCAAGGCATCGCGGTCTACCATTCCCCCGATTTTCACGAACAGTGACAGCTGCCACTCTCTACTGGGCTGGCCTGTTTCCTGGGCCAGCCATATCTCTAATTGCCGTCGCGTCAGGGGGAGAGCGCGAACATCCAATTCCATCAGTAAGGACTCATCGATCAAGTCTCAACTCTGCATTAATCTGTCGCGCAGAGTCTTCGGCCGTATGTCAGGCCAGTGCTGTTCGATGTACTCCAGGCAAGCCGTGCGATCTGCTTCGCCATACACCACCCGCCAGCCGGCCGGAACGTCTGCGAAGACCGGCCAGAGGCTGTGCTGCTCCTCGTCGTTACAGAGGACGAAAAAACTGCCGTTGTCGTCATCGAAGGGATTGATGCTCATGGCGCCTCCCACCTTTCATCAGGCCGAGTCTCAAACGGTTGCGTCTGCATGGTGAGGTCGGTTCACGGAGAGTTGTTCTCGGTAGAGCAAGGTGACCAGGCTGCGGCGACTTGGTTCGCTCGCTTGTCCGTATGCGACTTGCGGTGCTGGCCGGGCAAAACGTCGCAACACCCGCGAGCCTTACCGTGAACCTGCCGCCCGGCGGTCGCCAGGGCCAGGTGCACGACCCCGGCAGCGTCGTATGAGTCTGCTGCCCAGCATTCGCCCCCCCGCATCGCCGACTGCCCCTTACCCGTCCTGGGCCCCGTTTGCTGTACTTCATTGGTCTCGCACCCCCTAAAGTATCAGTGGATGGATAGACACATACCAGCAAACTGACGAGCTCGCAAAAAGAAGCCCTGTGTTGATCGCCGCCTTCTTGGTGATTGGCCGCAACCACGCGGCGGCCGCGACTTCGCCGTGTCCGCGTTGAACAGGTAAGACGCGATTTCAATGGATGACCAGCCGCTTGTTGTCACGTCGACGCCGCCGCCGATACCGACCGGGCAGCCGACATCAACTCATGGCTACCGCTATTTCCAATTCGGCGACAAACATCCTGATCATAGGGCAGCGCTGGGGAACATTGTTTTTTGCGCGTCACGAGCCCGCGGTTCATGGCTGCTGGGTGTCACCGGAGTTCCTATCTTCATGACCACGCCGCTTGGACCGGGCAGCACACCCGTGCGCCTGTCTACTTACTGCGGTAGGTCAGGGTCCGCCACAGTATTTCCGCGATCGCCAGGGCAATCGTGTCGGCACTGGCGGCGTCGGTGACGAGTTGGTGGCAACATCGCTCGAGCGCCCACGTGAATACTGCGGCCATGGTGCCCACGTCGTTGGGCTGGTCGGGGCTGGTGGCCCAGCGGATGCGAAACTGTTCGGCAGCCTGTTCGGCTATCTCGTTGACAGCCTCGCGCCATAGCTTGCGGGTTGTCGGATCGTGCTCGGCGAGTTCAATGATCGCGGACAGGACGGGGCGCTGCGCTTGCCAGTGCGCGACGATTGCGCGCATCAGCGCGTTCAGGTCGTCGTGGGTAAGGCCAGGATCACCCAGAACTTCGGCGTGTACAGCGTCGCGCCACGAAAGCGACGCGTGAGCGAGTCGACCTATGACCGAGTGCTTGTCTTCGAAGCAAGCGTAGAAGGTGGCGCGGGACACGCCGGCTTCGGTGACGATCTGATTGACGCTGAGCTGGGCAACGGATGCCCCTCGCGCCAGTAGACGTTCGGTGGCGTGTGTGCGTGGGGCCGATCTGCAGTTGATCGGCGGAGGAGTCGACCGCATACACCGTGCCGGTGTCGCCGACTCGGCACGCCATCCGGTGGGTGACCCCACCGTGCCCGCACCCCATGTCGACGATCGAGTCGCCTTGTGTGACACCAGCCGACTCAAGAAACGCTGACGAGTTCGGATCATAGAATTGGCCGAGCAACACGAGGCGTTCACCATCGTTGCTCCCCACCTGCAAGGCGTAGGTTTCTGCGCCCATCTGCGATTACCGTCCTTCGTTGTTCGGTGATGTGGGATTCCTGGCCCGTTCAAGCACGTCGCGCAACACCGTCTCGATGAGGGTCATCTCGTGGTCGGAGAGGTCCGCGCGGGCGGTGATGCGTAGCCGGGAGGTGCCTTCGGGCACCGAGGGGGGCCGGAAACACCCGACGTTCAATCCGCGTTGCCAACACTGCTGGGCGGCGTCGTGGGCGGTCTGGGGTTCGCCCAGCACCACTGACACCACCGCCGAGTCGGGCTGCGCGAGTTCGGCGATGCGGGCTACGTGTGCGGCCCGGGTGAGGACCTGTGCGGCCAGCGTCGGTGTCTGGCGCAACAGTCGCAGTGCTGCCAGGGCTGCCCCAACGGCGGCCGGCGCCAGGCCGGTGTCGAAGATGAAGGTGCGCGCGGTGTTGATCAGGTGGGTGCGGATGCGTTCGTCGGCCAACACCACCCCGCCCTGGGCTGCCAACGACTTCGACAGCGTCGCGGTGATCACCACGTCGGTGGCTCCGGCCAACCCCACTTCATGGATCAGCCCGCGCCCGCCGTCGCCGCGCACCCCGATCGCGTGCGCCTCGTCGACGATCAATACCGCGCCATAGGATCGAACGGCCTGATGCAATTCTGTGACGGGAGCCAGATCCCCATCGGTGCTGAACACCGATTCGGTGATCACCACCGCCCGCTGCTGGTGGCGGGTCGCCAGCAGGTGTTGCACTGCGGGGACGTCGTTATGCGCCACCACCGCCAGATGAGCGCGTGCGAGTCGGCACGCGTCGATGATCGACGCGTGGTTGTGGGCATCGGATACCACCAGTGTGTCCGGATCGGCCAGGGCGGTGACCGCGGCAAGGTTGGCCGCGTAGCCGGTAGCGAACACGAGACCGGCTTGGGCTCCGACGAATTCGGCCAGCTCGTCTTCCAGTTGTTCGTGATCGGTCGTCGTTCCCGTCACCAAACGGGAG
The DNA here is from genome assembly GCA_023264765.1 of Mycobacterium sp. Lineage (GTDB taxonomy): Bacteria > Actinomycetota > Actinomycetes > Mycobacteriales > Mycobacteriaceae > Mycobacterium. Next base: position 9,854 of record JAHFVC010000140.1, on the reverse strand, counting down.
CCGGTCGAGCCCGTTCCCCACTTGTGCACCGCGTCGATCGCGCCGGCGATCACCTCGGGGTGACGCGACAACCCCAGATAGTCATTGGAGGCGAGATCCACCAGAGCGGACTGCGGTGTGCGCGGCCGCAGCCGCCGCTGCAACCCCGCGCGCGCACGCTGAGCGGCACGCTCATCCAACCATCCCCACACGTCTTCCATCGTCACAGTTCAGGACCATACTTGAACACCGTTCAATTGCAACAGTGGCGTGTGCCGGCGGATGGTGCGCCGCCTTGGCGGCGCCGCCCGGATGGGTCGGGAGCGCCATCGGCGATCTGCTGTACCAGCGAGTCCCACTCGCCTGCGGCCTCAAGCTCGAGGAGCATGCGCATCCTTCCTCGGACGGACGATCAGGTAGCGGCCCGTGCGGCGCGGGCGTGAGCCAGGCGGTAGGAGTCGGTTCCGGTCTCGATGATGTTGCCGCCAAACGTGAGTCGATCGACGATGGCAGCGCACAGACGAGGATCGGTGAACGTCTTGGTCCACGATCCGAAGCTGTCGTTGGAGGCGATGGCCACGCTGTTCTTCTCTTCGCGTTCGGTCAGCACCTGGAACAGCAATTCCGCTCCGCGACGGTCCAATTCCATGTATCCCAGCTCGTCGACGCAGATGAGATCAACTCTGCCGTAGCGGGCGATCGTCTTGGCCAGGACCTTCTCGTCGGCGGCTTCGACCAACTCATTCACCAGTTTGGTTGCCAGCGTGTACTTTACCCGGAACCCGGGACTCGATATGGCCTATGCCCGCAGGTCCGAGCTGCAGTCTTAGGCCTGCGCCATGGCGGTCTCCACGACCGCCAACTCACCGGAAAGCCCTGCGGCCACCCGGATTTCGGAGAACGCTTCGAGCATCGCATCGGTGACCTCGTGCGGATCGCCGACGGTGGAGCCGTCGGTGAGCACCGAGATGTTGAGCTGATCGACATAGCTCCACACGGTGATGTTCAACCCGCTGCCCGCGGTCAGCGGACCGACGGAGTAGATCTCGGTGACCAGTGCGCCGCCGACGCGGCCGTGCTCGCGCGGGCCGGGCACATTCGAGATGGGCAGGTTCAACACCTTGTTCTGGCCGTCCCTGGTGGACAACCACTTGAACAGAGCTTGAGCCGGTGCGGGCGGCAGATACGTCGACCACCGGCTGACCAACTCGGGTCCGACGAGGTGATGGCCTTCCTTGGCCAACACTGCGGCGTCGTGGGTCTGGCGCACCCGCTCCAACGGATCGACGACATCCACGGGCACGGCCACCATCATGCCGGTGAAGAAGTTGCCCGACACCCGGTCGGGGTCGAAGTTGAAACTCACCGGCACCGACGCCAGGAGCGGATGATCCGCCTTGCCGTCGTAACGCAACAGCAGCGTGCGCAGCGCCCCGGCAGCGGTGGCGAGCACCAGATCGTTGATGGTCACACCGAGGGCCTTGCTGGTCTCCTTGAACTCGGCTAGCGCCAAAGTCGCAGTGGCGAAACGTCGTTGGGGGTTCAGCATGTGATTCATGAACGATGGCGGCGGGGTGAACGGCATCGTCAACTCGGGTGACAGCTTGCGGTCACTACGACGGACCCGGCGCATTCCGTCGTAGGTGTATTTCATGACGCCGGGCAGCTTGCCAAGCTGGCGAAGGTGGTCGACGAACGCCGAACGCACCAGCTCACCGCGGGCCGGGGCGGGGTCGGTCGGAAAATCCTGATCCGGGTCGGGACTGCTCTGCAGGTCCATCCCGCGGGCCATCAAGTTGCCGGAGGCGACGCCGTCGGCCAGGGCGTGGTGGATCTTGCCGACGACCGCGATGCGGCCGTTGGCCAGCCCCTCGACGAAGTACATCTCCCACAGTGGACGGCTGCGGTCCAGCGGAGTGCTGGCGATCTCGCCGATCGCCTCGTCGAGCTCGCGGCGGCCGCCCGGCTCCCGTACCCGCCAGGGACGGATGTGGTAATCGAGGTCGACGTCGCAGTTCTCCAGCCACATCGGGTGGTGGAATTTGAACGGGATGTCGATCAGCTGGTAGCGGAACGGGTCGAGTTTGTAGAGCCGGCCCCGGATGACCTGCCGGAACTCCTCGACGCCGAAATTGCGGTCGCCGATGCCCTGCAAATCGATGACCGCGATCTTGAGGGTGTGCATGTGCACATTGGGTGCCTCGCTGTACAACAGCACCGCATCCCAGCCGCGCAGTCTTTTCATCGTTGAACCCTCTTCACCCGGTGTGCCTCCCCTGCCCGGGACACTACAACCGGTGCGGGCTCAGATCACCTCTTTGGTGGACATGGCGGCACGGTCGCGGTGAATCTGGTTGAGGAACAGGCCGATTGCGGTTGCGACCGAACCGGTGCGCGCACCGTCGGTCATATCGAAACCGTGACCGGCACCGGGCAATTCGACGTAGCTGACCGCCGAGCGGGACACCGAACGCAGGCGCTCGACGAAGCCTTGGGCCTGCGCGACAGGGATCACACTGTCACCGGAGCCGTGCACCACCAGGAAGGGTGGTGCCTTGGGATGGATCCGCGCGATCGGCGACGCCTTACGGAACAGGTCCCCGTGGCGGCTCTGCTTCTTGTTGACGACCACGCGCTCCAGGAAGTCGACGAAGCGGGTGCGCTCCGGAGTCGAGCGGTCTTCCCAGTCGTAGCGGCCGTAGATGCCGACGACGGCGTCGACGGCGGTGTCCGACCCTGCCCGGCAGGTGCGCCTGGTACTCGGCGTCGTCGATGGTGAGGCCGGCCAGCGCGGCAAGATGGCCGCCGGCCGAACAGCCAGCCACGGCAACGAAATTGCGGTCGCCGCCGAACCGGTCGACATTGGCGCGGGCCCAGGCGATCGCCGCCTTGACGTCCTGGATGTGCCGTGGCCAGCGGTGGTGGGGGGC
>JAHFVC010000140.1:0-6845 GCA_023264765.1 Mycobacterium sp. | reverse complement strand
CGGGCCAGATCGATAGCGAACTGATTCACAAAATGCCCCGGACCGGGATCGCCGCGTCCGCATGACCCATCAGAGTCGCCAGGACGCTTGACCCACAGGAAGGCGTCTATGTGGCCGTTGCCGGTGGCCGTGGTCGGCTGGACACCGAGGGCCCGGCCGCTCGGATTGCACCAATACAATTCACCGTCGGCCGGCCCATTGCCGTTGCGCGAGGTGTCGATCACATAGGGCTTGCCGCCCGTCATCCCCGAAATCGCTTCGCCATAACCGATTTCCTCAGCGGTGGTGAAGAAGTTCGAGACGTTGAGGCTGAAGCCCCGGGCGTTCGCGATGCCGACCTGATTGAGCCGGTTGGCGATCTCGTCGGCGGCCAGCCAGCGCGAGTGCCCGGCGTCGACGTACACGGCGGCGGCGGGGTTGCGGGTCAGGGTGTCGACGCCGTAGCGGATCAGGTCGAAGCGCTCCTGGCGAGCACTACCCGACAGGCAGTCGGCCATGTCGAGCGCGTCGGGTTCGAGAATGATCGTCACCGGTCCGCCGCCAATTTGGGAGGCGACGCGGTCGATCCACCCGCGGTAGGCGTCGGCCGAGCCGAACCCGCCCGCCGCGAAGCTTCCGCAGTCGCGGTTCGGCAGGGAGTAGATGGCCAGCATCGGCAGGGCACCGGCGGCCCAGGCACCGTTGAGATACGTGCTGACCGCGGCGGCCGGAACCAGGTTGTCGATGAAGTACGCCTGCGGGGTGTTGGCGATGTAGGCCAGCTGGGGATTGTCGGGGTTGGCGCGCGAGGCGCGCATGGCCGCCGAGTTCGGATCGACGTAGAAGGGCGATCCGCCGACCTGTGCGGCATCGTCAGCCAGGCGTATTTGCCCGGTCTGCGCTGGTCCGGTGGACAGAACCAGGCCGGCGACGACCGCAGCCGTCATGAGGGGAGCGACCCACCGCGCGATCGCACCAGCAGCTGAGGACATCACCGAAAGAAAGCTAGTGCCGGGGGTGGATAAACGCCAACTGTGCCGTCAGGGCGCTGCGCCCCATGTCATGGCGTGAGCAGCACCTTGACGTGCTCACCCGATCGCGCGGCGACGGCGGCGTAACCCTCGGCGGCCTGGTCGAGGGACAGGTTCGTGGTGAAGATGCCGTCGACGTTGAGGCGGCCGTTCTGCAGCAGCGGGATCAGTTCGGGCCACGTCTGCTGTACCGGCGCGGTCGTCATCCGGAAGGTCAGGCTGCGCAGCAGCCCGGTGAGTGCGGGGAACGGGTACGGGTTGAGGTTGTGCACGCCGACCACCGACACGGTGCCGCGGGCGCGCACCGTGGCCAGGGCGTCATCGAGCGTGGTGTCGTTGCCGACGGCGTCGATGACCGAGTCGGCGCCTCTACCGCCGGTGGCCTCTATGACCGCCGGTGCCGCGGCCGGCGCGATGGCCGTCGCACCCAGTTTCGCCGCCCGTTCCCGTCGCTCGGCGACCGGGTCGACGGCGAATACCCTTGCCGCACCGAGGAACAACGCGCTGCGCACGGCACACAGACCGACCGCACCCAGGCCGATGACCACGGCGGTGCCGCCGACCGGGATATCGGCACGTTGGGCGGCCGACCACCCGGTGGCCAGGTTGTCGGTGAGCAGCAGTGCCGCCTCGGTGTTGATGTTCTCGGGCATTTTCAGCAACTGGAAATCAGCGGCCGGCACGCCGATCAGTTCGGCTTGCGCTCCGCCCAACACCCCCGAGCCGAAAACCTGTGGGCCTGACGCACACTGGATAGGATCCTTGGTCGCGCAACCGGCGCAAGCGCCGCAGCCGGCCACCGAGGACACGATGACATAGTCACCGACCTTGACCGAGTGGACATCCGATCCGACCTCGACGACGGTGCCGACGGCCTCATGGCCCAGCGAGACGGGTTGCAAGAGCGGGTAGTCGCCTTCGTAGAAGTGCAGGTCCGAGCCACAGATCGCGGCCGCCGTCATCTGGACGATGGCGCCGGTCGGTCCCGGCAGTACCGGGTCAGGCCAGTTGTCGACCCGGACCGAACCCGGCGTGTCGATGAGTACCGCGCGCATGGCTTCCTCACTTCCCTTTTGTCACAACGAAGTTCGACCAGTCGGGGTCGCGCACCGCGTTCCAGTACACCGGCAGGCGCCACGGGCTCACGGTGTGGATCTCGCCGTCGGGGTTCTTGAAGTACGAATGCTTGATCGACGGATGCGCCCACACCATCGTGGCGATCTCGGCCTGATGCCGGCGATGCCACTCCTCGGTGGCATCCGTCGTCGGCTCAATTGCGTTCCAGCCGTTGGTGATCAGCTCGCCCAGGCAGTCGTTGATGTAGCGCATCTGCAGCTCGGAGTTGAAGATCAAGCTGCCACCATGCGCCAGATGGTTGCCAGGGCCGTAGATCATGAAGAAGTTCGGGAACCGCGGCACGGTGATACCCAGGTAACCGGCGGGCCGCTCCCCCCATGCGGTGCGCAGATCCACCCCGTCGCGACCGGTGATCTTCAGCGGGTAAAGCACCTCGGTGGCGCGGAATCCGGTGGCGTAGACGATGACGTCGACGTCGTGGGTAACCCCGTCAGCGGTGACCACGCCGTGGCCGGTGATGCGTTCGATCGGGGTGCGCACCAGCTCGACATCGTCGCGGCGCAGGGTGGTGAGCCAGGTTCCGTTGTCCTGCAACGTCCGTTTGCCCGTGGCCGGGTAGTCGGGCAGCACCTTGGCCAACAGCTCCTGGTCGTCGCCGACCTGGGTGGTGATCCAGTCGGTGAACATCAGGCGCGCCACCGCGTTGATGTCGCTGACCGCGTAGTTCGGGTCATCGGCGTTGGTATAGGCGGGATCCGAGCGGGCCGCCTCCAAGCCCTTGTCCGCGCCTGGCCACATCACCAGGAAGCGGTACCAACGGTTGTAGTACGGAAGGTGATTCATCGCCCAGCGCACACCGTCGCCGACGCTGTCGTGATACATCGGATTGGGGAACATCCACTGCGCGGTGCGCTGAAAGACCGTCACATGCTCAACCCGATCGGCGATCGCCGGAGCGATCTGGAAGCCACTTGCGCCGGCACCGATCAGGGCCACCCGCTTGCCGGTCAGGTCGACGGAGTGATCCCAGGCCGCCGAGTGGAACGAGGGCCCCTCGAAGGTGTCGGCACCGTCGATGTCGGGGAGGTGCGGCCGGTTCAGCTGGCCCACCGCGGTAATGACGGCCTTGGCCCGGATGCTGGATTCGGCGCCGTCCTTGCCGCGTACGACCACCAGCCAGGTGCCGTTGTCATCGTTCCACTGCGCCGAGACCACCTCGGTCTGCCAGCGCACGAACGCAGCGAGCTGGTGTCGGGCCAGGACTGTTTCGAAATACGCACGCAGCTCGGGCTGTTCGGCGAAGTAGTGCGACCAGTCGTTGCTCGGTTCGAAGCTGTAGCAGTAGAAGTGGTTGGCGACGTCGACCCGGGCACCGGGATAGCTGTTCTCCCACCAGGTTCCGCCAGGGCCGGCGTTCTTCTCGATGATGGTGAACGGGATGTTGGCTTGTTTGAGCCGGATACCGGCAAGCAGACCCGATTCGCCGCAGCCGATCACGACGACCGGGAAGTCGGCCGCCGCCGCCGAATCGAGTGCGACGGGACGGCGCGGGTCGACATTCTCGAGGTCCATCTCCTCGAGAACCATCGGACGGTACTCGTCGTCGACATGCTCGCAGGCGGCCCAGTCGAGCATCTCCCCGATCAGCTCGGGACTCAGTGGCACCGGCCCGGGGCAGCCGCGGTCGCGGTAGTCGGCGATCACCGGCAGCGCCACCGCACGCGCCCTGGCCTTGTCCTCCTCGGACATGAAGCCCTGGACCTCGTTGAGGAAGACACCGGCCTGCTTGAACTCGCGGATGAAGCGCGGATCGCCGGTGATGTGCACCAGGGATAGCAGCAGCGTGGGGATGCTGACCTGCTCCAACGCGGCAGCGATCTCGGCGTCCGAGGACGTGAAGGGTTGCCCCGCATACGGATTGGTCGACATTGACGTGTCCTCTCGCCGATCGGCAATTACGCTACGCGTAGTTCCGTAATTGCCGCCACCACGATACTGTCGGCGCCGTCATGGATCAAGGTCCTGTCCTAGCCATATCGCCGCCGTATCGCCGGTTGCCATACTGGGCAGCGTGGCCACCACCGAAATCCATCCCGAACTGCGCAAAGTCGCCCGGTTCACCCCCCGCGCGCTGATCTCCGCCAGGACCCTGCCGGTCATCCGCCGACTGACGGGCCTGCAGCGAGCCCGCACCGACAACGTCGAGGTGCTGACCTTGGAGTCGGGCATCGGCATCCGTCTCTACCGGCCCGCCGGAGCAGCCACGACCACCCCGGCGCTGCTGTGGATCCACGGTGGCGGTTACGTCATCGGCACCGCGGCCCAGGACGACCTGGTGTGCCGCAAGTTCGTCAAGGAGCTGGGGATCACGGTGGCCGCGGTCGACTACCGGCTGGCGCCCGAGCACCCGTACCCCGCGCCGCTGGAGGACTGCTACACCGCGCTGGAGTGGCTGGCCAAGCTGCCCGCCGTCGATCGCGAACGGATCGCGATCGGCGGGGCCAGTGCCGGTGGCGGTCTGTGCGCCGCGCTGGCACTGCTGGCCCGTGATCGCGACGGGGTGAAACCCGTCTTCCAGCTGCTCGTCTACCCGATGATCGACGACCGCAGTGTGGGCAGCCATCTCTACCACCCGGGGCACCGGCTGTGGAACGCCACCAGCAATCGGTTCGGCTGGCAGGCCTATCTGGGTGGCGCCGACCCGGAGGTCGCCGCGCCCGCGCGCCGGACCGATCTGGCCGGCCTGCCGCCGGCCTGGCTCGGCGTCGGAACCCTGGACCTGTTCCACGACGAAGACCTCGAGTACGCGGAGCGGCTGCGGGCCGCCGATGTGCCGTGCCAAATCCACGTGGTGCCCGGCGCGTTCCACGGTTTCGACGGGATTGCCGCCAAGGCCGACATTTCGAGCGCGTTCTTCTTCAGCCAGTGCGACAGCCTGCGCGAGAGCTTCGAGGGCTGAGTGTCCGCGCTAACCACCGAACAGCGCGACCTGGCCGAAGCGGTGGCCGACCTGATGGCCAAGCGCTCACCCGAGGCTGAGGTGCGCCGGTTGATGGCCACCGACACCGGTTACGACCCCACGGTCTGGGCCGAGCTGGCCGCCATGGGCCTGTTGGGCCTGGCGATACCCGAGAAGTTCGGTGGCTCCGGCGCCGGAGCCGTCGAGGTCGGACTGGTGATGGAGGCCATGGGCCGGGCGTTGCTGTGCGCGCCGTACCTGTCGTCTCTGCTGACGACGCAGCTGCTGTTGGCTCTCGGCGACGCCAAGGAGCAGGCCGATGTGCTGCCGCGGATCGCCGCGGGAGAGCTGATCGCGACGGTGGCGTTCGCCGAGGCGGGATCGGCCCGTCCGCCTCGGGAACCGGAAACTGTCGCTCGCTCAGCCGGTTTCGAGTGGCGGTTGCGGGGCGCGAAGACCTACGTGCTCGATCCGACGATCGCCGAGCGGATCTACGTTCTGGCCGGCGACGCGGTGTTCGCGGTGGAGCCCGATGCGCCCGGCCTTGAGATCAGCGCACTGTCGACGGTCGATGCGACCCGCAAGCAGGGCCGTCTGGTCTTGAACGACACGCCGGGACGTCTGGTGGGCACGTTGGAGGGCGGGGCCGCCGCACTCGATCGGGCGCTGGACGGTTCGTCGGCGGCGCTGCTGGGCGAGCAGGCCGGCGGCGCGATGCAGGCGATACAGATGGCGGCCGACTACGCCAAGACCCGATTCCAGTTCGGGCGTGCGATCGGCAGTTTCCAGGCGATCAAGCACATGTGCGCCGACATGCTGCTGGATGCGGAGTCGGCGCTGTCCGCGGCCCGGCACGTCGCCGCGGCCTTCGACGCCGACGATCCCAACCGTCTACTGGATCTAGCTGCCGCACAGTCGTATTGCTCGGAGGCGTACGTCGCGGTGGCCGCGAGCGCCATCCAGGTGCACGGCGGCATCGGATTCACCTGGGAGCACCCCGCACACCTGTATCTGCGGCGCGCCCGGACGGATGCCGAATTGTTCGGCGACGCGGCGTGGCACCGGGAACGCTACGTGCGGCTGCGGGAGGCACTATGACCCACGAAAGCACGACGACCGACGACGAGGTACGGGACGAAGTTCGGCAATGGCTGGCGGCCAACTGGGACGCATCCGTGGACCGCGGCCAATGGGCACAGACGGTGTTCGACGCAGGCTGGGCCGTGCCAAGCTGGGAACCGAAATGGTGGGGCCGCGGGCTTTCCGATCCACAATCCCGCATCGTGGCAGCCGAATTCGCCGCGGTCGGCGCGCCCGGGACGGGTCACGACCGAGCCAACCTGTTCGCCTGCACGCTGCACGACCTGGGGACCGACGAGCAGAAGCACCGGCTGATCCCGCCGTCGATCCGCGGTGAGACCAAGTGGTGTCTGCTCTATTCCGAGCCGGGCGCCGGATCGGATCTGGCCGGGCTGCGTACCCGCGCCGAGCGGGACGGCGACGAGTGGGTGATCGACGGCCAGAAGGTGTGGACGTCGTTCGCGAAGACGGCCGACTACGGCCTGCTGGTGGCGCGCACCGACTGGGATGTGCCCAAGCACAACGGAATCAGCTTCTTCATGTTCCCGATGCGCCAGCCCGGCGTCGAGGTTCGTCCGATCCATCAGATCACCGGCGAATCCGAGTTCAACGAGGTGTTCATCTCCGGCGCCAGGGTGCCCGACGCGAACCTGGTCGGCGAACCCGGCGGCGGCTGGTCGGTGCTGCAGGTGGCGCTGTCCTATGAACGCCGGCTGATG